>CAZNZM010000001.1:0-87177 GCA_964577555.1 uncultured archaeon
TAAAAAAAAATACAAGCAGTTTAACAACAACTTTAAGACTCAAATAGCAAAAAAACAAAATTTCAAACAAAAAAACCGAGCCAGAAAAAAACAAAATTTTATGGGAAAAAAATGGCTCAACAAAAACAAAATTAATTTTAAAAAAAATTAAAAAAAATAAAAAAAGTCTAAAAAAAACAAATTCACAAAAAAAATTGCCCCGCAAAAAAATAATACAAAAAAAACAACAAAAAAATTACCAAAAAAAACAAAATTGGCTCGCAAAAAAAATAAATTAAACAAAAAAACATGACAACAAAAATAAAAAAAATAAAAAGGCTCGCCAAACAAAAATAAACACAAAAAAAACAAACAAAAAATAAATGGTTTGCAAAAAAAACATCAAAAAAACGCTTTGTAAACTTTGTAAAATTTCTTCTTTGCAAATAAAAAAATTTGGTTTTATTAAAAATTGGGATTTGACATCGTGGTAAAAATATTTTTTATTTTTAAACTATGGCTTGCTTCTCTTGTCAAAAAAATTTCTGTTTTGGCTTTTTTTCATAAAATTTCGGCTTTATAAACCGCGGAGCCGCATTTGACAAAAAACCGGGTTTTCTTCAAAGGGCTTTTTGAGAAAGCTTTTTAAAGCCTCTTATATATTAGAGTTTAAGACGGAAAGAAGAGGCGGATTGCTTTTTTTCTTTTTGTCTAAGCGTGTAAACTGTATTCCAAGTAAACTTCTTGGGATATAAATGCACAAAACGCCTTATTATTGCAATTTTGCTTGCAGGGTTTTTTGCATTTTGTTTTATTATTTGGGTTGGATTTTTAGGTTGGATTTGAATGGGTGCAGGTAAACCGCGTTCTGGTAGCCTTGGTTTTTATCCAAGGGTTAGAGCAGCTAAGCATCTTGCTGTTTTTTCTACTTATCCGAATATTGAAGGAATGGGAGCAAAGCCGTTGAATTTTGTTGGCTATAAAGTTGGCATGGCGCCTGTTTTTGGGAAAAATTCACATGACAAGAGTCCTGGTTTTGGGCTTGAAACCCTTATTGGCTCTACTGTTATTGAGTGTCCGCCTGTCAAGGTGATTGGTTGTCGTGTTTATGGAAAGGAGCATTATGGCAAGAAGGCTCTTGGAGAGGCGACTGTTGAAAAGGCTGGTAAATATTTGAAAAGGAAAATCAAGGCGTTTAAGCAAAAAGGTAAAAAGTCTAAAGAAGAAAAAAAGTATGTTTCTATTGAGGATCTTGAAAATTTGAAGGACAAGGCGGTTGATGTTGTTTTGATTTGTGAAACCCAGCCAAGTCTTACTGGCATTGGAAAGAAGAAGCCTGATGTTTTTGAAATGCATCTTTCTGGTTCTGTTGAGGAGAAATTTGCTTTTGCAAAAGGCAAATTTGGAAAGGAATTGAAGGTTTCGGATGTTTTTGTTGCAACTGATTTTGTTGATGTAAAGGCTGTTGATAAGGGAAAGGGTTTTCAGGGTGTTGTCAAGAGGTTTGGGGTTAAAGTTCATAGGCCAAAGTCAAAAACCAGGAGAATTGTTGGTTCGATTGGTCCTTGGCATCCGCCTACTGTAATGTGGACTGTTCCTCGTGCGGGACAAATGGGTTATCAGACAAGAACCGAGTTGAACAAGAGGGTTCTTGCTGTGGAAAGCAAGCCTGAGCTTGTGAATCCTAAAAGTGGTTTTACTAATTATGGGGTTGTGAGGAATGATTATGTTGTTTTGGCTGGTTCGGTGCCTGGTTCTCTGAAAAGACCTGTTTCTTTGAGGCATGCTATAAGAAAGCATGATGAGAATTTGCAAAAGTATGTTGATATAAAATTGCCTAATGTTGTTGGTTATTCTGAAACCAAGGTGAAATCCGGATGAAAGCGCAAATAGTTTCTGTTGATGGTGTAAAGGTTTCTGACATTGAGTTGCCCAGCCAATTCAAGGCAAGAATTGATGAGAATCTTATTAAAAGGGCTGTTCAGGCTATTCGGAGTGCGGGTGTTCAAGTCAAGTATCCTTATATTTATTCTGGCAGATATAACACTGCCGCTTATGTTGGTTTCAGGGGCAAACCTGCACAATACAGGTCAATAAATATTGAGAGGGCCAGAAAGCCAAAACTTAAAAATAGAAGGGGTCTTGCTTCAGGGCAAGTGGCAAGTATTCCTGCTGTTGTTAAAGGCCCAAAGGCTCATCCGCCAAAAAAGGAAAAGATTTGGGCGGAAAAGATAAACAAGAAGGAGAAAAGAAAGGCAACTGTTTCAGCTATTGCCGCGACTGCGGATGCTGAACTTGTTAGAAAAAGAGGGCATTTTTTGCCAAAAAATTTGCAATTGCCTATTGTTGTTGAACAAAAGTTTGAGGATATTGAAAAGACGAAGAATGTTGTCAAGTCGCTTGAAGCAATAGGTGTTTTTGCAGATGTGGAAAGGGCGAAAGCCAAGAGGAAAATAAGGGCTGGAAAAGGCAAGAAGCGAGGAAGAAGATATAAGATTAGAAAAAGTCTTCTTATTGTTGCAAAATCTTCTGGAAAAATTTCTAAGGCATGCCGAAATATTCCTGGCGTGGATATTGTGAGCGTGAAAGATCTTAATGCTGATGTTCTTGCTCCTGGCGGAGTTCCTGGAAGGCTTACTGTGTGGACTGAAGGAGCTGTAAGGGAATTGGCTGGCAAACAGGCGTGATTTTTTATGGTTGAAGAAAAAAAAGTGAAAGCAGTGAAGAAGGAAAAGGTTGTGAGAGTGAAAGAAAAAAGCGATAAGCAAGTTGCTGAGGTTAAGAAGCCTGTTTCAAAGCCTGTTGAGAAATTAGAAGAAAAAAAACAAGTTGTTGGCGAGGCGCAAGTTTCTGGCGAAAGCGAGAAAGATATTGAGCAAAAAATGAATGAAATGGGTTTGATTAAGCATGCTCTTATAACTGAAAAATCTGTTAACATGATTGATGCGGAAAATAAAATTGTTTTTATAGTGGATTCAAATGCGAACAAGATAAAGACAAAGAAGGCTGTTGAAGACCTTTACAAAGTCAAAGTCAAAAAAGTCAATATAATAAGGGATCAAAAAGGCAGAAAAAAGGCCATTGTAAGCATTGATAAAAAATTCAAGGCTGGAGATGTTGCTACAAAATTGGGAGTTGTGTAAATGCCTAAAAGACTGAAAACGCAAGCAAGGGGTAAGGGCGGACCGGTTTGGGTTGCAACTACTAGGGGTACGGCTGTTTCAAGGTATGCCAATTTTGACGCCGATTCTGAAGAAGTCATTAAAGGCGAGGTTGTAGAGCTTTTGAATGATAGTGCAAGAACCGGGGTGCTTGCAAGAATTGTTTTGGATAATGGTGGTGAAGAATATATAATTGCGGCTGAAGGTCTTAAAGTTGGGCAAAGAATAGAGCATGGGAAAAATGCTGGTATTGAAATAGGAAACGTTAAAACTCTTGGCAGTTGCATAGAAGGTTGTCCTGTTTTCAATATTGAAAAATATCCTGGAGATGGCGGGTCAATGGTTAGAAGTTCTGGGGCGTACGCGTTAATACTTTCAAAAGACAACAAGTCAGTGTTTGTAAAGATGCCGTCTGGAAAAATAGTCCAATTTGAACCTAGTGTTAGGGCTACTATTGGCATGGCTGGTTGTGGTGGCAGAACTGACAAGCCTTTTATTAAAGCAGGCAATAAATTGATTGCAATGAAGAGAAGGCATAAAAAATATCCAATAGTTAGAGGTATTGCAAAGAATGCAAAGGATCATCCTTTTGGCGGTGGTAATCATCATCCCGGAAAATCAAAATCAACTTCTCGTGGAGCACCGCCTGGCAGAAAAGTCGGGGACATTGCTTCAAGAAGAACAGGGAGGGTCAAAAAGAATTAATTTTTTGGCAGAGGTTTTTTTATGGCGAGAAAAGAATTCACTTACAGGGGAAAAACACTTGAAGAACTCAAAAAAATGAGCGTTGAAGATTTTGCAAAAATTTGCACTGCAAGGGTGAGAAGAAGTATAACAAGGCAAGCCAAGACAAAACCTTTTGTCCACATTATGAAAAAGATAAAAAAATATTTGGAAGCTTATAAAGGCGGCAAACAACCAAAGCCAATCAGGACCCATTGGAGAGACTTGGTGATTTTTCCGAATATGATTGGAGTGGCTTTTGCAGTTCATAACGGAAAAGAATTCAATCAGGTAAATGTGAATGAAAAAATGCTTGGTCATTATTTGGGTGAATTTGCGCTTACCAGAAAGAAGCTTACACATGGAAAAGCTGGAATCGGAGCTACAAAGAGCTCAACAGCAATAGCTGCAAGGAAATGATTGATATGGTGAAGAAAAATCTGCAAATACAAAAATTTAATTCGAAAAAAACTGCTTGCGCTGTTGTGAAGAACAAGCCTGTTTCGTTAAAGTATGTATTAGAAGCGGCTAGGATTATAAAAGGGAAAAGAGTGGATGACGCAATTGATTATTTGAAAAGGGTGGAGTCTATGCGTGAACATCTTCCTTTGAGGGTTTATCGTGGAAAAGTTGCGCATAGAAAAGGCGAGGCAAAAAATTATACTAAAGCTGGGCGTTATCCTGTCAAAGTTGCTAAAGCTTTGATTGAACTTTTGGAACTTGCGAAATCTAATGCTGATTTTAAGGGACTTGACTCTGAAAATCTTCTTATTATGCATATGTTTGCTTCACAAGGTTTTAGAAGGGCTTCTTATCAAACGCATGGAAGAATTTCTGGGAAAAGAAGGCTTAGAAAATCTTGCCATATAGAAGTTGTTGTGATGGAGGCGAGGTAATTTGATTGAAAAGACGTTTGTAATTCAGGGAATAAAGAAGCTTGAAATAGATGATTACTTGGCAAAGGAATTGGACAAAGCTGGTTTTACAAAGTCTGAAATAATGAAAACCCCTTTGGTTACAAGGATTGTGGTAAATGTTACGAGGCCCGGGCTTGCAATCGGAAAGAGTGGAAGCAATATACAAACGCTTACAGAAACAATTGCAAAAAAATTCGGAATTGACAATCCGCAGTTGGAAATAAGGGAAATACAAAATGCTGAACTTGACGCACAAGCTGTTGCAAATAAGATAAAGGCGCTTATTGAAAAAGGTTTTTCTTGGAGAAGTGTTGTTTTCAAGTCTTTGCAGGATGTAAAGAAGGCCGGAGCCCAAGGCGTTGAAATAATTGTAAGTGGTAAAATTACTGGAAAAGCTGGAAGAAAGAAAAAAATGAGGTTTGCAGATGGGTATATGAAAAAAATTGGAGAGCAGGCAAGATTGGTGGATTATGGCGCGGCATCTGCTTATCCGAAAGTTGGTGCTATAGGAATAAAAGTCAGGATTGTAAAGCCGAACACTATTTTCCAAGACAAGTTAAAGATAGAGGATTATATCAAGAAAAAAGAGCAAAACGATTCTGTTGAACCAAAGCAGGAAGCTGAATCATCCGGAAAAGAACAAAAAGATGAAAATGCGAAGCCTGAAAGCGAAAGAAAAGAGTCTGAAAATACAAAGCCTGAAGAAAAAGAAAAAAAGAAGGTTAAAAACAAGGAGAATGTGAAAAGAAATGGCGCTGAAACAATTTCAAAGACCGAAACCGATGAAATAAAGCATGAGGTGGCAAAGCAATGAGCAGAAAGAAACTTGCGCCGATTAGGGACAAGTCAATAGGGGAAATTGAAGCTGAAATAATTCAATTGCAGAGCGAGCTTTCAAAGGAAAAGGCTTCTGTTGCTTCTGGCACAAGGGCGGAAAAGCCTTCAAAAATAAGAAATGCGAGGAGGAAAATAGCAAGATTGCTTACGATAATTAATGAAAAAAGAAAAGGGGTGAGCAAGAAATAATGGTTGAAATAGATAAGGTAACTGGGTTGCCAAAGGATTTGCTTGATTTTGGGGACATAAAAAAGGAAACCCAAAAAATCAAAATAAGGGAAATGCAAAGAAGGTTTGGCAAATTCGTTACTGTCCTGACAGGTTTGGATGATGCTGAGGAAGCAAAAAGGCTTGAAAAGGAAATGAAAACAAAGCTTGCTTGTGGCGGCACTGTGAAAGGCACGGAAATTGTTTTGCAGGGCAAGCATCAAAAAAAAGTAAAAGAGATTTTGTTGAAAAACGGATACAAAGAGGAATTGATTGATGCTTAAAGGAAAAATGTATTGCATTAACGGTGAAAATATTATGGCGCATGAAATGATTGGATTGGAAGTAAGGGCTTTTTATGGCGTGAAAGAATTGGTTTCTGGAGTCATAATTGATGAAACTAAAAATACTTTCAAAATAGAGAACCATAAAGGCTTGGAAAAAATCGTCCCAAAAAAAGGCAATGTTTTCGAGTTTGTAATTGGAAATAAAAAGGTTGTTGTGGAGGGAAAAAATATATTGTATTCTCCAGCAGCCAGGTTGAAGGCACTTTGGAGGAATTGAAGTGGAGAAAAAAAGCAAGGACGCGGGTTTGAGTATAAGGGGTTCGATGCTTACTGGCAAGGTTGTTAGCACAAAAATGCCTAAAACGGTTGTAGTTGAAAGAACCATTGTAAGGTATGTGCCAAAGTATGAGCGGTACAAAAAAATAAAGTCAAAGATAAAAGCCCATAATCCTGATAATGTTAAAGCAAGGGAAGGGGACTTTGTAAGAATTGCTGAGACAAGAAAACTCAGCAAAACCAAAAATTTTGTGGTTGTTGAAATTATTAAGAGGGGAAAGAAATGAAAGGGATTACTGCAAATGTTGTCAGGTCGCTTGGACATGGAAGCATATGCACTTGTGCCGACAACTCTGGAGCGAAAGAAGTTAAGATAATTACAGTTTACAAGTACAAATCCGTAAAGAACAGGCAGCCTAGGGGCGGCATTGCAGACATGGTTAATGTGGTGGTTAAAAAAGGAAAACCTGAAATGAGAAAAAAAGTAGAGAAAGCTGTTATTGTGAGGGTAAAAAAAGAGTACCGTAGACCTGATGGAACTAGAATAAAATTCGAGGACAATGCAGTGGTTTTGGTTGATGAAAAAGGCATGCCAAAAGGCTCGGAAGTAAAAGGAGTTGTTGCAAAAGAAGTTGGGGAAAGATTTCCAAAAATTGCCGGAATAAGCTCGGGGGTAGTGTGAATGAAATTTGGAAGCTCAAAACCTTCTAAAAAAAGAGCAAGGTATTATGGCAAGCCATTGCATAAAATAGGCAATGATTTTAGCGTACATCTTTCAAAGGAGCTTAGGACTCAATTGAAGCGAAGAAACCTTGAATGCCGCAAAGGCGACACGGTAAAAATTGTGAGAGGTGGAAAACAATTCATTGGCAAGCAGGGTAAAATTGTGGAAATAAGGAGAAAAAAGAGGCAAGTGCTTATTGAAGGGATTGTTAGAAAAAAATCAAACGGACAGGAAGTTCTTGTACCTTTCAGGCCAAGCAATTTAATAATTGTAGGGATTGATGACAAGGATTCAAGAAGATTCAAAGCAAAGAAAAAAGACGAAGCAAAAGGAGCAAAGTGATTTTGATGGCAAACAGAGGAGAAAGAAAAAGGCAAAAATCCATTTCGGCGCCTAATGTCAGGCACTTTAACAGAAAAGAAAATACTTTCACACCAAGGTCAAAACCGGGGCCTCACAACAAAGAAATGTCGGTTCCGCTTTCATTTTGCATTAAATTTATTTTGGGTATTGCAAACCATTCCAAAGAAGCAAAGAATTTGATTGCAAACGGCAAGATAAAGGTAAATGGAAAGGTTAGAAAAAGTCTTTCTTTTCCTGTTGGCTTATTTGATGTTGTTGAAATTGTTGAGCCAAAAATCTTTTTCAGGGTATTTCTTGACAAGAAAGGCAGGTTGAAAATGAAAGAAATAGACGAAAAATCAGCGGCATTTAAAGTGTGTAAAGTTGTCGGAAAAAAAATTTCTAAGGGCGGTAAATTGTTGCTTGTGACAAATGAAGGGTTTACAATTGATGCTGGAAAAGAAAAAGTCAATGTTGAAGACAGCATAAAAGTTTCTTTGCCTGCAATGAAGGTGGAAGAGGTTTATCCTATGGAAGTTGGTTCAATTGCAATAATTGTTGGCGGAGTGCATGTTGGACAATTGGCAAAAGTTGAATCAATAGTTCCTGGAACAATGAATAGAGAAAAACTTGTAACTCTTGAAGCCAAAAATTCAAAATATCAAACAATAAGCGATTATGTTTTCATAGTTGGAAAAACAAAGCCGGAAACAGAGGTATTTGAAGAGTGATTTTTTATGGATAACCCGATGAAAAAACTAAGAATTGAAAAAGTTACTATCAACATAGGAGTTGGAAAGACGGGTGAAGAATTGGAAAAAGCGGGAACTATTTTGAAAATGATAACTGGTGCAAAACCTGTTTTTACTGCCGCGAAAGTCAAACAGCCTACTTGGGGTATCAGAGAAGGTTTGACAATTGGTGCAAAAGTTACTCTTAGGGGGCAATCTGCAATAAATTTTTTGAAGGACGCTTTTATTGCGGTTGATAATAAAATCAAGAAAAAGAGTTTTGACAAGTTTGGCAATTTCGGTTTTGGGGTAAAAGAATATATTGATATGCCAAAGGCAAAATATGATCCAAAACTTGGTATAAGGGGGTTTGATGTTCTTGTAACAATGGAAAGACCTGGGTATAGGATAAAAAAAAGAAAATTGAAGAAAACGCAAATAGGAAAAAGACATCTTGTTTCCGCGAATGAAGCAGCTGAATTTATAAAAGAAAAATTCGGGGTAGAGATTATATGAGCGAAAACAAAAAGAAAAAGCCGTACAAAGTTCAGCCAAAAATATGCAAAAGATGTGGTTCGCATAAAGGGGTTATAAGTAAGTATGGTATTGGGCTTTGCAGGAGATGTTTCAAGGATAATGCGGAAACAATAGGTTTCAGGAAGTATGATTAGGTGGTAATATGAAAAATGACACAATATCGGACGCTCTGATAAATATCAAGAATCATGAGCAGGCGGCAAAAAAAGTTTGTTATTTGAAGCCGTCTTCAAAACTTTTGTTGGAAGTTTTGAGAATAATGAAAGAAGCTGGTTATATTGGAAATTATGAAGTTGTTGAAGATGGAAAAGGCAACATGATAAAAGTTGAGTTGCTTGGAAAAATTAATCAATGCAGGGCAATAAAGCCAAGATATGCAGTAAAAAAGAATGAGTTTGAAAAATATGAGAAAAGATATTTGCCTTCGTTTGATGTTGGAACAATTATTGTATCAACTCCAAAAGGGGTTGTTACGCATTCGCAAGCTAAGGAAAAATATCTTGGCGGAAGGTTGATTGCTTACGTTTATTGAGGTAACTTTTATGGAAAAACTGGTTGGTTCAGTGGAAATTCCTCAAGGAATAATTGCGGAAGTCAGCGGCAATTTTGTCAAGCTGAAAGCGGGACAAAAAGAAAACAGCAGGGAATTCAAGTCAATCAATACTGCAATAAGATTAAGCAACAGCAAAATAGAGATTTATGCGCTTGATGGCAGAAAAAAAACCAATGCAGAAGCTGGTTCAATTATTTCACACATAAGAAACATGGTAAATGGTCTTGAAAAGGAGTATGAATATAAATTGGAAATAGTTTATAGTCACTTTCCGTTAAATGTTGTCGTCAAAGGTAATGTAATTGAAATTAATAATTTGGGCGGAGCGAAGAATCCCAAAAAAGTCAAGATAGCGGGGAATACGAAAGTTGAAGTCAAAGGAAAGGAAATAACAGTTAGAGGCACTAACAAAGAGCATGTGGGGCAGACTGCAGCCAACATGGAAATGGCTACAAAAATAAAAGGCAAAGACATAAGGATTTTTCATGACGGGATTTATATTGTTTCAAAAAAGTAATTGGGGTTGATTTTTATGGTTGAAAAAAAACAAGTCAAAAATTCAAAGCCTGAACAAAAAGAGAGCAAGGCTGATTCAAAGCCAAAGGAAAAAAAGGAGAAAAAATCCAGAAAAGTGATTATTAAGGCTTCAAAAGAAATACAAAAACTTAGGTCTCTTGCACTTTCAAAAACAAATTCGCCTGTTTTCAGAGGCAGGTTTGGAAAGAGAAAAATAAGAAGAAAAAGCAAGGCAAAGTGGAACAAATGGAGATTTCCAAGAGGAATTGACGTGAACCATGAACAATGCGAAGGATTTATTCCAAGAATAGGATATTTGAGGGCAAAGGCTATAAGGAATTTGCATCCAAGTGGATATAAGGAAATGCTTGTATCAAAGCTCGAAGAACTCAAAAATTTGGACAAGAATACTGCAATCAGAATTGCGGCTGGAATTGGAAAAAGGAAGAAAATTGCGTTGGTGGATAAGGCAATTGAAATGGGTATAAAGGTATTAAATCCTTGAAAAGGTGAATTGAAATGAATTACAGAAAAGCAAAAAGGCTTGCAGCAAAAATTCTCAAAGTTGGGGAAAGTAAAGTGTGGATCAACCCTGAAGCTGGCAACAGGATAAAAGAAGCCATGACAAATGAGGATATAAGAGGACTTATTGCTGAAAAAATTATAACAAAAAGCAGCACTCCTGAACAAAGCAGGGCAAGGGCAAGAAAGCTTAAGGAAAAGAAGAAAAAAGGAAGAAAAAGGGGAAAAGGGAAAAGAACTGGTACAAAAAAAGCCAGAAAAGAAGGAAAACGTTTTTGGATAAAAAACGTGCGAGCACAACGCGCTGTATTTAAAGAATTGAAGAAAAAAGGGGTAAAACTCAAGCATTCGCCAAGAAAGATTTACATGATGATTAGCGGAAACTTTTTCAAAGGAAAAAAGCACCTGCAATCGGTTGTTGAAGGTGATAACAAATGAGCACAAGTCCAACGTATAATGTGAAATTCAGGAGAAGAAGGGAAGGTAAAACCGATTATAAAAAAAGATTGGCTTTGCTTAAATCAAAAAAACCAAGGTTGGTTGTGAGGAGAAGCCATAATAATATTGTTGCTGAAATAGTTTCTTATAATCCGCAAGGCGATGTAGTTAAATCATTTTTTGCTGCAACAGGGTTGAAGAAACTTGGTTGGAAAGGGCATACTGGCAATATTCCTGCAGCATATCTTGCAGGCTATGCTTGTGCAAAAAAAGCAATTAAAGGAGGGATGAAGGAAGCTGTTTTGGATATAGGGCTTACTTCGCCAGTCCATGGAAGCGCAGTGTTTTCAGCGCTCAAAGGGGCTGTTGAAGCCGGGTTAAGTGTTCCTTTAAATGCGGAAGTTTTGCCTTCTGATGACAGGGCAAAAGGCAAGCATATAAGCGAAGAAATTGCAAGGAATTTTGAAGAAGTAAAAAGCAAAATAGACAAGGAGTTTGGTTAAAATGCCGGCAAGAAAAGAAAAAAGGCAAAAAACAAGAGAAAAAACAAGGCATGAAGATGAACCTGATTTTAGGTTCAGAGAAGAAAAGGACATTCTTTCAGAATGGGTTCCAAAAACAGAAGGCGGAAGGCTTGTAAAATCTGGTGAAATAACAAGTATGGACGATTATTTTAACAGGGGTTTGAAGTTAATGGAGCCTGAAATAGTTGATTCTTTGTTGCCTAATCTTAAAGACAAGCTTGTGGAGTTCAAGAAGACTGCAAGAATAACAAGGCAGGGAAGAAACTTTTCTTATAGGGCTACAATACTAATAGGCGATGGCGAATCGTATGTCGGCGTTGGAACGGGTAAAGACAAAGAAAGATTTCCGGCGATACAAAAAGCTACTCGGAATGCAAAACTTAGTATTGTGAAAGTGAAAAGAGGGTGTGGCAGTTGGGAATGCAGATGCCAGGAAAAACATTCTGTTCCTTTCAGAACAATTGGAAAAAAATCTTCAATTATTATTACTCTTCTTCCAGCGCCAAGAGGCACTGGTTTGGTGGTTGGTGATTCAATAAAAGATGTTTTCAGGTTTGTTGGAATAAAAGATGTTTGGGTAAAGACAAAAGGAAATACCAATTCAACTCTTGAATTTACTACTGCGGCAATCAATGCTCTTAAAAATACAAACAAAATGAGGCTTTCCGATGACATTAAAAGAAAATTGGGTGAGGCAAAATGATTGCGGTTGTAAGGGTTAGGGGAACTGTAAATATCAAACCGGATATTAGAAAAACTCTTGAAAATCTGATGCTTTTCAAGCCCAACACAATGGCTGTTGTAAGTGATTCTCAAAAGAAAATGGTTGAAAAAGCCAAGGATTATGTTACGTTTGGCTTTATTGATGAAAAAGCATTGGCAATGGTGTTGGAAAAAAGAGGTTATACTGAGGAAGGAAAAAAGGTTGATTTGGAATATCTTAAAAGCAAAAATATTTCGAGTTTTGCAGAACTTTCAAATAAAGTTATTAATGGTTCTGTAAGGCTACGGGAAGTTGGTATTGTTCCTTGTTTTAGGTTGCATCCTCCAAAAAAAGGTTGGGAAAGAAAGGGAATTAAAATGCCGTTCAATTTGGGCGGTGCTCTTGGAAACAGGGGCGAGTATATGAATGAACTTGTGTTTAGAATGATTTGAGGGTATTGTTATGGTTGTAAGGAAAAGAAGAAAGAAGAACAAGTTAAGAGGCATGAGGCAGCACGGAGCTGGGGATAAGAAAAACAGACGAGGCGCTGGTTCAAGGGGCGGGGTTGGAAGGGCTGGTAGCCACAAACACAAGTTTACAAAATGGTATATGACTTTTGGCGTTAAGAGGACAAGAAAAGCGGCTGAAAAGCCAAAGGTTGTCAACCTTGATTTTATCAATCACAAATTGCCTTTTTGGGTTGAATCTGGAAAGGCAAAAAAAGAAGGCGAATTTGTTGTTGTTGATGGCTCTGTTTTGGGTTTTGGAAAGGTTTTAGGCAAAGGCAAGATTTCGGCAAAAATAAAACTGGTAAATGTACAGGTTTCTGCGAGTGCATTAGAAAAAATTAAGGCTGTTGGTGGAGCAATGCAGAGTGAAGGTATTGAGGAAGGCTTTGAAGAAGAGGAGGATGAGGACAAAGAATGAACATCTTCAAGACGCTTCAGCCAATTTATTCGATGTTGCCTGAAGTAAAGGCTCCTGAAAATAAGGGTTCTTTGAAAGACAGGTTAATGTGGACAGCTGCCGTGCTCTTGATTTTTTTTGCAATGGGAAGCGTCAAGCTTTTTGGGCTTAGTGCTGCAAGCGCCGGAAGGCTTGAACAAGTACAAGTAATACTTGCGTCGGATGCTGGCACTCTTATAACTGTTGGAATAGGTCCTATTGTGCTTGCTTCAATAATTTTGCAATTGCTTATTGGTGGCGGATTAGTCAAGCTTGATCTTAGCAAGCCTGAAGAAAAAGCCCAATTTTCAGGAATGCAAAAATTGCTTGCAATAATATTGAGTTTTGTGGAAAGCACTGTTTATACTGCAACTGGTTTTCTTACTCCCGAACCTGGAATGATGCCTTTAATAATTTTACAAGTAGCCATGGGCGCAATAATTTTGCTTTATCTTGATGAAGTGGTTTCAAAATATGGAATAGGTTCTGGTGTCGGACTTTTTATTGCTGGTGGAGTTGCAAAGATCATAATGTGGAGAATTTTTTCGCCTTTGAACCTTCAAAGAAATATTTCTCTGGTGGATGGCACTGGATTATTGTTTCTTTTTATTAGGGAAATGCAAAACAACATATCGGTTGCAATGATTGATGCTTTGCTTCCGATAATTGTGACAATAATAGTTTTTGTTGTAGTGGTGTATACTGAAGGGATACATGTAAATATTCCAATAACCATGGGAAGAAAAGGCACTGGGGGGCGTTATCCTGTAAAGTTTTTATATGTTTCAAATATGCCTGTAATTCTTGCATCTGCGTTGTTTCTTAATATTGGGATTTGGGCTCAATTGTTCAAGAACGTGCCTTTTATAGGCGGCTTGCTCGGAGGACTTGCAACAATTGTTATTCCGCCATATGACTTAGTCAGAAATGTGCTTATGGAGGGAATAAATGCGAATTTGATTAACCAAATGTGGCAAAGCATTACTACGTTGCAATTTGTTGGTTTGGGCGGGCAAATCATACACGCTTTTGTTTTTATTGTTATTTTAACAATTGTTTGCGTTATTTTTGGAAGGCTTTGGATTGAAGTTGGCGGCCAAGGACCTGAAAGGATTGCAGAACAACTTAATAGGGCCGGCATGTCGATTCCGGGTTTCAGAAGGGATCCAAGAATTATAAGGCAAGTGCTTGACAGGTATGTGCCAACAATAACAATTCTTGGTTCGGCATTTGTTGGACTTTTGGCTGGCTTTGCAGACATTACCGGGGCCATTGGGTCAGGAACAGGAATTTTGCTTACTGCAGGCATAGTTTACAGGCTTTATGAAGAACTTGCAAAAATGCAATTGGCTGAAACCCATCCATTATTAAAAGGATTTTTTGGACAAGGAGGCGGTTTTTAAAAGAATCGGTTGAAAAGTATTAAGTCCAACTTGATTCTTTTAAGAATTCAAATTTTCAGGTGTTTTTTTATGGTTGAACCTATGTTTGAGATATTTGGCATTTCGCTTTTCCTGGCTGTTGTTTCACAAATAATTCAAAACAAGTTTATGGACAAAGAATCTATGAAAAAGCACCAAGAAGACATGAAAGCCAAACAGAAAAGAATGAAAGAGTTGATTGGCAAGAATGATCAAAAATCAAAAAACGAACTTGAAACCCTTGAAAAAGAGCTTATGGAGTCAATGCAAAAAGTCATGGAAGGTTCAACAAAAACAATGCTATTTTCTTTGGTGATTTTCTTGCCAGCTTTTTGGTTGTTGGGACATTTTTATGAAAAAGCGGTTATTGATTTGCCTGTGCAAATTCCTTGGTTTGTGGAAGGGTTTGATTTATTAAATATTTCAACTTGGGGTATTAAAATGTACAGCCAAACAAATTGGTTGGGCTGGTATTTTTTGACATATTTGGTTATTTCAATGATAACAGGATTCATAATTTCCCAATTTAAAAAAAACAAGGCAAATAAGAAGTGATTATCATGGTTGATCGACAAACAAGAATGAAAAAGAAAAAATACAGGAGAACACCTGGTTCAAAAACCGTTGTACATTACACAAGACATAAGATTACAAAAGCGGAGTGCCCTGTCACTAAAAAAAGGTTGCATGGAACTGGAAACCAAACAAAAAGCAGTATAAGAAAACTTTCAAAAACACGTAAAAGACCAAGCGTAAAATTTGGCGGAGTACTTTCAGCAAAGGCAAGAAGAATAATATGGGATGAAGCGGCGTTGGTTTTGCTTGGCAAAAAAAATATTAATGATGTTTCAATGACAATCAGAAATTATGTTAAACAAGCATTAAAGGTGAATAAATGAAGGCAATTGATGTTGGAAGTATTTGTATAAAGACAACAGGCAGGGAAGCCGGAGAAAAAGCCGTTGTGCTTGAAATACTTGGACCAACAATGGTGACAATAATAGGACCTAAAGTAAGAAAGAGAAAATGCAACATATTGCACTTATTGCCTACTGGCAAAAAAATTGAAGTGAATTCAAAAATAACGCAAAAAGAAATTGCAAAAATGATTGAGTGATGTAAATGGCAAAAAAAGAAAAACAAGAGATTGAAGGCAGGAAAGAAAACGAAAAAGAAGCAAAGTCGGATGAAAGGCTTATTGTTCGTGTAGCCGGCGTTGATCTTAATGGCAGGTTGCCAATACAAAGGTCTCTTACAAAAATAAAAGGAATAGGAATAAGAATGGCAAAAAGCATTGCTGTAGCATTTGAAAAATTAACTGGAATATCGCCTCTACAAAAAACCGGGGCGCTTAATGAAGAACAAACAAAAAAACTTGAGGAAGTAGTGCTGCATCCTGAAAAATTTGGAGTGCCTTCTTGGCAACTCAACAGACAAAAGGATTTTTACACTGGATTATCAACGCATTTAGTAATGGCTGATTTGGACCTTGCATTAAGAGAGGACTTGTCAAGGCTTAAAGAAATAAAATCTTATAGAGGACTAAGGCATCAATGGGGTTTGCCTGTCAGAGGGCAAAGAACAAAGTCAACTCACAGAGGCAAAGGCGGAGTTGTAGGAGTAATGAAGAAAGAAGTCAAACAAGCTGCGGCTCCTGCAAAAGCCAAAGAATCTCCAAAGCCGGCGGCAAGTCAAAAAGGCGGAGCTAAAAAGTGAGGTGTTTGAATGGGAGACCCTGCTAAAAAAAGAAAATTGTATAAAAATCCAAGAAAACAATGGGATGCCCAACTTCTTGAAAGGGAAAGAAAACTCGTTGAATTTTACGGGTTAAAAAACAAAAGAGAGTTAAGAAGAACTGAAACTTGGTTGAGGCAAAAAAAGAAATTGGCTAGGGATTTGTTGGGCTTGCCTCTTGAAACAAGAAAGCAACGCGAAACCGAACTTATGAATGGTTTGAAAAAAATCGGTTTGGTTAAAGAAGGATCAACAATTGATGACGTGCTTGGGCTTAAAATAGAAGAAGTTTTGGAAAGAAGGCTTCAAACTTATGTGTATAGGAAAGGTTTTGCAAATACAACAAAACAGGCAAGACAATTTATTGTGCATGGACACATAGCAATTGCTGGAAAAAAAATAAGTGCTCCGTCTTACATAGTTCCATTGACCGAAGTTGAAACAATAGGCTGGTATAGAAAACCAATTAAAATTGAAGCCCAACCAAAAAAAGACGTCAAAAAAGAGTTTGAAGAAATTGTAAAAGCCCAAGAAAATGAAGAACAAGAAAATTTTGAAAAAGAAGGTGAAATGGAATGACAAAAACAGGAATAATACATATTTACGCTTCACACAATAATACAATAATTGTACTCACAGACATAACAGGCTCTGAAACAATTGCAAAGTGCAGCGGCGGCATGGTTGTAAAATCGCAACACAAAGAAGGCTCGCCATACGCCGCAATGAAGGTTGCGGAAATAGTGGCTGAAAAAGCAAAGGAAAAAGGCATTGAAGAAGTCATTGTAAAAGTAAGAGGACAAGGCGGAATAAAACCAAAATCTCCTGGACAAGGAGCGGAAGCCGCAATACTTTCTCTCACGAGAAATAACATGAAAATCAAGGCAATTGAAAACGTTACCCCTATACCTCATGATGGTTGCAGGCGTAAAAAAAGGCATAGAAGCAAAAAGGAGTGAAAGCATGGATGTCAAAGTTCTCAAAGAAAAAGGAAATTCAATGACAATATTAATAAAGGACACTAACAACGCATTTGTGAATGCTCTTCGCAGACAAATAATGGCTGGAACCCCAATATTTGCAATAGAAGATGTTTACATTTACGAAAATACTGGCGCAATGTATGATGAAATGCTTGCACACAGGCTTGGCTTGATTCCGCTTAAAATGGATTCAAACAAATACAAGGAAGGAGAAAAAGTCAAATTAGTACTTGAAAAAGAAGGGCCTTGCACGGTTTACAGCAAAGACATTAAAAGCACTGATCCTTCAATAGAACCTGTTTATTTGAATATTCCGATAACAAAATTGACCGAAGGACAAAAAATAAAAATTGAAATGGATGCTGTTGCAGGGGTTGGAAAAACCCATTCAAAATACCAACCAGCAATAGTGGCTTACCAAGAACTGCCAATAATAACATCTGAAAAAAGTGCCAAAGACAAGAGTTATAAGGCAGACATAATCGAAATGATTATAGATGAAAAGCATCGGGACCTGATGCTTAAACCCGGACAAAAAATAGAATATGACCCAACAACATTTATTTTTACAATAGAAAGCCACGGTAATCTTGATTGCAAAGAGCTTTTGGAAAGCGCTTTAAACGGTTTAAAAGAAAGATTGGAGGGATTCAGAAAAGAGTTAAAGAATTTATAAGCTGATTGGAGAAAAAAGGCATTAGAGCAGGAGTACCCAAGCGGCCAACGGGGCAGGACTTAAGAAACCTTTATGTCCGGTAAAAAAAATTCCCCGGCTTCTTCTTGCAATTAAATAGAAGAAAAGGCTGGAGTTATCCTGTGGCTTAGTGCCTTCGCAGGTTCGAATCCTGCCTCCTGCATTAAAAAAAAGTGATTTTTTATGAGAACCGGGCCTACAAACAGAGAAACTAAAAGTATTGCAGTAATGTTGGAAAGACATGGAAAAAAATCGCGTAAAAAGATTTTTACCGAAATAGCTGAAAAACTTTTGAAGCCTTCAAGAAAAAGGGCATGCGTAAACATATTCAAACTTAATGAAATCGCAAAAACCTGTGGCGAAAAAGTTTTAATTGTACCTGGAAAAGTTCTTGCATCAGGAGACTTGGAGAAAAAAATAGAAGTCGCTTGCTTGAATTGTTCGGCAACCGCAAAGAGAAAAATTGAAAGCATGAAAGGAAAAGTAATAGAGCTTAAAGAAATAATCGGGATTTCTCCCAATAAAATGGTGATTGTGGAATGACAATAATTGAAGGCAAAGGAATGGTTTTGGGAAGGCTGGCCTCGGTAATTGCAAAAAGGCTTTTAAAAAACGAGGTTATTGATGTTGTGAATTGTGAAAAAATAGTTGTTATAGGCGATAAAACAATTGTAGTAGAAAAATTTTCAAAATGGCTTAAAATGGCTCCAAAAGGAAACCCTCTTAAAGGACCGAAATTTTCAAGAATGCCTGACAAAATTGTCAAAAGAACTATTAGAGGAATGTTGCCTTGGAAACAACCAAAAGGAAAAAAAGCTTTCAAAAACCTCAAAATCCACATAGGTGTTCCAGAAAAGTTCGCATCAACCAAACCTGAAATAATAGAATCGGCCAAAAATCACAAGCAAAAAGGATTTGTTGAAATTGAAGAAATCAGCAAAAAATTAGGTGCAAAGTGGTGAGTAAATGGTTTCAAAGAAAAAAAAAGGAATATTTTCAAAAGCAAAAAAGAAAGAGGCCACGGCAAGAGCAGTTGCCAAAAAAGGCAAAGGAATTGTAAGGATTAATAAAAGAAATTTAATAACGATAGAACCAAAATATGTTCAAGAATTATTAAAAGAACCGCTTGAACTGGCTGGGCCAATCTCGCAAGAAGTGGACATCAATGTTAGAACTTATGGCGGCGGCTTCATGAGTCAAATGATAGCAGCAAGAGGAGCTATTGCAAAAGCATTGCTTGAATATGCGCATGATGAAAAACTAAAAAAGAAATTTTTAGCTTACGACAGAATGCTTTTGGTTGACGATGCAAGAAGAGTTGAGCCAAAGAAACAACTTGGTCCAAAAGCAAGAAGAAAGAAACAAAAGAGCAAGAGGTGAAAAAAATGCTGGTGCCAATAAGATGCTTTAGTTGCGGAAAAGTAATAGGAGAATACTACGAACAATTCAAGGAAAGAGTGCAAAGAGGCGAATCTGCTGAAAAAGTACTTGACGACATGGGCATTAAAAGGTATTGTTGTAGAAGAATGATTTTCTCGCACACCGACACAATTGACGAAATTAACAAATACAAGGCGTGAATATTATGACTGAAAATGCAAAAGAAAAAAATGAAGAAAAAACATCTGAAATAGAGCAAAAAGGCGAAGAACAAACAGCCAAACATACTGAACTTGTTGAAACGGAAAAATACCTTAATACCGGAGCGCATATTGGTACAAAATTCAAATCAGGTGAAATGAAACGCTACATTTACAAGATGAGAAAAGACGGCCTTTTTGTTCTTGATGTACAAACAATTGACAACAAACTAAAAGCAGCTTCAAAAATGCTATCAGGATATGCGACAGAAAAAATTGCAGTTGTTGCAAGAAGAGCTTATGGACAAACCCCTGCAAAAGTATTTGCGGAAACAGTAGGCGCAACAGCCTTTACAGGCAGGTTTATTCCTGGAACTTTCACAAATCCGCAGAACACACGATTTTTCGAACCAAAAATAGTTGTCGTTACAGACCCTGAAACCGACAGCCAAGCTATTGAGGAAGCCACAAGAATAAGAGTGCCAGTAATTGCATTCGTTTCAACAAACAATTCACTAAAAAACATTGACTTGGCAATACCAATAAACAACAAAGGCAAAAAAAGCCTGGCGCTGGCATTTTGGATATTAGCAAAAGAAATACTCAAAAAAAAGGGAGACATAAAAAGCGATTCGGAAATGTTGAAAAAAATCGAGGACTTTGAATACAAAATGAAAGAAGGGGAAGAAGAAGAAAAAAGCCACAAATTTGGCGACAAAAAAAAGCAATTTAACCGGCAAAGGGAAAGAAAAAACAAGCAACAAAAAAAAACCAGCAAACAGGTAATTAAATAACTGTAAAGGGTAAATATAAATACTTAATTCTTCTTAATATAATAGTTTTGGACAGAAATTAAGTGGTTAGATGCAAGAATACGAAATTAATGAATTTTTGGAAAAACTTGGCTTGACTGAATACGAAGCAAAAACACTCGCTTCACTATTCAAACTGAAAGAAGCAGAAGCACCAGAAATTTCAAGAAGCGCACAAGTACCAAAAACAAGAGTTTATGATGTACTTGACAGGCTAACGTCAAAAAAACTTGTCATAGAAATTCATGGCAGGCCAAAAAGATACATGACTCTTGAACCGACAGAAGTTTTCAAAATACTTATTGCGGAAAAGAAAAACGAAATAGCAGAACTTGAAAAAAAATCGGAAGAATTGAAAAATGTAATAATGCTTGAAAAACAGCCAAGCAAACACGAAAAAGTAATGAAAGTAAAAGACAAAAACGATTTCATAAAAATTCTTGGACAAGAAATAGAGACTGCAAACCAAAGCGTTCGAGCCTTAACCTCTTTGGAAAAAGAACACACAGTGCTTAAAGATTATGTGAGAAAATTGGCAGGCAAAAATGTGGATATAAAAATCATTGCAAGCATAAACGAAAGCTCAAACAAGCTTGTAAAAGATTTCACAGAAGCTGGAGCCAAAATAAAGGATTACAACCACGGCATGAATGCTTACATAATTGATGGAAAAAAAGTTGTTTTAGCATTAAGCGATTTCCAAACAGAAAAACCTGAATACCATTTCACTATCTGGCAGGAAAACAAAGCTCTTGCAAACGCATTGATGAAATTTTTTGACCATGCATGGGAACAAGGAAAAGAAATATAAAGTAAGAAGAAAAATATAAAAAAATCATTTTTTAGTGACTTTTTCCTCTTCAAAACGAGTTTTGCAATCATAAAAACCACAAATCCAATTATCAAAAAATTTATAAGAGACGCAAGAAAAGCACCCAAACCTATTTCTACTGGGCGATTAAAAACTTTGCAGTTTGCCAATCACCAGTGGCAAGGAAAGGTTTAATCAAAGGCATTATGTGATATTATTGACTAAAGATTGAACAAGATCGGTTGCGGCGGCGCCGATTATGAAAGCAACTGCAAGGCCTATTACCTTTATACTCTTCAAGAAAACTAAAGAATTCTTTCAAAATCTTCACAAAACCACTAAATGTAAATAAAGAAAATCAACAAATTAATAAGTCTTATACAAGAAGGAAATAAATATGGAAAAAGTGAAAAACGATGCTTACAGGTATGCAATAAAAAATGCTTTTGAACATGAAGGCAAAGCTGACATCGGCGCTGTGATAGGCAAACTAAAGGCGTTGCACAAAGAAATTGATGTAAAAAATCTTGTTCAACCTGCATCGGAAGCTGTAAAAAAAGTAAATTCAATGGCATTCCATGACATAGAAATTGAATTCAAAAAATTTGAGGAAAATTATGAATTGAAGCCTAAAGAAGGCAGAACAGGGTTGCCGCAACTTGAATGGGCTGAAAAAGGCGAAGCTGTTGTTACTAGGTATGCGCCAAACCCAAATGGCCCTCCGCATCTTGGAAACGCAAGAGCCGCATTTTTGAGTTATGCTTATGCAAAAATGTATAATGGAAAATTCATTTTGAGGTTTGAAGACACTGACCCGAAAGTAAAAAAACCTATGAAAAATCCTGAAGAAGAATTCAGAAATGACCTTGAATGGTTCGGAATAAAAATAGATGAAGTGTACTTTGCATCAGATAGACTTCAAATTTATTACAATTATATGAAAAAACTCATTGAAATGGGTAAAGCTTATGTTTGCGAATGCAAAACCCAAGAGTGGAAAAAAGCTGTTGATGCAAAAAAACCATGCCCTTGCAGAAACAAGCCTGCAACTTTCCATACTGAAAAATTTGAAAAAATGCTAAAACATGAAATCAAAGAAGGCGAAGCAGTATTAAGAATAAAAACCGATTTGGATCACCCAGACCCAAGCGTAAGGGATTGGTGGATAGCAAGAATTGTTGACAAACCAGAACATCCAAGAGCAACAGGAAAAGATCATGTTTGGCCAAGCTTCATGTTCCAAAGCGCCATTGACGATCACGAAATGGGAATCACTTTGATAATGCGCGGGCAAGAACACGCACAAAACTCGACAAAACAAAAATACTTGTATGATTATTTTGGTTGGAAACAACCTCACGCAATACATTTTGGCAGAATTTCATTGGGAAGCATGGTGTTAAGCACTTCCAAAATCAAAGCCGGGATTGAAAAAGGCGAATACATTGGCTGGGACGACATAAGACTTGGAACTTTAAGGGCATTAAAAAGAAGGGGTTTTTTGCCGGAAGCTCTGCAAAAAATAATTGTTGATTGCGGCCTTACCACGAGCGATGCTCGCATTTCGTTTTCAAAAATGGCGGCATATAACAGGGAATTAATAAAAGACAAAGCAGAAAAATCGGTGTTTATAGAAGAAGGGGTTCAAGTTGAAGTGCCAATGATGGACAGCATGGAGATTAAAAAAGACAATTTGACAATAAAACTTCCAAGAGGCATACATAAATTCATTGTGCCTGCAAAAGAAATTCCATTAAAAAAAGGCGAAATAGTCAGGCTTAGAAACGCTTATAACATAAAAATAGAAAAAAACGATGGTTACGGTGTGGAAGCTAAATTTGTGGGAAACGATCCAAAACAAAAACAAATAATTCCATGGATACATGAACCTATTGATTTGGAATTGATAATAGAAAATGGTTCAAGGGTTGTTGGTGCAATTGAAAATATGAAGCTAGAAAAAGGGAAAAGACTTTACCTTGAAAAAATTGGTTTTTGCATAATTGATTCAATTGAGGGTAAAAGGCCAATAGCGTATTTTACGCATGAATGAAAAATTTATTTTCAATAGCCAGATCTTTTACATATTTTTTTTAACTCCGGTATTACTTAATAAATAATCCTCATTTTCAGACAATTTAGCGATCATATAATCTATTATTTTATCTTTCAATTCTTTTCTTTTTTTTATAAATTCATCACGTTTTTCATTTAATATATCTTTTACAATATTATGAATCTTGTGCGCCTGATATTTTTGTGATAAATCATTATTCTTCCTAAAAATTGCTTGGGATATTTGATAAGAAGTATGATCAATTCCCACATAATTAGATAAATTAAAATCTTGCCGTAATTAAATTGTCTGATTTTCCTTAAAAGTCGATTTTCTGGTTAAAAAAATATAATTTACTGCTTACAAAATAAAATATAAAAGTTAGGACAAAACTATGCTGAAGAAACATTTTTATACTACAAATACGTTGTTTCTAATTACAAAAATTGTTTGGAGGTGCGAGTTTTGAATGCGATAAAAGTTGAAATAACACCTGAGGAAAAGGCAAGCAGAATTGAGTTAGTAATAAGGTTTTTTTATATGATTCCTTTGTTTATAGTAATGTACATATTAGCATTAATTATGCAAATAGCAGTAGTGTTGAATTTTATTACTTCTCTTTTGCTTGGAAAAAGAATTCCAGTGCTTAATAATCTGGTCGTACTATACATAAAATATTTGAATAAGTTTTTAACTTACTTGTTCCTTAGCGATGAAAGGCCTGAAATCGTGCCAAAACCTTAAATTGAAAATTAATTGTTTTTATGGCAAAGTTTTTTCTTTGTCTTTTTTTAATTTTTGATTTTTTGTTGATTTTTGGCAAAGTGTTTTTGCAAACTGATTTTTTCAATCGATTTTTGTATAAATTTATTAAAAAACTTTTATTTTGAGTTGTTTTTTAAAAATAAAGTTTTATTAAAGCTTTTAATTCTGATAAGCCTATCCTTTTAAACCCTTCCAAATTATAAATAATTATATTTTGTTTTGCAACTGGCTATTTGGCTTGTAGCTTGTTGTATTATTAGCCAATGACGATGATTCCCAAAAAGGGATAAGGAGGTGTGTGTAGCATGGCTAATTATGTAAAATTTGTCGTGCCTGAGGAGATCAAGGCAAAGCAAGGGATTATTCTTGAAAAAATTAGGAAGACTGGAAAGATTAAAATAGGCAGTAATGAAACTACCAAAGCGGCTGAAAGGGGTACTGCAAAGTTGGTGGTTATTGCCGAGGATGTTAATCCGCCTGAAATTGTAATGCATTTGCCTTTGATTTGCAAGGAGAAGAATATTCCTTTTTCGTTTGTTTCAACGAAGAAAGGTTTGGGTCAATATGTTGGTATTGATGTCGGAACCGCGGCAATAGCTGTTCTTGACGAGGGCGATCAAAAGAAAGAGTTTGCGGATCTTGTGAAAAAAATACAGGAATTGTCTAAATGAGGTGGCTTTGATGGAGAAAGGCACGCCGGCTGAAGTTGTTGAAGTCCTTGGCAGGACAGGGGTTTATGGTGAAATAATTCAGGTCTTATGCAGAATACTTGAAGGACCTGAACAAGGCAGGGTTAAGAGAAGGAACATTAAAGGGAATGTGAAAAAGGGAGACGTGATTATTTTGCTTTCAACAGAAAGGGAAGCAAAGGAAATCAAGGCTAATAGGTGATTTTAATGCCGAAAGATTCTTTTACTGGAGAGGAAATACCAAAAGGTAAGGGGCACATGTATGTCTTGAAGGATGGCACAGTATATTGGTTTTTGAATCAAAAATCGGAAAAAAATTTTTTAAAGTTGAGAAGAATTCCTTCAAAAACCAAGTGGACTTCAATTTATCATAGGGAAAAAACTACTCGTATCAAGGCAATGAAAAAAGAGGTGGCCAAGCATGGAAAGAACTCTGATAATAATAAAGCCTGATGCGATTAACAGAGGCTTGATTGGAGAGGTTATACACCGCTTTGAGAGAAAGGGGCTTAAAATTGTTGGCATGAAAATGGTTCATCTTAGTGAGAAAATTCTTGAAGAACATTATTCACACCTTGTTTCAAAACCTTTTTTTTTAAGCATAAAAAAATTCATGAGGTCTGCGCCGAGTGTTTTAATGGTTCTTGAGGGTAGGAAAGTTGTTGATGTTGTGAGAAAAATGGCTGGTGTCACTGAAGGTACTGAAGCTTTGCCAGGCACAATAAGAGGGGATTTTTCTTTAAGCCTTCAAAACACGATTATTCATGCTTCGGACAGCGTTGAAACTGCTAAAAAAGAGATAAAGAGGTTTTTTGCCGATAGCGAATTGTTTGAGTATACAAAAGTTGATTCTGAAATGATTTATTCGGATTCTGAAAAGGTGTGAGGTGTTTGGTTGATTGTAAAGGTCAAAAGGCTTTCGCCTGAAGCCAAAATGCCGAAATTGGAGCATGAGGGCGATGCTGGTTTTGATCTTTATAGTGTTGAAGATGCTGTTTTGAAGCCAATGCAGAGAAAACTTGTTGGCACTGGCATAAGTATTGAAATTGAAAAGGGTTATGAGGCTCAAGTAAGGCCAAAAAGCGGGCTTGCAATTGAAAATGGAATAACCATGCTTAATACTCCCGGCACTATTGATGCTGGTTATCGCGGCGAAATAAAGGTTATTGTAATAAATTTGGGGGAAAAGGAGTACAGGATTGAGAAAGGCAAAAAAATTGCTCAAATTGTTTTTTCAAAAGTTGAAACTCCAAAGCTTTTGGAGGTTAACGAGCTTGAACCGAGTTCGCGTTCAAATCGCGGTTTTGGTTCAACGGGGTTGTAGGGATAATTATGATGAGAAAGCCCATAATTACTGTGCTTGGGCATGTGGATGCCGGAAAAACTAAAATGTTGGATGCTATCAGAGGCACGGCTATTGCTGAAAAGGAAGCCGGAGGAATAACTCAACATATTGGAGCCACTGAAGTGCCAATAAATGTAATAACCAAAATTGCAAAGCCGATAGCTGAAAAATACAAGTTTAACATAAAAATTCCTGGGTTGCTTTTTATTGACACGCCAGGGCATGAAGCTTTCACCAACCTTCGTAAAAGAGGGGGCAGCATTGCGGATTTGTCGGTCTTAGTAGTTGATATACATAACGGCTTGCAGGAGCAAACAATAGAAGCAATTGAAATTCTGAAAACTTATAAGTGCCCTTTTGTTGTTGCCGTCAACAAGATTGATACTATTCAAGGTTGGATTGGAAAAGAGGGTTCTTTTTCGGAATCAATTGAAATGCAGAGGAAAGAAGTTGTTGAAGCTCTTGACGTTAAAATATATTCTATAGTGGGCCAATTGCATTCAAAGGGTTTTGCAAGCGAACGTTTTGACAGGGTGAAGGATTTTACAAAAGAAATAGCTATATTGCCTATTTCGGCAAAGGGAAGAATAGGGATTCAAGAACTTTTGGTTTTTCTTGCGGCTCTTTCGCAACGTTATCTTGAAAAAAAACTTGAAATTCATGAAAAAGGAAATTGCAAGGGAACAGTACTTGAGGTAAAGGAGGGGAAGGGGCTTGGGACTACGATTGATGTAATACTTTATGAAGGCAGGATAAGTGTTGGAGAAAAAATAATTGTAGGCGGAAGGAATGGAATAATAAGAACCAAAATAAGGGCTTTGCTTGAACCTAAACCAGTAGGAGACAAGAGTAATGAGAAGTATAATTGTGTGAAAGAGGTTCATGCTGCCGCAGGAGTAAAAATTTCTGCGCCAAGTCTTGATGATGCAATTTCCGGTTCTCCTTTGAGGCACGAATCTGAAGAAGCTGAAAAGGAAATAATGGATGAAATAAAAAAGGTAAAGTTTGAATCTGATGCTGTTGGGCCTATTGTGCGAAGCAATACCCTTGGAAGTCTTGAAGCTCTTGTAAAGTTGCTTCATGACAAGGGCATCAAAGTGAAAAAAGCTGATATTGGCGAAATTCAAAGGGTTGATGTGCTTGAGGTTCTTCCAGTAAGGGAAAAAGACAAGTTCAAAGGAGTGATATTTGCTTTTCACACTGGCATATCAGAACAAGCAGAAGTTGAAGCAAAGAAAAGAGGGGTTAAGATATTCAAAAATGATGTGGTGTATAGGTTGCTTGAAGAGTACGATGCATGGATTTCTGCGGAAAAGGCAAATGAAAAAATGCAGAAGCTTTCAAACATTACTTTGCCAGCAAAGTTTGAAGTCCTCAGGGGTTTTGTATTCAGAAGAAGCAATCCTGCAATTGTTGGAATAAAAGTTCTTGAAGGAAAACTGCGTAAAGGGGTTGAAGTAATAAATAAAGGCAAAATAGTTGGCAGGGTACAGTCATTACAAAGCGAGGGAAAAAATATTGAAGAAGCGGTAAAAGGCATGGAAATAGCCGTTTCTATTGAAGGAGGGGTTGTTGATAAAGGCTTTTCGGAAGGCGATATATTGTATAGTTTTATTCCATTAAGACAATTTTCCGAAATAGAAGACATTGTTGATGTTTTCTCAAAAGAAGAATTGCAGTTGCTTGGTGAAATCAAGATTATGAGCCAGGAAATTGAAGGGTATACATAAAGGAGGTTATGTGATGAAATTAGTTGTTTCAGATCCGAAGTCAAGACAGGCTTATACAAAGACCGTGGAAAACGCTCAAATGTTTTTTGGCAAGAAAGTTGGCCAGGAGGTTGAGCTTGGCATTATAGGGCTTGAGGGTTATTCTGCAAAAATAACCGGCGGCTCTGACAAGCAGGGTTTTCCAATAAAACCTGATTTGGAGGGAGGCGCAAGAAAGAAAGTCCTTGTAACGTTAGATGCAAAAAAAGGTCAAAAAAAGAAAATTTCAAGGAGGGGCAATCTAGTGACTGATGAGATAGCTCAATTGAACCTTAAAATAGTTAAGTATGGGCCTAAACCGATTGAAGAGATTTTGGGCGGAGCCAATAAAGAGGTTTCAAAAAAGAAAGAAAGTGCAAAACCAAGTTGAATGGAGTTGAATAAATGAAAAAACAAGGACAGCAAGCCGAAGTAAATATTGGAATGATAGGGCATGTTGACCATGGAAAGACTTCTTTGGTCAAGGCGTTGACTGGGAAGTGGACAGATACCCATAGTGAAGAAGTAAAAAAAGGAATTTCTATTAGACTTGGTTATGCTGATGCCACATTTTACAAGTGTGATAAAGCGGTTGGGCCTGAAGGGTACAATTCAACAGGCAATTGTGATGGAATGGGAAAGGCAGTACCACTTAGAAGAGTATCATTCGTGGATGCTCCTGGGCATGAAACCCTCATGGCTACAATGCTTTCTGGTGCGGCTCTCATGCATGGCGCTGTGCTTGTGGTTGCCGCCAATGAAAAATGCCCACAACCAAGAACTGAAGAGCATTTAATGGCTCTCAAAATAGGCGGCATAAAAAATATAGTTGTTGCACAAAACAAAATAGACTTGGTGGATGAAAGCAGGGCAAAAGAAAGTTTTAATGAAATAAGGGCTTTTTTGAAACAATATGGTTATGATGATGCTCCAATAATTCCAATTTCTGCAAATCTTAACGTGAATATTGATTTGTTGATTGAAGCTATTGAAAAACACATTCCCACTCCAAAGCTTGACAAGGAAAAAAATTTCAAAATGTTTGTCGCAAGGAGTTTTGATGTCAACAAGCCAGGCACAAAACCGGAAGACATTAAAGGCGGTGTCATAGGTGGTTCAATAATTTGCGGAAAACTCAAAGTAGGCGATGAAATAGAAATTTCTCCCGGCATTGGAAATGGGCCAATAAAAACAAAAGTTAATAGTCTTGGCGTGGATAATGGATTTATAGAAGAAGCAACTCCCGGCGGTTTGATTGCAATAGGAACTGATTTGGATCCTTTTTACACTAAAAATGATGAAATGCGGGGCCAAGTTGCCGGCAAGCCAGGAACTTTGCCAAAACCTGTTTCAAATATCAAACTTGAAGTGCATGAAATAGAAAGGTTGATTGAAAAAAAAGGCGAAGGTTTCAAAGTGAATGATTATGTCGTGCTTGCAATTGGAACAGCTACAATCATAGGGCAAATTTCAAGACAGGCTGGCAAAAACGAATTTGAATTTGTTCTTCGCAACCCGGCGATTGTAGAAAAAGGGGAAAAAGTAGCAATAAGCAAAAGAGAACAGAGTGGTTGGAGATTAAGAGGATACGGGATTTGCAAATAAACGAGGTGTGATTTTTGAAAGCGACTCAAACACAGGTTCAGAGCCAAGGCAATAAAACCATTATAGCTGTTGATACCAATATGTTGCTTAACATAGCCAGATTCAAAGTGGATTTTTTTAATGAAGCAAAAAAATTGATTGGCAAAGCGGATTTTGTTTTACCAAACCAGATTGTTGAAGAATTGCAAAAATTGGCTCTTAAAAAAGGAAAAATAGGGGTTGAAGCCAAGATTGCGCTCCAAATTTTAGCAAAAAAAGGCATTAAAACGCGCCAAATCAACGATTTAAGCGCAGACGATGCCCTTTTAAAACTCGCGGAGCAATGCATAATAGCTACCAATGATAGAAAATTAATGGCTTCTGTCAAAAGAATTGGGGGCAAAGTCTTGTTTTTAAGGCAACGTAAATTTTTACAATTAAAGGATTAGAGGTGAGCGGCATGTACATGATTTACACAATTATGGATACAATAAGGGTTCCTCCTGCTGAATTGGGTGGAAATATAAATGAAGTTTTGTTAAAGCAAGCAAAATCGGTTTATGAGGGAGTGCTTGACGAAGACATGGGCATAATTATTGCAGTAACAGGAATTGAAAACGTTGGTGATGGAAGAATAGTGCCAGGCGACGGAGCCGCGTACTACGAAACAAACATTTCAATGCTGACTTACAAGCCGAAACTACAAGAGCTTATTGAGGGGGAAGTAACCGATGTCACAGAATTTGGAGCATTTGTAAAAACAGGGCCTATTGAAGGCCTAGTTCATGTAAGCCAAATAATGGATGATTACATAAACTACGATGCAAAGCTGCCTGGTTTTATAGGAAAAGAATCCAAAAAAAGGCTTGTAAAGAAAGACGTTGTCTTGGCAAGAGTTGCAACAGTAAGCCTGAAAGGCACAATAGCAAACTCCAAAGTAGGGCTTACTATGAGACAATTAGGATTAGGAAAACCTGAATGGTTAAAAATTGATTTAAAAGAAAAAGCAAAGAAAAAAGAAAAAACAGACAAAACTGAAAAAAAGGAAAAACAAAAAAAGGAGTGAAAAATGATGAGACAGGAAAAAGCATGCAGGAGTTGCAGATACGTGCTTGAAGATAACAGTAATGTTTGCCCTGTTTGCGGCTCCAACCAATTCACAACTTTTTGGAGAGGATACACTATAATACTAAACCCTGAAAAGTCCGAAATAGGACAAAAAATGGGAATAACAAAAGCAGGAAAATATGCATTAAGACTGAGCAGGTGAAAAAAAATGGATGTTGAAATAATTTCAAGAAAAGAAAACAAAATATTAAACAGGCAAGAAGTTGGATTTTTGGTAAAAGGCGCAGGTGCGACGCCTTCAAGAAAAGAATTAAGAGAAAAAATCGCGGCGCTACTCAATGCCGACGAAAAAACAATTATTGTAGACGTGCTCAAAACAAGTTATGGTTCAACCGAATTAAAAGGAATTGCAAGAATATACAAAAACAAAAAAGATTTGGAAAGACTTGAACTTTCATACGTGATTGCAAGAAATTTTCCTGAAGAAAAGAAAACAACCGCAACCACGGCTCCAAACAAGTAAAGGCGGTAATTGGCATGGCTGAAAAAACAAAAACACAAAAAGAATCAACCAAACAAAAAAAAGCGGATTATTATAAAATTGAAGGCGAAAAACTGGCAAGAAAAAAATATTGTCCTAAATGTGGCCCCGGCGTTTTCATGGCAGAACATGAAAAACGCAACCACTGCGGAAAATGCGGTTATACGGAATTCAAGTGAGGAACGCCAATGCAATGGTGGCTTCAATTCCTGATTTTAGACTTTTTGCTTATAGCCACTCCTTTGGCTTACATTACATTTTTTGAAAGAAAAAAAATTTCAATAAAAAATATTAAAAAAGAATTCGGCTTGGAAAAAGGAGACATAAAAAAAGATTTGATTTTGTCAATGCAAATATTCCTAAGCTTGATTGTCTTTTCAGCCGCCATATCATTTATTTTAAATCTTGCAGGATTCAACGACTTCAACCCTGTTAAAGATGCCATTACAAACATAGTGCAATCAGAAAATTGGTTTTGGCTCACAAGTTATATTTTTACTATAAGGGTTTTTGGAGAAGAGTTTTTTTTCAGGGCGTTTTTAGTTCCAAGAATGGGGTTTTTTATCCCTGCATTGCTTTTCGGGGCAATGCACATAACGTACGGCTCCATTGCTGAATTCATAGGCGCTACTTTATTGGGCTTGATTCTTGGAATAGCATATGCTGAAAAAAAAAGACTTTTGTCAAATTTTGTGGCACACACAATTTACAACCTCGTAGTATTTTTTATTGTCCTGAAAATATGAGCCAAACTAAAAAAAAAATTTAATCTTATAAAAAAAACAATTATTTTAAAATTGAAAAATTCGCGGCGATAAAATGAAAACAATAATAATCAGAATGAAAAAAAACAAGCCTGACAAAGAAAAAATAAAAATTGCGGCAAAAATAATCGCAAAAGGCGGGATAGTGGCTTTTCCAACGGAAACTGTTTATGGGCTTGGAGCAAATGCATTAAACGAAAAATCTGTGGCAAAAATATTCAAAGTAAAAGGCCGGCCTGCCGACAATCCTATAATAGTTCATGTTTCTTCAATTGAAGAAGCTGAAAAACTTGCTATGGAAATTAATCCAACAGCAAAAAAACTCGTAAAAAAGTTTTGGCCTGGTCCACTCACCATAATAGTAAAAGGCTCTGGAATTTTGCCGAAAAATGTTACTGCAGGACTAACAACAGTTGCTTTAAGAATGCCTTCAAACAAAATAGCGCTTGAATTGATAAAAGAAAGCAATTGTCCTATTGCTGCTCCTTCTGCAAACATTTCTGGAAAGCCAAGTGCAACAAACGGAAGCCATGCAATCAAAGATTTTAACGGAAAAATTGATGCGATAATAGACGCTGGAACAACCGATATAGGAATAGAATCAACAGTAGTTGATGTAACAGGAAAAACCCCGATTATTTTGAGACCGGGAAAAATAACTTTGGAACAAATAACCAAAGTTTGCGGTTTTGCAATTGCTAACTCAGAAAATTCAAAAAACAAAAAACCGAAATCGCCAGGAATGAAATACAGACATTATGCTCCTGAAGCTAATGTAATAATTTTAGAACCGAAAATCAAAAATTTGAAAGAAATGATCAAGGAAATTGAAAAAAAAGCCGAAGGAAAGACCGCAATAATAACTTGCAACAAAAAATTCGCAAAAAAACTGAAAAAAAAATATTATTGCATTTATGCAGGCAGAATTGCAAAAGACCTTGCAAAAATAATGTTCAACGAATTTAGGAAATTGGATGAAGAAAATTATAAAACAATAATAGTTCAAGGATTTGAAGAAAAAGGCTTTGGAGCTGCTGTAATGAACAGGCTTAAAAAAGCAAGTTTGAAATAATAATTTGGTTTTGAGCGGAAAACAAAAAAGAGAGCATTAAAAAAAATTAATTTTGGATTGTTATTTATATATTAATTTATTCGGATTATATGGTTTTTTATGAAAAAAATTTGCCTTGGGCTTGAAGGAACTGCCCATACTGCTGGAGCAGGCATTGTTGATGAAAACTGCAAAGTGCTTGCCAATGTTAAACATTCACATACAACAAAAAAAGGCGGGCTAATTCCAAGGGAATTGGCAGACCATCATTCGGAAAAATTTCCAGAAATCGTAAAAGAAGCGATTGAAAATGCCGGAATAAAATTGAATGACGTTGATTGCATTGCTTATAGCAAAGGGCCTGGCATAGGCAATGCTTTAAGCGTTACAGCCACTGCTGCAAGAATGATCAGTCTTTTGCATGATAAGCCGATAGTGCCTGTCAATCATTCTGTTGCACACATTGAAATTGCAAAAAAAATGTGTGCAAGCAAAGACCCGTTGATACTTTATGTTTCTGGCGGAAACACACAAATAATAGGATATGAAGCAGGAAAGTACAGGGTTTATGGAGAGACTCTCGACATAGGCGTGGGAAACCTTATTGATTCTTTTGGCAGGGATTTGGGCTTTGGTTTTCCACAGGGTCCGAAACTTGATGAAATGTATTTTATGAAAAAAAAATATATTGAATTGCCATACACTGTAAAAGGCATGGATGTACAATTTTCAGGGCTTTTGACTGCCGCGGAGAGAAAAATAGGCAAAGAACCACAAGAAGATTTGGTGTATAGCTTGATGCATAATGCTTTTGCCATGATTGTAGAGGTTGCAGAAAGAGCCCTTGCACAAACCGGAAAAAAAGAGCTTTTGCTTACTGGCGGGGTTGCGGCTTCAAATGCTTTGCGGGAAATGTGCAAAAAAATGTGCAAAAAAAGAAAAATTGCATTCAAGATTTGTCCAGAAGAGTATGCAACAGATAATGGCGCAATGATTGCTTGGGCTGGATTGTTGAAATTCAAATCAGGTGTTTTTGTCAAGCCTGAAAACGCTGAAATAGAACAGGATTTTAGAGTGGATTTGGAAGAAGTTACTTGGACTTGATTAAATGCTTAATTTTTTCTTGAAAAAAACAGGTGAATTGGAAAAGATGCAAGGCTTAATATTAACCCGTAAAAAATCAAAGGCAAAGAAATACCAAACAAAACCAAGGTTTCAGTCATTTGAAGTAACATTATCAAACAAGAAATAAAGCCAAACATGGAAAGCAATGGTATCTTTCCTATGTTGAAAGGCATTCTGAAATGTTCTTTTGAAGTAACATGTTTAAACCTGCAAGCTATTGCTGAAAGATTAACCAATGCAAACATCGTGAATATGAAATAATTTGAAAGCAAAGCTATTTTCTTTATGTCATCAATAAAAAGAAGGAAAATTGAAACTGACATTATGAATAATATTGCAATGTAAGGAGAATTGGTTTTTGTTTCCAGTGCTTGAAAATTTTCCGGCAATTCGTGTTGCTTTGATAAACCATAAAGCATTCTGCTGGCTACAAGAACAAGGACAAGAACAGTATTTGATGTAGCAAATATTCCTATTAGGCTTAACAATACTCCGGCATTTGCTCCAAAAGATTGTTCAGCAACCGCTGCAAGTGGATTGGCTTTTTTGGAAAGCTCTTGCCATGGCATTATATTTACCACTGAAATTGCCGCTAGACAGTAAAGCAAAGTAGAGAATGCAAGGGAAAAAAGAACTGCTTTTGGAATGTTTCTGGAAGCGTTTTTTGTTTCTTCTGAAATATTTGCTATTTGTTCAAACCCTACAAATGCAAAGAAAATGAGCGAAGCGGCGGACAATATTGATGTAATGAAATCAGTGTTTGGCGGAATTTCCAGCAAATCCGCTTTTCCGATATAACCTAAACCGAAAAATATTATTAGGATTATTCCTAAAGATTCTATGAGTGTGGCAAAAAAATTGAATTTTGCCGATTCTTTTATGCCAAGGTAATTTATAAAACTGACTAGCATAATAAGCGCTATTGCAGAGCCAATTATTGGAAATCTGAAAAGGCCGTTAAGGTATCCTGCAAAGCCAAGTGCAACAACCGAGATAGAAAAAATGTTAGCCAATATTGCCGAGTAAGAAGTAAAAAAAGCCAAAAAATTTGAACCAAAAGCGTGTTTTACGAATACGAATTCAGCAGCAGTTTTTGGAAAAACTGATGAAAGTTCGGCATAGCTCATGGCAGTAAAACCTGCAATTATTGCGGCTATCACAAATGATAACCATGTAGCATTGCCTGCTATTCCTGATGCTTCGCCTATAAGAGCATAAATTCCAGCTCCTATTATTACGCCAACTCCGTAAAACATTGCATCAAAAAATGAGAGGGATTTTTTCAAATGCACCGGATTTTTGAATTTTAAAGCCATTAAATCACACGAATTTTTCATTTATATAAAAATAAAGCGGTATTGAAAGTATAGCTAAAAAAAGAATAAAATTGAATGGATAAGGCAAAGTGTTTATTGACTTGTTTTGGTAAATATAAGCTGAAACAACTATTATTGCAAAAATAAATAACTCAAAAAAAACTATTTTAAGGGACGATTTTCTTTTTGCAACTTTTAATTTTCTGAAGTTGCTGGTGTAATTGTAGAAATGAAGTGCCGCGAATATTATTGCTCCGGTGATAATAAAATTGAAAGGCGGGTCAATCTTGTTAGTGGCAGGATCTATGTAAACCAAAAAAGCGAAAAGAACCGCCATTGCAAGAATAAATTCCAAGATTATAAGGGCAGTGTATTGTAAATCTTTTAGCTTGGACAATTTTTGTATTGCCTTTTCAATAATCAAATTAGTAGCATCCCACCCAATTAAAATGTCAAATTTTTTTCCCATAATAATCAATTTAGTTTATACTGGCATATATTTATTTTGGTGACAATTTTTGGGAATTTTTTATTAATAAAAAAAGTAAAAGCAAAATTAATGTAAACAATTAAAAACAATAAAATTGCATAAAAACGGCTCACAAAAAACAACATAGACAACGCCTAAAAAAAAACCAAAAAAACTTGGCTCGCCAAAAAAAACGCCAAACAAAACAAAAGACTGCTCAAAATAAAAAAAATACAAAAAAATGGCCAAACACAAAAAACTATAAAATCAAAAAAAAACGGCTCACAAAACAAACAACAAAAAAAATAAATTCCAAATAAAAAACAAATCACTCTACAAAAAAAATGACAAAAAAACGGCTCGGAAAAAACAATTCAAAAAAAAATGACAAAAAAAACTTGACTCGCCAAAAAAAACAAACAAAAAAAACAAATTCAAATTTTAGAACAAAAAAAACCTGTCAAAAAAATAACAGCCAAAACAAAGACAAAAAAAATTAAAAATCACAAAATAAAAAAAACAAATTGTCAAAAAAACAAGTAAGCCCTAAACAAAATCAAGCATACAAAAAGGCGAAAAAATTAAGGATGAATTGTCTTAAAAAAATTATTTTTGGTTGCTTGATTCTATGCCGAGTTGTTCGTCAAGTTCTTGCGCTACTTTTTTCATTCTTGAAAATATTCTGTCAATGTCATCCTCTAATTCCTCAATTATCCTATAAACGGATTTTGATCTGGATTGATAATATCTTCCATTCTTTACTATAAGGCCAGAGCGAATAAGATTATTCAAATGGTTAACAACCGCGCCCCTGCTCATGCCAATTTTCTGCACTATTTCGGCTGAGGTAATAGGCCTTCCTTCTTCAGTGGCTTTGAAAATTTCCCTGAAAATTGCTGCTGCAGTCCTTTCGCGGTCTATTGGTTCAAAAAACCCGAGAGATTGACAAATCCATTCAAATTCAGCTACAGGGTCGTTAGAAAAAGGGCGTTCAACACGTTTCACTACAATTCTGAAAGATTCTCGCCTCAAAGTCATAAAAATGCAAATAAGCAAAAACATTTAAAAAAGTTTTGATTAAAAATTTTAGTTATTAACTAAAAAATTTAGTTAATTTTTAAGGATTGGTGGTTGAATTGGAAAATAAAAACAATGGGCGCAAAGAAAATAAAATTAATGAAGAAAAACAGGAAAACCCGTTGAATGAACGCGATAAAGAATTGGAAGAACTTAGGCAAAAAAGCAATGAATACAAGGAAACCTTGCAAAGGTTGCAAGCAGACTTTGAAAATTTCAGAAAAAGGCTTGACAAAGAAAGGGATGATTATAGAAAATTAGCTGGTGCAAAAGTAATAAGCGATTTCCTGCCACTGTATGACACTCTTAACGAAGCGGTCAAACAGGCTGAAAAATCCAAAAATGAAGAGTTGAAATCGGGAATGCAAAAAGTACTTGCCCAGTTTTTGCAAATATTGCGTTCAAACGGAGTTGAAGAAATAAACACTGAAGGAAAAAAATTTGATTTGGAAATGCACGAATGCATAATGACTGGAAATGACAAGGACAAAGAGGACGGAATAGTTTTGGAAGAATTCCAAAAAGGATTTACAATTAACGGCTTTGTATTAAGGCCTGCAAAAGTGAAAATCAACAAAAAAGGGTGAAGAAATGAAAAAAATAGAATGCAAAAAAGAAACAAAGGAAGAAAAGGAAACATATCAACACATTCCCAAAGCAAGGGAAAAAATAAATTTTTTTGACGTTTATGAGGGGTGGTGAAAATGACTAAAATAATAGGCATAGACCTTGGAACATCAAACTCGGCAGCGGCTTTTTTGGAGGCCGGAAAGCCAAGAATAATACCAAGTGCTGAGGGAAACACAATGTACGGAAAAGCTTTCCCAAGCGTTGTGGCGTTTACAAAAGACGGCCAGGTTCTTGTCGGAGAGCCGGCAAGAAGGCAGGCGATATCAAACCCAGAAATGACTTTTACCGGTTTCAAAAGAAAAATGGGAACAAATTACAAATATAAAGTCGGGGAAAAAGAATATACGCCTCAACAATTATCAGCATACGTGCTTCAAAAAATCAAAAAAGACGCTGAAGCATTTTTGGGGGAAAAAATAGAAAAAGCGGTTATCACGGTTCCGGCTTATTTTGATGACAACCAAAGACAAGCCACGAAAGATGCTGGAAAAATCGCGGGGTTGGAAGTGATAAGGATAATAAACGAGCCAACAGCTGCATCTTTAGCTTATGGTCTTGACAAAATGAAAAAGAACTTCAAAATACTGGTATTTGACTTGGGCGGAGGAACCCTTGACGTTACTGTAATGGATTATGAGGAAGGAGTATTTGAAGTAAAAAGTACTTCTGGAGACACGCAACTTGGCGGCAGAGACATGGATGAAGCAATTATAAATTACATTGTAAAAGACTTCAAAGCAAAAGAAGGCATAGACCTTACAAAAGACGCAACGGCAATGCAACGTGTCAGAGAAGCGGCTGAAAAAGCCAAAATAGAGCTTTCAAGCGTCCTTGAAACCGAAATAAATTTGCCATACATTACAGCCACAAACGAAGGACCTAAACACTTAATCATGAAAATGAACAGAGCAAAACTCGAAGAGCTTGTTGACCCTATTGTGAAAAGATGCTTGAAGCCTGTGCAACAAGCGCTTGCGGACGCAAAAATGACTCCTTCTGATATAGACAAAATAATTCTTGTTGGCGGGCCGACAAGAATGCCAATAATCCAAAAGTTCATTGAAAAAGAAATAGGCACCAAAGTTGAAAGGGGAATTGATCCGATGGAATGCGTTGCGGCTGGAGCCGCAATACAAGGTGGGGTCCTGGCTGGAGAAATAAAAGACGTATTGCTGTTGGATGTTACCCCGTTGAGTTTGGGCATTGAAACTCTTGGCGGAGTTTTCACAAAACTTATTGAAAGAAATACAACAATCCCGACCAAAAAAAGCCAAATTTTTTCAACGGCATCAGACAACCAACCAGCAGTTGATATACATGTTTTGCAAGGCGAAAGGCCTCTTGCAAAAGACAACAAAGAGTTGGGAAGATTCCAATTAGTTGGAATACCGCCTGCACCAAGAGGAGTGCCACAAATAGAAGTCACTTTTGACATAGATGCAAATGGTATAGTCAATGTCAGTGCAAAAGACCTTGGCACCGGCAAGGAACAAAGCATAAAAATAATAGCTTCCCAAAAGCTATCAGATGAAGAAATAAAAAGAATGCAAAAAGAAGCAGAAGAAAACTTTGAAGCTGACAGGAAGAAAATGGAAGAAATAGAAACCATAAATAACGCGGATGCCGCGACATACAGCACTAATAAAATGCTCAACGATTTAAAGGACAAAATATCCGAATCAACTGCAAAGAAAATAAGGGAAAAAAACGAGTCTCTCAAAGGCTTGTTGAAAGAAGAGAAAAAAGACATAAGCAAAATCAAATCTGCATTAGAAGAATTGAACAAGGTTGTTCAAGAAGCTTCAACAGAGCTCTACACCAAAGGAAAACAAAGTCAAGATAATTCGGAACAGGAAAAAAAGGATAAAGACAAAAAAGACGAAAAGGTGGTAGACGCGGATTTCACCGAAGAAGAAAAATAAAATTGAATGGCAGAGGCAAAACTAACTTTTATAACAAGTTAGCAAAAGGGTTGTTACATGACAAAAGACTATTATGAAATTCTTGGAGTGCCGAGAAATGCCTCTGCCGAAGAAATAAGAAAAGCTTACAAAAGGCTTGCAAAAAAATACCACCCTGACATAAACAAGGAAAAAGGCGCTGAAGAAAAATTCAAGGAAATACAACACGCATATTCAATACTGAGTGATGAACAAAAACGTAGAAACTACGACCAATTTGGGGAACAATCTGAAAAGTTTTCGGGTTTCGGAGGGTTCAGCGCAGGAGGCTTTGAAAGCAATGAATTCAACTTTGAGGATATTTTTGAATCAATGGGCTTTGGCTCTGGATTTGCTGATTTTTTCGGAGAAAATATTTTTGGCGGAAGGCAAAGCAGAAAAAGCAGGGGAACAGACATATTAATAAGACTAAACATATCATTTGAGGAAGCCGCGTTTGGAACAAAAAAAGACATAGAAATAGAAAGAATAGAAGAATGCGAATTATGTAAAGGGAGTGGGGCAAAACCAGGCACAAAAATTTTAACATGCAAAATATGCAACGGCACCGGTTTTGAAAGAACAGTGCGTAGAACATTTATCGGAACCATATCAACCCAAACTACTTGCAGAACATGCAAAGGAACTGGAACTTCATACGAAGAAACTTGCCATAATTGCCATGGCGATGGAAAAGTAAATAAACGGAAAAAAATCACGGTTGAAATTCCTGCAGGTGTTGATACAGGCACAAAACTCAGAATTTCAGGCCAAGGCAATGCAGGAAGCCAAGGAATGAAAAGAGGAGACCTTATTATACTTATTTACGTTGAACCGCACGAAATATTCAAGCGCGACGAACAAGACATTTACATGGAAGCCCCTATTTCCTTCAGCGAAGCAGCGCTTGGCGGAGAAATTGAAGTGCCAACATTAAAAGGAAAAGCAAAAATCAAGATTCCGCCTGGAACGCAAAGCGGAACAATTTTCAAAATGCATGGTAAAGGAATAAAAGTTTTAAACAGAAACGAATACGGCGACCAGTTTGTCAAAGTGATTGTTAGAACCCCAGAAAAACTTTCAAAGCGCCAAAGAGAATTGTTTGAACAGCTCGCTAAAGAAGAAGAAATTGCAAAGTCAAGAAAAGGATTTTTTGACAGATTCAAAGACATTTTCAACGAGAAAAAAGACAAATAAAAGCTTGCTGAAAAAAAAGCTGCAATGGCCAAAAAAATAATCCGTTTCTATTGCCAAAAAAAAATCGACTGGTAAAAACAAAAAAATTTCAAATATAAAAAAACAACAAAAAAATAAAACAAAAAATGACTAAAAAAATAAATGAAAAAACAAAGCGAACTAAAAGCAAACAAAAAACCGCCAAAAAATTTTTTGCAGGTTGAAGAAGCAAAATTGTGTTTAAACAAAAAAACTAGTTTTTTAAGGCGATTAGCGTTTTAAGTAAAAATTATTGTTTTTAAGCTTTTTTAATGGTGAATTATTAAAGTTAATTATGAGAAATCAAAATTTACAAGAAAGCAAAAACGAAAAAAACGAATTTCTATCCATAGAAAAAAAGTGGCAAGCTTATTGGGAAGCGAATAAAATATACAAATTTGACATAAACAAGCCAGACCCTGTTTTTGCGATTGATACGCCTCCGCCAACCGTTTCAGGCAGAATGCATTTAGGGCATGCATTTTCATATGCGCAAGCAGATTTCATTGCAAGGTATAAAAGAATGTGCGGTTTCAACGTCTTTTACCCTTTTGGCTTGGATGATAACGGCCTTGCCACTGAAAGGCTTGTTGAAAAAAGCAGGAATATAAGAGCAAAAGATTTTACAAGAGAAAAATTCATAGAAATTTGTTTGGAAGAAACAAAAAAGTACGAAGACTTGATGATTTCGGATTTCAAAAGCCTTGGTTTGAGCGTTGATTGGGATTTGATTTACAGGACAATTGACAATTTGGCAAGAAGAATCAGCCAAAGAAGCTTTATTGAGCTTTACAAAAAAGGCAGGGTTTATAGAAAAGAGGCTCCTTCAATGTGGTGCCCTGAATGTGAAACCGCTGTTGCGCAAGCGGAACTTGAAGACATAGAACTTGACAGCACTTTTAATGATATAGTGTTCAAGCTTGAATCTGGCGAAGACTTGATAATTGCAACAACCAGACCTGAACTGCTTTCAAGTTGTGTGGCGATTTTTGTAAATCCGGAAGATGAAAGGGCAAAAAAATTGAAAGGCAGAAAAGCCAAAGTGCCTCTCTTTGATTATTGGGTTCCAATACTAGAAGACAAAAGAGTTGATATGAAAAAAGGCACCGGAATTGTAATGTGCTGCACTTTCGGAGACCAAACTGACATGGAATGGTATTTCGCGTACAACCTTCCATTGAGAATAAGTTTTACTTTTGATGGAAAAATGACTGCTTTGGCAAAAGAATTTGCCGGCAAAAGCATTAAAGACGCTAGAAAAGAAATAATAAATTCTCTCAAAGCAAAAGGATTGTTGGTTTCACAAAAACCTATACGCCATGCAGTAAAGGTTCATGAAAGATGCAAAACAGAAATCGAAATAATGAATACAAAGCAATGGTTCTTAAAATACCTTGACATTAAAAACGAGTTTTTAAAAATGGGAGATCAACTCAATTGGTATCCTTACCACATGAAAGTCAGGTACGAGAATTGGATTAAAGGTCTTCAATGGGATTGGAGTCTTTCAAGACAAAGATTTTTCGGAGTGCCTTTTCCAGTATGGTATTGCGCAAAATGCGGAGAAACAATAATAGCTGACGAAAGCCAATTGCCTGTTGACCCGCTACAAGACAAACCGCCTTCAAGATGCTTAAGATGCAAATCAAACGAATACGTTCCTGAAAAGGACGTCCTTGACACGTGGGCTACTTCTTCTCTTACACCACAAATAAACGCCAAGTGGAGAGAAGACCCAGAACTTTACCGAAAAATATTTCCTATGTCTTTAAGGCCTCAAGCCCATGACATAATAACCTTATGGGCTTTCAACACCATAGTGAAAGCATATTTCCATGCTGGCAAACTGCCTTGGAATGATATAATGATTTCAGGGCACGCGCTGGACCAAAAAGGCAGAAAAATGTCCAAAAGTCTTGGAAACGTGATTAATCCTGTTGAAATGATTGAAAAATACTCGGCCGACATATTGAGATATTGGGCAGGCTCCGGAACACTTGGAGACGACCTGCCATTCCAAGAAAAGGAATTTGTCGCTGGAAAAAAATTTTTGACAAAAATACGCAATGCAGGAAAATTTGTTTCACAAAATACAAGCGAAGCCAAACTTGAAGATTTTGAAAAAGAAAGAAAAAATCTAAGGGTTTTGGATAAATGGATTTTAAGCAGGTTTGAAAAAGTAAAAAAAGAAGTGACAGATGCGCTTGAAGTGTACGAGTTTTCCAAAGCACTCTCTGTTTTGAGAAATTTTTTTTGGCTTGAATTTGCGGATTATTATATAGAAGAAGTAAAACACAGAGTTTATGGAGAAAATAAAAACAAATCATGCAAAATAGTGCTTGCAAAAATTTTCACGGAATTGCTCAAAATGCTGGCTCCTTTTATTCCTCACACTGCTGAAGAAGTTTTCCAATCAAATTTCAAGGCATTTGCAAAAGAAAAATCAATTCATCTTGAACAATGGCCAAACCACGAACCGGAATTAGTTGATTCGGAATCTGAAGCGGCTGGCGAATTGGCAAAAGAAATAATTGGCGAAATCAGAAAATACAAATCAGAAAAAAACATGGCAATGAACGCGGAAATCCATGAATTCACGCTTGAAAAAAAACCGGATGAAAAATTGTTCAAGCTAATAGAAGAAGACATAATGGCTGCAATGAATGTCAAAAAAATAATGGTTTTAAATAAAAGTACTGAAAACAAGCCTAAACAAAATTAAATAAAAAAAAGATCGCGGAAAAGCCCAAAAACAGAGCTTCATAAAAACTATTTTTGTGAAAAAAATAGAGATTGACATTATTCTAACAATTTACACAGACAATTTACAATTTATTAATTTTATATATAAATAACAATAACATTACTAACATATTATGCCTATACCAACTCCAGGACACAAACTTATAAAACCTAAACCTAACCCAAAAACAAGGCAACAAATGTTAAGAATTTTGTTTGGGGAAGTAATGGACCTTATACCTAGACGACAGACTCCATATGGAGATTACGCACATTTAAGGTGGGATCTTAATAAACTTATTTTTTTAATGAATGAACAATTAGCAAAAAGAGGCACCAAACCGTCCGAATTATCACCAAGACAATTGGCTGACCTAGTTGGCGAAATTCTGGATGGCTTTAATCGTCTTGTTAAGCCTAGACGTAGAGTAAAAATTCTGACTATTACAGAAAATATTTTTAAGATAAGAAAAGCGATGGAAGTAATAAAGCGCAGCCGAAGAACGCCACAAGAATTGTCTGAGGAGCAGCATAAAGCATTGTCTAAATTAAAAAATGAACTGCGTGAAGAACAAAAAAAATTTCTTGATATTATTGGAAGTTGGAATAAGTCTTAACAAGCTTTTATACTTTTATACTTTATTTGTCTGAGTGGAATTTAAATAATAAAATTCAAATGCTGCAACACAACAACCCATTCAATTTAAATTATTTCAAAATAATAAATTATAGATGAAAAAACTAGCCAATATTCCGGTTTTGATTGGAATTGTAATAATAGCGTTTTTTCTAATGAATTATTTTGGAATTTTACAATTTGGCAATTCGGCTCTTGAAAAAATAGACAAAAAATACGGGATAGGAGTTGGACGGCTTGCTCCTGCAACAGAATCGGAAATTTTGTCTTATAAAAAAGAAATAAAATCGGTTTTTACGCTGACGTCTGAAGAAAAAGAATTGCAAAAAATAAAGCTTTTGCTTGCTGACATGCAATTGTCTCTCTTATTTTTTGCAGAACACAGGAAAAACTTTAACCCTATTGATGTGCCTTGTGGAACTTATACTGAATATGGCAAGGCAAAAACCGAACTTGAAAAAGCCATTAATTATGCTTCTGCAATAAAAAATAGCAGTGCAAAAATAAAGCAACAAAAAATAGGGGTTTTGGATTCAGCATATCTTGAAGACACTGTTTCCCAAGCGATTTCAGACCTTGAAAAAAGATACGAATCACTTAAAAAAATTTGCAACACAAAAGCATGATTCTATGAACGTAATAAAAGAAGGAGCAGAAGCCAAAATTTTTAAAATCGATTTTTTTGGTTTCAAAGCAGTGAATAAATTGCGAGTAAGCAAAGAGTACAGGGAAAAAACGCTTGATTGCAAAATTCTTTTGGAACGGCTTCGCACAGAATGTTCATTGATTCATAAGGCTAAAAAAGCTGGGGTTAGAACGCCTTTGATTTTTGATATAAACAAAAAAAAACTTTCAATTACAATGGAATTTATCAAAGGAAAAACAATGAAAGAAATGCTTTTGGAAAATCCGGAAAATTCTGGAATTTTTTGTGCAGAAGCTGGGAAAATTATTTCAAAACTGCATTGTTTTGGCATTATACATGGCGATTTGACTACAAGCAATTTTATATGTTCAAGCCATGGGCTCGTTCTTTCGGATTTTGGCTTGGGTTATTTTTCAAAAAAAACGGAAGACATGGCTGCTGATTTGGTTTGCTTCAAAAAAAGTTTTATGTCAACCCATTATAATTTGGTTGAAAATTGGTTTTTGATTGAAAAAGAGTATGAAAAATTTTTTCCGATGGCAAAAGAGGTTTTTAACAGAATGAAAAATATTGAAGCAAGGGCAAGATACTACTAAAAAATATGACATTGACAGAACCAATTTAAAGAATAAAAAAACAATGGTGCAAAAACAAAAAATGTTTTTACTACTTTATTAAAAAATCCTTTTTAGAAGTGTGGCTTGAAAATCATGGCATTTTAAACAAACAAAAAAATGCAAATTGGCTTGGTCTTTCAAGATTTCTTGAAGCTTATCCTAATTTGCGACAAAAACGCTTTTCTGCAAATTCTGGTATTTAAAATAAAAAACCAATGTTTTTAATTGTTTCTGTGGAATGCTAAATAATCCTAATATTTTTATTTCTGGCTTTTTCGCACCGTTAGGGCGGAACGGCAAAAAGAATTGGGTTGGATATTTCATGGTTAAAGAAGTGAAAGACAAGAAAAAGGAAAACAGCAAATCAAAAGGTAAAGCAGGTAATCTTGTTGAACATTCGCCTGATGAAATCATAAAAACAATTGTAGAACTTTCCAAGTCAGGAATGACTGCAGCGGAAATAGGCATGGTATTGAGAGATAGTTATGGCGTGCCAAGTGTGAAAAAAGTTGTTGGAAAGAGAATAGAACAAATTTTGGGTGAAAAGGGGCTTTTGCCTGATATGCCGAGGGATTTGCTTAATCTTATCAGAAAGTCGGTGTTTTTGTATAGGCATATGAAAGCAAACAAGCATGATGCTACTGCCAAAAGGGGTTATATACTTACTGTGAGTAAGATAAGAAGGCTTACCAATTATTATATCAAAGCCGGCAAATTGAACAAGGATTGGAGATATACTCCTGAAGCTGCAGAGCTTTTAGTGAAGTGATGTTTAATGGCAAAAGAAGTAAAGGAACAGAAAAAAGAAGGAGCTGTTGCAAAGCCTCAACAGAAGACAAGAAAAAAAAGTGTGGATAAGTGGAAAAAGAAAAGTTGGTACACTATTATAGCTCCTGAAGAGTTTGAAAGAAAGGAGTTAGGAGAAACTATTTCCGAAAAGCCTGAAAATGTTGTAGGCAGAGTAGTTAATATTACTGCTGGGGAACTTGCAAACCAACCTAAAAAGAGCCATATTCACATAAAATTCAAGGTTGTGAATGTAACCGCAAATAAAGCGCACGCCGAGGCTGTTGGGCACATTATTAAAGACACTTATTTAAAGAGAATTATAAGGAGAAGGTCAAGCAAAATAATGATTGTTGGCAATTATGCGTCAAAAGATAAAAAGAATTTTTCTGTAAAAACGATAATTGTAACGGAAAAAAAGGCTTCTAACAGACAAAAAGCAAGTATTTTAAAGAAAGCCAACAAGATAGTTGCAAAATTCGTGAGTAACCTTGAATCAAGAAAAGTTGTAGAAGAGCTTGTCTTTGGCAATTTGCCGAACAAAATTTTTCCGGAAATCAAAAAAATCGTGCCTATTAAAAGAATTGAAATAGTCAATTCGGCTTTGATCAAGGCAAAGTGATTCAATGCTTTCATTGAACCCTGAATTTTTTTTGGTAATAGTAATAATAGCGACTTTTGCTTTTTTTGCAACAATAAAAAAACTTTTGGATGGCACTGGAATTATTTTCTCTGCCATGATCGGGCTTGCAGCATATTTCAAAGGAGGCCTCGTGGCTTTCGGGGTTCTTCTTATAATTTATGCAATTGCAGAAGCTGCAACCAGCATTGCAAAAGCGAAAGGAAAGCATCATCAACAAAGAGAAGTTGGAAATATTTTTGGAAATACAGTTCCTGCAATAGTCGGATTGTTGGCCGGTAGCCCTTTGGCTTTTTTTGGGGCTTCGGCGTCTGCCCTTTCAGACACTGTTTCTTCGGAAATTGGTTCAGCTTCAACGAAAAAACCGGTTTTAATAACCACTTTTAAGCCTGTTGATTTTGGAACTGACGGTGGAATAACTCTTATAGGGACAATTGCGGGTGTCGTTGCTTCTTTTGCAATAGCTTTTATTTATTTTATAACAGTTTCCAATTCCTTGAAGCATTTTGGAATAATATTTGCTTCAGGTGTTTTGGGAAATATTATTGACAGCATTATTGGAGCCACATTGCAACGCAACGGCTTTTTAACCAATAATCAGGTTAATTTCATTGCGAATTCAATTGCAGGAATAATCGCGTTTATAATTCAAAGCACTATTTAGCAGTCATTTAAATTGTATTGAATGGCTTGATTTGATTGAAGATATTATGCCTGAACCGAATGCCTTTCCTGAAGAGAAAAGCAGGTCAGCAAAGCTGAATTTCTTTTCGCCGTAATAAACAGGGTTTGGGTCTTCAAGCCCTGCAAGTTCACCCACCCTTTTAATGGAATGATTTTTCTGCACTAGTTCGTCAACGAGTTTGGCTGAAAATGCCTGTCTTCCGCTTAATATTCTTCCGTCTGCAACCTTGTCAAAATCTATTTCATTCATTTTGCCTTTTCTGAAAGAAAGCACATCAGCCTTGAATTTTTCGTAGGTTTCGCTTAATATTTTTTGAATCATGGCTTTTTCCTTGTCGTCAGGGTCTTTAAATGGGCTCATGATGTCTTTGTAATTCCCTTCTTTGATTACATTGAATTTTACTCCGATGTTTTCAAGCAGTTTTTGGAAGTTTGGAAAAATTGATATTACTCCTATGCTTCCTGTTATTGAATCCTCGTCAGCCATTATGTGGTTGGTTGCTGAAGCCACATAATAGCCTCCTGAAGCACCAATAGAGTTTATGTAAGAGTAAACAGGTTTTTTTGATTCTCTTATTTTGTAAACTATTTGTTTTGTTGCAACAACTTCCCCGCCGGGACTGTCAATATCAATGAGTATTGCCCCAATGGATGGGTCGTTGTTTGCTTTGTCTATCAAATCGCCTATTTCTTCTGCAGAAAGCCTTCCATCGTAATCATCCCTGCCACTGAATATTTCTCCATACAAAGGAATGACTGCTATATTATTGGGTTTCAAGCCCAGTTGTGGCAAACTAGAAAAGAGTATAGAAATCAATAAAATGAAAAGTATGAAAAGCGCTGCAATGCCAACAATGCTGGCAACCAATATTTTCCAATTGAATTTTTTGTCACAGACCAAGTCTTGATTGGCTTGTTGGATTTTGGTTTTTATTGCCATGATTATACTTCCCAAAAAAAACTTTTTAATCAATTATTAATCAAATTATTAAATTATTGACTCATAATAGTTTATAATACATGCCAAAGAAATTTTTAATTGAGAAACATGATTGATTTTGTCAAATTGATTTTTTATGTTGCGCCAATGTATTTTGCAAACAGCACTGCAATGCTTTTTGGAGGCAAAACCCCGATAGATTTTGGGGTAAAATTTATTGATAAAAAACCTTTGTTCGGCAAAGGAAAAACAATAAAAGGAACTTTAATTGGAATTGTTTGCGGCTCGTTCGCTGGACTGATTATTTCAATTTTTTATAAAAACGAAATTAGCATGTTGTTCACGAATTATTTTTTGTTTTCAATATTAACGTCCATTGGAGCCATTATCGGAGACATTATCGGGAGTTTTATTAAGAGAAGGCTTGGAATTGATTCTGGAAAAGAGGCGTTTATACTTGACCAACTTGATTTTATAATTGGCGGAATTGTATTTGGTTTGGCTGTCTATTCGCCGAGCGCTTTGGAAATTGCTTTTATTTGCGTAGCTACAATTATAATACACAAAGTTTCAAATTGGATAGCATACAAAGCCAATTTAAAAAAGGTGCCATGGTGACAGAAAAAAAAATGCGATGGGCTGTGAAAATAGATGAGCCAGAAACAAAAAAAGAAAAAGAATTCTCGGAATTTTTGGACAAATACACTAAAAATTATTTTTGGATTGAAAAAAGAGAGGCTTTTTTTATTCTAAAATTTTTTGCAATATTTTTGATTTTGGAATTGGCTTTGCACATTATCGGTTTTGAACAGTTGCAAAACATGATTGCAAAAAGTCAAGCCAAAGTATTTAATCTCGTGTCTGAAGGAAATAATATTTTTCTTGATGCAGGAGTTTTTGAAATAAATCCTTCATGCACCGGGCTTGTAAGCGGAATAATATTGGCTGCAATAATTTTTTCTTTGAAGAAGCCTGATTTGCCAAAAAAAATTTTTATATTGATTTCTGGTTCTTTGGTTCTTTTCGTGATTAATTATTTCAGAGTATTGATTGTTATTTGGGCTGGAATTGAATTTGGCATGCAGGCAGCTGAAGCTGTTCATGTAGTTTCCTGGTTTTCAACGACTTTTTTCGTTTTTGGGGCATGGTATTACTTCACAAAGCTTGTAAGCGGTGCAAAGAATTTTGACGATTTTATTTAAACAACAAATAATCTGGATTAGTTGTTTTTATTTTCTTGTTTTTAATATGTGTTCAGCCACTACTGAAAATGCTGGCCTGCTTATTAGTACTCCTACAAGAATTCCAAGCATTTCAGTAATGGCAAAGCCTGCTAATTTGCCAAAGCCTTGAGAAGAAAAAATTATTAATGGAAACAGAGCTGCTCCTGTTGTCATTGCAGCAGCTACTACTATGAAAAACGCTTTTTTTATCCTGTTGGTATAAGTTATTTCCGAGGTTGCTGTGCCTCCTTTGAGAAGCTCATCAAGTATGACTATTTGGTCGTTAAGCCCTGTTCCTACAGCGGCTATTATGCCTGTAACACTTGAAAGATCAAATCTCACTTTAATAAGAATGGCTACTCCAACAGTGATTATGACTTCGCTTATGCCAATAAATATTATTGGCAAGGCAAGGTATGGTTTTTTGTACCTTAAGAAAATTAACAGTGCAACAGAGATAATCGCAACTATTCCTATTAAAAAACTGGTTTTCAAAAATTCTTGTCCTAAAGTCGGCGATATTGTTTCTTTTGAAATGCTTTCTATTCCTATTGGCAATGAACCTGTTTCAAGTAAAATATTGAGTTCTTTGAGTTCTTTTTCTGCTCCTTCCGAGGTTTCCGAAAAGCCTCTTATGTAAATTTGTGCATTAATGCGGGCGTCTTTTACATTTTCTATATAAGGTTCAAACCCTGTTATTTCCGGAGTTAGAGCAATTATTTGTCGTGCTCCTAGCGCTGTCCAAACCCATGGCACTTTGTCTTTTTCATCAACAGGTTCTACAATTTTGTAGCCGAATTCGGCTAATTTTTTCTTGATTTCTGGTGATATTGAAGGGTGAACCACTGCTTTTTTCTTTTTTGTTGCAAGTTCTTTTATTTCCTCAATTTGGGAACCTGCAAATGTGTTTGAGTCAGGAATTATGAAATAAGGCACTCCAGAGTTTTGCAACAAAAGATCAACGCTTTGTTCTTTGGGGATGTTTTCTGAAGGATTGCCTTCTGCCATCAATGCCGAATCTGATGAAAAAACGCTTTGGGTAATTATTATTATGCCATCAAAAGGCCTGTCAATGAAAAAGTAAGTGTCTTCACAATCATAAGTAGAACCTGAATTTGGGTCGTATCCTGTTGGAGTACATTTGTGGAAGATTTTTTTTGAAAAGTTTTCAGCGGCTTGTTGGCTAAGCGTAAAAGGCAATCTCCATTCGTATCCTCCTTGAACTTTTAAAAGCCCGTACCCTGTTGCAGGATCTTTTGATATTTGTTTTATATCGGAACCTGCAAAAAGTACGTTGCCGTCAAGCATTGCTTCGAACTTGGCTTGGGTTTTTAAAATGGATTCTATTTCTGCAACATTCTTTGGATCTGTTTCGGCTATTTGCACTCCGACCAAATCAGGCCCAAGCGAATTTACTCTTGAATCCTTGAGGCCGAATTTATCAACTCTGTTGGAAATAAGAGAGGTAACGCGAGCCATGTCGTCAGGTGAAACTTTTTCTTCAAGTTTTATCGTGAAATATGTTCCGCCTGTGAATTCTATTCCATAATCTGGACCTTGAAAATTTATAAGGAAAAACGAAAAGAAAAGAGCTAATATAAAAAGTACTATTCTCCAATTTGAAATAAGCTGTTTCATGCTTTTTGCTCCTCCTTTTCAGCATGGGAAAGTATTAGTGGTGCGTTGAACATTGTGCTGGAAATTACATCTGCAACAAGGCCGAAGAACAAGACAACAGAAATTTCGAAGATTACTCCTATTTGGGAAAAATATGCAAGCAAAGCCATTATACCTGTTGCTGTTAACGCTGTCGAACTCATTGTAAGAATTGTCAGCAAAGATTCGTTCATTCTTTGTTTTGGGCTTTCTTCTTTTCTTTTTAATACTCTTGAACTCATTACAATTTCTGTGTCAACGCTGTAACCTATGAGCATGAGCAATGCTGGAATTGTTGTAAGGGAAACAGGAATTGAAAGCACGGCCATGAATGCCAAAGCGCCTATTATGTTAAACATTGAAGCACCTATGACAGTCATGGATGTCAAGAGCTCCCTGAAATAAATGAAAACAACCAATGACAACAAAATTATTCCAAGCAACATTACAAGCAAGCCAGTGCTATAAAATGTTTGGCTGAGCGTGGGACCTATTACTGTTTTTTGCATTTTTATGTCTTTGTCAAGCCCGTAAGTTTCGGAAATTAGTTTTTGCATTTTGATTTCAAATTGTTCTTCGGCTTTTATTAAAGCTTCTTCTGCGGCAGCTATTGTTTCTTGTGGCGATTGATTCGGGTTTAATTGGAAGGGAGCGAATTTTGAGAATTCTGCAATTGACTGTTCGGCCAACAAAACCGCGTTGGTTGGATTTGAATCCAAAGAATTTTTTGCTTGTGTTAAAAGCGAATTGGCTTTTGCAAGGTCTTGGTTTTCAGAGAATTGAATGTAAAGCCCGTAACCTGTAGGAGAAGAAATGGAACCGACCTGCAAGTCTGTCAAATTGAATTCTGATTTGAGTTTTGGCAACAACAACTTTGCATCAAGCGGCTTTTCTGCTCTTATTACGATATTGGTTCCTCCTTTAAGGTCTATTCCTTGTTTTATGCCTGGAAAAACGATTATTGCAAATAAAAACAAAAAAAATAGGGTTGTTGGCAATAGCATATACCTTTTATAGTTCCCTGAATAGAAATTGTTCAAGTCAAATAATTTAGCCATAATATCCCTTAATGGTGTTATACAGATGAAAAAGAGTGGAAAACATTTAAATAAAGGTAAGGAAAACTTTGAAACTTATTTTCCTACAACAACCGAATTGATTAGTTCGGCTTATGCGGCTGCAAGAAAAGAGTTTGCCTCAAAAAGAAGAGGCAAGGTTCTTGACAGGAAAAAATCTCTTTATGCACTCAAATCAAAAGTTTTTGCTGAGACGTTAGCTAAAAAAATAAATGCAATGTCAAAACAATTCCCTGAAATCGACAAATTGAACCCTTTTTATATTGATTTGCTTGGCTTGGTTGTGGATGTCCAAGGATTGAAACAGAAGCTTTCAATGCTCAAAACATCATCAGATATTATAAGAAAAATAAGGTTGGAAGGTGTTTCACGTCAATATGCTGCAAAAAGCGAATATGAGCTTAGGAAAGCACAAATTGAAATGGAGGGCAGAATTTGTTCAGTCGTGAAAAGACTTGAAAAGACAATAATTGATTTGAAAATTTATTCAAAAAAAATAATTGAAATGCCTTTAATTGACTTTGATGCCAAAACAATTGTTTTGGCTGGCAGTCCTAACGTTGGAAAAAGCACTTTATTGAAAAGGCTTACAGGTGCAAAACCTGAAATCGCGCCTTATCAATTCACGACCAAAGCTATAAACCTTGGTTATTACGAGCACGATTACGAAAAAATACAAGTATTAGACACGCCTGGCTTGCTTGAAAGGGAAAACCACAATAACATTGAGAAAAAAGCAATTGTTGCACTGAATCATCTTGCACAAATAATTGTTTTTGTGGCTGATCCTACCGAAACCTGCGGAACAAAAATAATAGGACAGTTGAAACTTTTTGAAAAAATTTCCTCGGAATTCTGCGGAAGAAAATTTATTGTAGTGCTGAATAAATGTGACATTGCAACTGAAAAGCAAATTTGGGTTGCAAAAAAAGGCTTTGGCATAGTGGAAATAATTGAAGACGGGGAAGGCTTTAATGGAATTGAAAAGCTCAAAAAAGCGATTGGAAATGCTTTCAACGAGACAACAAGCTAGAAAAAGTGAGGTACAAAATCCAAACAAAAAAAACGTAAAAAAAACGGGTTTTTTTGAACGGGATTTTTTGTTAAAACGTTTAAAGACTGGATTAGTTCTATTTATATAATTTGTGAGCCAATATTCATTTTAAGCAACTTGAAATAGTTGCGGTTTTATGGCGGAATAACTGATTATGGAGGGGTATTTATGGCTTCAAAAATCGAAAACAAGTTGAAAGAGCAAATTGAAACTACGCAAGCTAAAATGGAAGAGATAATGGAAGATACCGCCGTGCCAAGGAATATTAGAAAGGCTATTGAGGAAGCCATGCAAAAGATTTCATGTGATGGTAATCTTGATGTCAATATTAGTACTGCAATATATTTGATGCAGGATATTAGCAATGATATTAACATGCCCGCGCACACCAGAACCGAGATTTGGCAAATAATTTCGGAGCTTGAAGCAATCAGGGAAAAGTGCAAGGGATAGCGTGGAAACAGCAATACAAACAGACAGGAAAACTCTTATTCGGGAAAAATGTTCAGCCCTCGGCAAAATAATTGAAATGGAGGCTGTTGAATTACTTTCAAAGGAAGAACATTGGGAAAAAATTCTTGAAAAGGACGATTCAAAGTTTATTACTGCAGAAAAAATCAAAGAACTTTTGATAAAGCACGAATCGAAAGTAAGCATGGCGGCTCAAGAAGTCATGGTTATTAAAAGCGGGATCAAAAGGCTTGCCCAAGAACATTCTGCAAATTTCAAAATACTTGATGACTGGGAAGCAACGCATCAAAGTTCAAGCGAGGGAAAAGTGAAAGATTTTCTCGCTTATTTCAGGGACAAATATGATTTTTTGAGTTCTTTGTTGAAAAACAGAACGGGTTTTTCTCCAAAATCGATTAACAAAATCAAGGAATTGCAAAGAAACGAGGAAGTTGACATAGTTGGCATGGTTGTAAAAAAGTGGATTAGCAAAAATGGAAATCTTACAATAGAACTTGACAGCCCGGAAGGCAGGTGCATCGCAATTGTTTCAAAAGACGATGTTTTGCAAAACAACGAAGCAAAAAAAATACTTTTAGACGATGTGATTGGAATTAAAGGAAAAAAATTTTCCGACGAAGTTTTAATTGTCAAGTCTTTTGTTTGGCCAGACATTAAACATAAGCCAATTAAAATGGCTGATATTGATTTGTCTATATGCGTTATTAGCGATATTCATGTAGGCAGCAAACTTTTTATGCAAAAAGAGTTTTCAAAGTTTGTGGGTTGGATAAGCGGGGACATTATTTCTGAAAAAGAAGCCATGAGGGCTGGAAAAATAAAGTATTTGATGATTGCAGGAGACAATGTTGATGGAGTAGGAATTTATCCTGACCAATACGACGAACTTGAGATAAAGGATATTTATGAACAATACAAAAGATTTGCTGAAATAATACAAAGCATACCTGAACACATAGAAATTTTTATATGTCCTGGACAGCACGATGCTACCAGAAGGGCGGATCCGCAACCGCCAATATACAAGGAGTATGTTCAAGACCTTTTAAAGCTTGGCAATGTTCATTTAATCGGAAGCCCGAGCTGGGTGGAAATCGAAGGTTTGAAATGTGTTGTTTATCATGGAGGTTCATTTCATGATATGTATGCTTCAATGGGAAATTTGAATAATACTGAACCTGAAAAAGCCATGATTGAAATTTTGAGGAGAAGGGATTTTTCAACAGGTTTTGGGTTGAACCAGCCGTACGTGCCTATGCAAAAAGATTTGATGGTAATAAGAGATGAACCGGATTTTTACTTTGGCGGAGACATGCATCATAAAGGATATATAAATTACAGGGGCTGTACCTGTATAAATGCGGGTTGTTGGCAAAGCAGGACAGAGTTTCAAATAAAAGAAGGCCACATTCCAACCCCAGGAATTGCAATTGACATAAATTTGAAAACTAGAAGAATTACTGAAAACAATTTTTTGGGTGGTCCAAATGTCTGAAGCTTTGGAAAAGCAGGTAAACAATTATTTTTCCCGCATTTCCAAGAGGGCAATGGAGCAATTTTCAATTGCCAAATCAGCCAGAGAAAGGGGCAAGGATGTTTCACTTGAAGTTGAATGTCCTCCAACAGTTGACCTTGCAGACAGGACTGAAAATATTATTGGGCCCCCTGGAATTGCAAAAAGATACAGGGAACTTTTTTCAGAGCATAACAAAGACAGAAACGCCACTATTTTTCAGCTCTTCAAGGAAATCATAGAAGGAAAACTTGGTGAAATACCTGACCCTGAAAAGAGGCTTGAACAAGCGGTTAGAACATCTCTGGTGCTTGTTACCGAAGGAGTTGTTGTTGCACCGCTTGATGGCGTGCCAAAAGTAAAAATAAGCACCAACCCTGATGGCTCAAAGTATGTTGATATTTACTTTGCAGGCCCTATAAGAGCGGCAGGCGGCACTGCCACGGTTTTCCCGTTGATACTTGGGGATTATGCGAGGCAACTCATGCAACTTGACAGATACAAGCCAATAGATGACGAAGTTGAAAGGTATGTTGAAGAAATCAATATTTACGACGAAATAATCACGCGGCAATACAAGTTGAAAGATGATGAAATAAGAAAAATAATAAGAGGTTGTCCTGTCTGCGTGAATGGCGAACCAACCGAAGACAGAGAAGTTGTTGCACATCGCGATTTGCAAAGAATACCTTCAAATAGAATCAGAGGCGGAATGTGCCTTGTTATTTCAGAAGGAATTGGATTAAAAGCAATGAAAATAATGAAGCTTGCAAAAATGCTTGGATTGAATTGGAATTGGCTTGAATCAATCGCAAAAATAAGCAAAAGCGGTGGAAGTGAAAGCGAAATAAAACCAAATTATTCTTATCTTTCAAGAATCGCGGCAGGCCGGCCAATATTTTCATACCCTTCAAGGCTTGGCGGTTTTAGGTTGAGGTATGGCAGAGCCAGAAATACTTGTGTAATGGCAAAAGGAATACACCCTGCAACAATGGTGTTGCTTGATGGTTTTATTGCTGTTGGAACCCAAATAAAAATAGAAAGACCTGGAAAAAGTGCGGAAATGTTTCCTGTTGATTCAATTGACGGCCCAATAGTCAAGTTATTCTCCGGCGAAGTGAAAAAAATAAATAATGCAAATGAAGCAGAGCAAATAAAGGAAAAAGTAAAAGAAATACTTTTTCTAGGAGACATGCTTGTGAATGTAGGCGATTTCAGAAAAACTGCACACCCGCTAATGCCGGCTGGCTACTGCCACGAATGGTGGGGCCTTGAAGTGGAAAAAGCGGTTTTTGAAAAAAAAAGCGATGAAAAATGGCTTGAAACAGCAAAAAACTCCAACAATGTAAGCGAAGAAATTGCATTAAAAGCATGTGAAGAACTTGGGGTTCCATTGCACCCTGAATACATTCATTATTATTCTGCCCTTTCAATTGAAGAAGCTTGCGAAATAGTAATAGCGGTAAGAAGCGGGAGCAAAATTGAAAGCAACGGAAAAATAAACGCACTTGAAATTCAAAACTTGCCTAAAATCAAGGAAGCACTTGAAAAAGCAGGAATACCTCATAAAGTCGCAGGAGAAAAAATAATTATAAGCAATAGCGCGCATTCCTTTTTCAAGACTTTTGGAGGCGAAAATTCAAAAGAGCCTGACAAATCATTGAACGTACTTGAATTGCTTTCAAACCTTTCAGGAATGAAAATCCGGGACAAAGCTGGAACATTTATAGGCTGCAGAATGGGAAGGCCTGAAGCATCAAGGCCGAGAAAAATGGTTGGAGACCCAATGGTGCTTTTTCCAATAGGTATTGCAGGAGGAAACACAAGGTCAATAAACAAAGCTGCTGAAACCCAAGGAATAATAGAAGCCGAAATAGCTTATTTTATTGATCCTGAAACAGGCAAGATTGAAGAGCAACCATTTTCGCTTACAACCGGAAAAAGGCTTGAGTTAATGAGAAAATGCAAAAAATGCAACAAATTTTCAAAAATGGAAAAGTGCCCCAATTGCAAATCGGAAACAGAAGCTTTTAATGCAAGAAAATTCAACATTGCCGAACTCGTCAGGCAAGCCTCATCAAAGTTGAATGTGCCAACACCTCAATTAATAAAAGGTGTTAAAGGGCTTATAAACGCGGAAAAAATTCCAGAGCCTATAGAAAAGGGAATTTTGAGGGCAAGGCAAAACTTGCACATATTTAGAGATGGAACAATCAGATTTGAAATGCTCAACGCACCACTCACGCATTTTAAGCCTTCAGAAATAGGTCTTTCTGTTGAAAAAGCCAAAGAATTGGGTTACTTGTTTGATAAAAACGGCAAGGAACTCGTATCTGAAAACCAAATATGCGAATTGTTTCCACAAGACATAATAGTAAATGAAACTGCCGGAGACTTTTTTGTAAGAGTGTCAAAATTTCTGGACGAAGAACTTGAAAAATTTTATGGATTGCCAAAATACTTTAATTATGATTCAAAAAACCAGTTGATTGGAGAATTATTTCTTGGTCTTGCACCGCATACATCCGCCGGAGTGCTTTGCAGATTGATAGGTTACTCCAAGGCAAAACTGAATTTTGCCCACCCGTATTTTCATCTTGCAAAAAGAAGAAATGCCGACGGAGACCAGGATTCTGTCATGATGTTGATGGATGCCTTATTGAATTTCTCAAAAAACTATTTGCCTTCCACAAGAGGAGGCAGAATGGACGCCCCACTTGTCTTCACAGTCAACATAAATCCTTTGGAAATAGATGACGAAGCATACGAAGTTGAAGTATGCTCCAAATACCCTTTAGAATTATATGAAAAAAGCCTTATTCATGCTGATCCAAAAATAGATTCCATACCTATTGTTGGCGACAGAATAGGAAAACCTGAACAATTTTATGGATTGGAGTATACGCACGAAACCTCAATATTTGATGCCGGACCAAAAGCATCAACATATGTAACATTCAAATCAATGGAAGAAAAAATGAAAGCCCAAGCCGCGATACAAGAAAAAATCAGGGCTATTGACAAAAAAGACTCTTTAGAAAGAGTTCTTGTAAGCCACTTTCTGCCTGATATAATAGGAAATACAAGGGCTTTCGCAAGACAGGAATTCAGGTGCTCAAAATGCAATACAAAGTATAGAAGAATTCCTCTTGTCGGGAAATGCACAAAATGCGGAGAAGAAAAACTTATTTTGACAATAGCACAGGGCTCGGTAAGAAAATACATGATAATAGCAAAAGAACTAATAGCAAAACACAATTTAAGCAATTACTTAAAGCAAAGAATAGAATTGATAGAAAAAGAAATAGATTCAGTTTTTGCAACGGAAACAAAGCAAAAAAGCCTTTTGCAATTCGTATAAAAAATAAAATGTCTAAACGGCTCGCCAAAACAAACGACAAAAAAACAGCTTGGCACAAAAAAACTACTTGCAAAAAAAACAAATTCCAATTAAAAAAATGACAAAAAAAATAATTGACAAAAAAACTTGGCTAGCAATATCAAAAAAAACAAAAACTAATTATAAAATTAAAAAAAATAAAATTGGCTCACAAAAAACAAACAACAAAAAAAAACAAAATTGACCAAAAAAAAAGGCTAGGCAAAAACAACCCAACAAAAAATAAAAAATTCGCTAGAAAAGAACACAAAAAAAACTAGTCATAAGAAAAGAAAAAAATTAAAGCTTATAAACAAGAAAAAAAACCACAATTATTGCTATTATTGCAATTACAATAACTTTAAAATCGTCGTTCAGCAAATTTTGTTCGGCGTGTTTGTTGTTGTGCTTTGAATTCCTGTTTGGCAAAAAAAAATCAGTGATTGAACTTATAAAACTTGATATATACTTAAACCATGTCCTTAAATTGAACATTTCAACATAAGCTTCGCGAAGCAATTCTCGTTTGGTTTTTTCACGCAATGGTGGATTGCCGTCATCAATCAATTCTTTTGTAACTGCATTCATTGTTGCAACATAGTTTATTTCATCAAGAGTGTATTCCAATACCCAAAATGGAACAAAAACCAATTCTATTCCAGAAATTATTACATTATTTTTTGAAGCATTTTTTTCAGCGGAGAGTGCAACCAAAATTATTTTTTTTACATCGCGTTCTGAAATTCTCGGGCTGACAACTTCATATTTGTAGTCATGCGTTATTTCGGGAGACTTGATTCCGGATTCCAATACAGCCAAGTCGGAAAGTTCATGCGCTATTTCGTTGGTGAAAGCGTTGAAGGCCGAGTGTCCTTTGGCAATTATTTTGGTTTTTCCTGAAGATTCATCGTATATGTCGTATGAAAAAAAATAATATGGCAGGTACTTTATGTAAACTCTTCCAAATTGGTAATTATTATAGCCTTTTGAATCCAATATGCGAGAAACTGTTTCTTCTGCGGTGATTATTTCAACATTTACGGAAAAAGCTGGTTTCTCGAGAAGCATTTTTTTTCCTCAATTACTCCCTTCTCTTAATGATTTTTACTCTGCTAGGAGTAACAAGGACTTTTTCTTGGCTTACCCTTGCAATGTCACCGTTTATGCTTTGGACTCCTGCTTTTATGCTATTCACCAATTCTTTGAGTTTTTGCGCGTTTCTTTTGCTCAAATCAGCAATATTTACTAACACTATGTTGCCTTTTTTTGCTTCTTCAAGCACCAAATCCCTGTCGGATTCATTGTTAAGTGTTATAGGCTTAACAAAGGCATCAGCGTCTTCGTAAGGATCTTCTTGTTCAGTGTCCATTTTATTCAAAAATTCTTCTACATCAAACTCATCCTTTTTTCTTCCAATGAGTTTTTCCATGAAAGCCATTCAATAACCACCCCTCCAAATGAAAAAATTCTTATAGAAATTTGTATGAAGCCTATTTTAACCTTTTGTTTAAAAGAAAAAATTGAAAAAAATGCTGAAAAAAACTAAAAAAATGCCAAAAATAACGGCTTGAAATCAATTCGTGTTTTTTTGCCGTGTGAAAAATTAGAAATCCGAACTTAATACCGGAATTGGTTTAATTCCACAACTCAATTTTTTTTTATTAAGTTGCATTTATTTTGAATAGGGGGTTTTTGTGGAGAATATTTTTGAAAAAGAATTTGCTAAAGAAACTATTTTTGTTGACCGCAATTTGATGACTCCGCATTATACTCCGAAAGTGTTGCCTTTCAGGGAGCCTTTTATTGAAAGCACTTCAAAAATATTGAGTGCCACCTTGAAAGGCGCGAAAGCCGACAATATTTTCATTTATGGCAAAACAGGAACAGGCAAAACCAGTGTGACAAAGCATGTCATGAATCAATTGCTTGAATTTGCTTCTTCTAAAAATGTGCCGGTTGAAGGCAATTATGTAAATTGCAGAAATCACAACAGCAAATACAGAGTCATGATTAAAATAGTGAAAGACCTTTATCCGGAAGAAAATTTCCTTGGTTTTTCCGCTGCTTTTATTTATGAAAAACTCTTGGCTTACGCGAGAAAGGGCAAACAATTGGTAATTGTCTTGGACGAAATTGACAAAGTCAAGGATCTTGATGAACTTGTTTACGGGCTTACCAGGGCAAATGATGAATTGGATAAAGGCAGCATAACTTTGATTGGAATCTCAAACAATTTAATGTTCAAAGAAAGACTTGACCCTCGAACAAAAAGCAGTTTATGCCAACATGAAATGGTTTTCCCGCCTTACAATGCACAAGAATTAGTAGAAATTTTAAAACAAAGAACCGCAATAGCGTTCAAGCCTAATACTGTTGACGAATCAGCAATAAATTTGGCCGCGGCAATTGCGGCGCAGGAATCCGGGGATGCAAGAACTGCAGTAATGCTTTTGCTTCGCGCTGGAGAACTTGCAGACATGAAAGGAGGCATAGTCACTGACAAAGAAGTGCAAAAAGCAAAAAAACAGGTAGAGGAAGAGCTTATAATTAACATGGTTTCAACATTGCCTGAACAACAACAGCTTGTATTGTATTCAATAGCGTGCTTGTCATTGCAAAAAAAACCGATGCAAAAAATTACTGGGGAAAAAGAAACAGGAGTATTATTTTCAGGAGAAATTTATGACGAGTATTGCAAAATTTCAAAAAAATTCAAAGAGCAAACAGTCAGTGCTCGTTGGTATAGGGAATATATAACAGAACTTGAAATGTATGGCTTGATTTACACCGCAAATTCGGGCAAAGGGATTAAAGGGCAAACAACCCTAATAAAACTGGATTTTGAAGCTGAAAAAATAAAAAATTTGATAGAGAAGCAATTATTGGAAGTGAATTGAACTTTGTTTTATGATGTTTGTAATAAAAAATTAAAATTTGCATGTGCCTTGGCATTCAAATGCGACACTTATTGAGTGACCAGCCACTTATTTGTTTTTTTGCCGCGAAAAAAAGTTCTTCATCAATTCCTTAAAAGACAAGGATTTTTCTTGCAAGTATCAAATTTGAATTTGCGGTTTGGCATCAAAATTTACTCTGACAAAAATTATTTTTTTATCTCTAATTGTTTCTTTACTTTCAAAGCTGTTTTCTCGCCAAGAACCTTTTGAAGGTCTTTTATGTCGGTTTTTTTCACGTCAGAAATTGTTTTAACGCCTGCGTTGAAAAGTCTTCTCGCCCTTACGCGCCCAATGCCATTAAACTCGCAAAGATGTATCAACTCCTCTCTTATGCCTTTTTTAATCCTTTTGTGCAACTTTTTAAGTCTTGGCAAATGTTCTTTAATGTCCAAAATTCTTGCAATTTCATGCAAAGAATATACAAGCCAATCTGCATTTTCAACCATTGACATTAAAAAACCTGGCTTGATTCCGTAAGTGTCGCAAATAGCCTGCTCTTTGACTTCTGAAATCCAATCATTAAGAATACTGGCAGTCCAAACTCTTGAAACAAGCAACTCTTCCTCAGACATTTCATCGCCATTTACTGGAATGAATTCTCGGTATTCCTCTAACAAAGATAGTGCTTGCAAGTATTCTGATTGGAGGAGTTGAATTTGAGAATGGTCTAATTCAAAATATTCAGCAACTATGAAAAGATAAGAAAAATCGTGTAAATTTTTCTTTTTCAAATAAGATATTATTTTATGGGCCGCAATCGGATCAAGGTACAATTCTGCAATTCTTGCGCCCAAAACAGTGGCTTCTATTCTTGCATCATTGGTTTTAATAAAACCAATTTTTTCCAAATCAAATAACAATGATTTTATTTTCTCATAAAGAAGGGAAATGTCGCGGTATTGATGCGCATAAAATGTTTTTGAAAAAAATTTTTCCGCTGAATAAATGTCAAAAATAAAACCTGATGAAATTGCTGCAAGCAAATGAAATGATAAATCGTCTTTCTGGGCAATACTTGAATTTACTGGTTCAACCTCTCCGTTGACAAAGTATTCTGAATAATTTTCTTTTTCAGTTTCGTTTTTTGCAATTATTATTGACTCGCCACTTAAATCATATTTGGGTCTTCCAGCCCTGCCGGCCATTTGTTTGTACTCGAATACAGGAATAGTATACCTGCCTTTAGACCCATAACGATAAAGGCTTTGTATAATAACCCTGAAAGCAGGAAGATTTACTCCTGCTGCCAAAGTCGGGGTTGAAGAAATGAATTTCAAATGATTTTCTTTGAACAAATTTTCTATTATGATGCGTTGCTTCTGCAACAATCCAGCATGATGAAAACAAGAACCTTGTTTTATCAAGGATGCAATCAAATTGCATTGTTCTGTTGGTTCTTCAAGTACTGAAAGAATTTCTTTTGCAGCTTTGCTCAAAGCGACACGATCATCTTCAGTAAGATATTTTTCAGATATTCTTGCAAGCTTTTTGGAATTGCTTTCCGACATCTTGCGGCTGTTGGCAAAAATCAAAGCCTGTTTTCCTTTCTTCAAAGTGTCTAACGCTAATGATGATATTTCGTCTTCTTCAAGTTTTATTTCTTCAACGGAATTTGGAAAAATTATTTTTCCATCCAAAAAAATTCCTTCTAATAATTTTACCGGCCTATAATTGCTTTGAACGGGCTTTGCTTCAAGCCATTGAGCTATTTCAAAAGCGTTCGGAATTGTGGCAGAAAGCCCTATAATTTGAATACTTGGATTAGAGATAATTATTTTCACTATCAACATTTCAAGAGTTGAACCACGGTCTGTGCCAAGGCAGTGAATTTCGTCAATGATTAGGCAACCTATATTTGAAATCCAATTGGCTTTGTGCGTTATCAAAGAATCTAGCTTTTCATAAGTAGTAAAAATAACGTCGTTTCTGCCCAGGTTTTCGCCTTTAGAGTCAAAGTCGCCAGTGCTTAATGCTGTGTGTATTGAAAACTTTTCAGAATACTTTCTTTTAAAATCGTGGGCGTGTTCTGCCGCCAAGGCACGCAAAGGACAAGTATAAACCGCTTTTTTTCTTTTATTAAGCACTGATTGCAAAATCCCTATTTCCGCAATAATTGTTTTTCCGGAAGCCGTAGGAGAACTCACTATAATGCTGTTTTCAAGCAAACCTTCTTCTATTGCTTTTTTCTGCATTGGATTAAAAGACTCAAAATTGTTGGCTTCCTTGACAATCTTCAAAACATCCATCAAATCAAAAAAAAAGCTTTTATTGAAAGAATTTAATATATTAATGTCTATTCTTATAACAAAACTTATAACAAAAAAGGTGCTTTCCTTTGAAAAACCTGTATCAAATCTTGCAAAAATTGATTTTATTGATTTTTTTAACTGTTTTGCCTAGCGTGGCCCATGCAGGAATAAGTTGTGGCGATACAAATTTTGTGTGCGTTGTTACAGGCACCAACACTACCTCGGCAAAGTTTGTGGATGGCAATACTTACGTTATAAATGGCGCAGTTATATTTCAAAACAGCGGAGTGGATTTAAACATAGAACCGGGCGCAGTAATAAAGTTTGTTCCTAGTTCAAGTTCCTTGACAATTACGTCATCTGCAAGAATTAATGCCAATGGCAATGCAACAAAAAGAATCGTTTTTACATCTTGCAGAGACCAAACAGTAGGAGCAAATACTTCAACCATTCCGTCATGTTCTGGTAATCCTTTGGACCAGGATTATTCTACTGCAATATCCATAAGCAGCACTGCACAAATGCTTCCTTCTGATTCGCTTAGTTTTATGAGCATAAAATTTGCAACAACAGGGATTTCTTTGGCAAAATACATTGGAAGTATTCATGACATCAATTTCAGCAGGTTTGGAAGAAGAACTGGTTCTGGAAATGCAATAGCAATTTCAACGCAAACAGGCACTGAAATATACAATAATTCCTTTGATATAAATTCAAATAATACTAGTGGAGGAGTAAATGCAATACAAATAAGTTCTGATTACAATGGCAGTATTCATGACAACAACTTTAATTCAAGGCTGGCATCATACGGGGTTTATGTAAGCTCAGGAAATTTTACTGGGAGTTTCCACGATAATAATGTCACAGCACTTGCTTCGCATGGAATGGTTGTAACAACTTCCAATGATTTTAATTCTTCGATTTATAAAAACAAATTTGATATCAATGGAAACGGCGGGAATTATACAGGGGTTTATAGAAGCGGTTCTTTTTATGGGAACATATATGACAACAATTTTGACATTAAAATGAACGCCTTTGGATTTTATACTCTTGGCACGGGAAATTTTGACGCAAACATTTACCAAAATTCATTTACGGGTTTAAATTTGCCAAGAGGAATAATATTAACCAATTCAGGATATTCAAAAGCAAAAATTTATTCAAACATATTTGACATGAATGGTTTTACAACTTCTTATGGTTATGCAATACAAATCTCTAACGATTTCAACGGAATTATAAACGACAACAATTTTCACTTGAAACAATTCATGTATGGAATTTATCATAACGGCGCATCTTTTTACGGAAACGTTGTTGACAACAATTTCGGCTTGGACAGGGCTTATGCAATTTACCACAACTCCCCAATAATATATTACAGCGATATTAACCGAAATATTTTCTATTCGAAAACACCGAAATATGCGACTTATGTGAGAACAAATTATGGTTATTCACTTTATCAATATAGTACTGGAGGAACATTTCCAGGAAGCTTTTGTGAAAATACTTTCCAGAATTTTTTCAATAATGGGATAGTATATACCAATGGAACTTTTTCAGGGAGTTTTTGCAAAAACAAAATAACTGACGCAAATATGACAATTCCTTATTTGTTTTATGTTGGAAGCAATTTTTCTGGTTCAATAATTGACAACAATTTTTCCAATATGATTGGAAACTATACCAATGCATCATACTTTCTTTTTGGGGAGTCTTACTCTGGAGAAATAAGAAAAAACATTGTATTTGATTTTAACAATTTACTTACCACAAGCTATTTTATAAGATTGTCTGGAACTCCTACAACCGGCAACATAACAGACAATAACTTTACCAAAATAGTGGGAACCAGCAGTTTGTATCTTATAGCATATACAGGCATTGGAACAACTTATACCAATATACAAGACAATAATATGACAAACTTTAGACTGAACGTAACACCATATTATCAATCAAGCGGAACAATGGCGGGAACCTTCAGAAGAAATAAAATCAATGACCTTAACACTCTGAACAATGCAGTAATTAACACTAGCGGGGTTTTTTCCGGCGCTGTTTACGACAATAATTTTTCCAATTTATATAACACAAGAGTTTTTTACCAGTATTTAACCGGTTCTTTTACTGGAGATTTTAACGCAAATATTATTGACAATCTTTATTTTTCCACTGGTGGCATTGAAACCATGTCAATTGCAGGCTTTTTTTCTGGAAAGATTTATAGCAACAAAATATCAAATATTACTAATTCAAACATAATCTATTCCACAGCAAATTTTTCAGGAAGCATATACAACAACAAGATTTCAAACATTACTGGTTCAAACGCAATTTATTCTAACGCTGCTTTTTCAGGAAATATTTACAATAACTTGTTTGTTAAAAACAACAGCGCCGCGCATTTTATATACCATGCAAGTTCAAACGCTTTTTCCGGAAGCATTTACAATAATACATTTACAAACTTCAGAACTGGAACATCTTACGGAGTAAGAAACACAGGCAGTTTTACAGGCAATATATTAAGGAACGTTTTTACTCATGGAAGTGTTGCTCTTTCAGGAACTTTTTCAGGACAAGTAGGTTATAATGCGTTTTTTTCAATAACAACTATTGGCGGTTCGGCAAACCAACATGTTGGAGACCAAAACACCCAAACTGGTTTTTCAAACGACCCTTTTTTGGCTGATAATAGCGACAGAAATTTCTTGTTGAACACTGACAATAATGGAGGACAAAAGCTTGTTAATACAGGAAATATTGATTCAACCGAATTCTTCATGAAACGCACAACTTTGAGAAGCAACAAGCTTGACACAGGCATAATTGATTTGGGTTATCACTACGACCAAAATGCGTTATATGTTATAGTGCAATCGCCTAATGGCGGAGAAATAATTTCAGGAACAGAAAACATAGATTTCAACGTTGAATCCGGCTTTGGTTCAAGCAATGAAATATTTGTTACACTTTCATATTCGCCATTCACTTCTGGCGGGACGCAAATAACGAGCAATTCTTTGAATGCATTTGTTTGTTCTTCAGGACCTGTTTATGTGTGTTCTTATTCTTGGGATTCTTCTGATATTACTGATGGAAATTATTACATAATTCTGTCGGCAATGTATCAGGATAATAATACAAGCGACTCGTCAGATCAAAATTTTACTTTGCTTTCAATACCTAAATTTGCCTTGAGAACATATCTTGGTTCAAAGCCGAGAGGATTCTTTACAAAAGGGCAGGACGTGAATATAGTAGTTTATACTACTACTGCAAATCCTTTGATAAACATAATAGAAGCAAGAACGGGCAATATTTTGGTTTCAAATGCATCTATGTCACCAACATCTCCATCTTCGGACATGAATGGTTATGCTTATTCATATAAAGTTGATGGAAATGAAGGGTGGTATGATGCAAGAATTTCAGGCAAGACATTTGAACATATATTTTATGTTACAAATGCATGGCAGAACAGGTATGTTGACAATAATGGCATAGTAGTGCCTTTCAGTATACCTGTTGATGTCACAGAACCTGGAAAAGTGCAAAGATGGTTTGCGCCAATACAATTAAACTTGGATTTTAATTACCTGTCAAACCCAAATGGTGTTAGGGTAATAGATTATAATGGCGACACTTACGTAGAGATACCAAGCCAAACTTATGATTTGAATTATTCTGGAACTAAAGCTTCTTCAGGCAAAGTCGCTTTCATGGCTTCGTTTGATTTGGGCGAAACAAGGAATTTTTTTGCCAATTATTCAAGGCAACAAAACCCAAAAACATATTACCCTGACATGAATCTTTCTTTTATTGACTCAAATTACATTGTGGAAAATTCCTCACTGAAAGTTGAAATAGATTTGAACCTTGGAGGAAATGTCACAAGAATATTCAACAAAAAAGGGACTAACACCAACTTGGGCGGAGCCACGCCTTCGGTCCTTTCGCCTGAATCAAAATCTGGAATATATACTTATACATCATACTCTGTTTCAAATCCAAATTATTCGCTTGATGTGAATGGCGGAATATTCAGCAAAATAAGGGTTTGGGCAAGAACTGGACAAATGGATTATAACACTACTTACTACTTTTATGCTAAGCAACCTTATTATGAAACAGACATAAATTCAAAGCCTGTGAGCACGCAAAATTGGAGTTATTATTATGATGATTACAAAGTAATGGATTCGAACAAATTTTTGGTGTTCAGTTATAATTCTGGCGGTTCAGTGACAAATTACGATTTGAATAGTAATGGCTCTGGAAGTACTCTTACTTTTGGGGATGCTAATTATTGGGGTGTTTACAACCGGAATACGAGCGATGCATTTGGCACTATGTTTATTAACAGATACAGCACTACTGGAGAATCAATCAGTTCCAAATTTTATGATGAAACGGATTACGATTATTGGACAAGACAGATGTATTCAGGAATAGTAACTGAAGCTGATAGATTCAATTCAAGAATAGGACACAACCTTTTCAACCCTTGGAATCGTCTCGGTGACCTTAACTCTGACTTCATTAGCGCAAAATACGGCTTGGCAAAAAGCATTGGAACAACGCAAACCAATGATTTGAATGCGCCTGTTTTCGTTGATTGGAATTCAACTCCTTATGATGCAAACGATTCAGCTGACTTGAATGTTTGGGCTGTTATAAACGACAATTTGCAAGTTGATTATGTTGACATAAATATTTCAGGGCCTAACATAAATATACAAACAAGGCAACAATACAACGACGCAAACATAGTTGCTTATTATGTAATTGACTCAAATACTTTAAATGCGGGCACAATAGACGTAAATTTTAGGGCAACCGACATAGCAAAAAATTCAACAATAAAATCTTGGCAAATAAGTGTCAGTGATTTGAAAGCTCCAAAAGTTTGGAAAATTACTCTTACGCCTGACGACAACGCAAGCATAGATCCTGATTCAAACATAACGTTTGATGCAAACATCAATGAATACACTGGAGTTTCACAAGTAAAATTGTTCATAAGATATTATAACGAAACAACACAAGGATGGAGCGATTGGAATGCTATAAGTATGAATTTTTCAAGCCAGCCTTCCGATTACAATTACAATTACACTTTGACATATAACATCCCAGCAGATCTGAACAAGCATTTCCAATACAAAATATATACAAAAGACACGCAAGGAAACGATGCCAATTCTGATACAAACAACTTTTATGCTTACATAGATTATACTTGGGGGTTAGCTCCGACAAACTTTGGAACAAAAACAGAAGCTTTGGACGCCAACATAACAATAGGAGACATAAACATAACAAATACTGGTGATGCGCCAATCACATTTTCCATAACATCAAATTGGGATCCTGGAAAAAACGTGTTTTTCAATTTACAACCTGGATCAACTCCTTATGAAATAACAGTAAATGCTGGACAAACAGCTTCAGTAAATACTAAAGTAACCACAAAAACCACTGAAAGGTCAGATTCATTGACAATAACTTTTACTCCAAAAATTTCATCTGCACAGCCTCAGAATGCAACAAGTTCTGGAACCATAATAAGTTTGGCTGGCGGGCCTTTTATGTTTGTGGAAATACCTACTTACAACCAATCAGTATTGCAAGGAGACACTGGCAAAAGTTACGTTGCAAAAGTGACAAACAAAGGAAATGAAGACGCTAATAATGTGGTGCTTGCTTGGACTTTGCCGGAAGGTTGGACCATAACTTCTGGAAGTTCTTCTGTTTCAATATCTACTTTGGGAATAGACGAATACTTATTCAATTCAATTGTTGTAAGCATAAGCGAAAGCGCGCAATCTGGAACAGTGACATTGACTGCTACGGCAACGCCTGATGGGAACGAATTAAAAACAAGGTCCGAATCTGTTAATGTGGTGGTGGTTTCAACACAAACAAGCCAAGCACCCACATGTAGCGATGGAATTCAAAATCATGGGGAAACCGGCATTGACTGCGGAGGCCCTTGTCCGCCATGTGGCGGGGGAGTAGTAGGAACAAGCAGTGCATCAAGCTCGTCAAGCAGTTCTGGCGGAGGCGGCGGTGGAAGCATTTTTACAACAGAGGAACAAGTAAGAACTTTTTTCCAAACAGTTGAAAAATTCGAACTTGTAAGGGGAAAAGACCAGGAATTCAAAGTAAGAATAAAGAATCCTTTCCCTGACAAAGAATTGAGAAACATAACTGCTGAAGTAACAGGGTTATTGTCAAAATACTTGAACATTGAAAACCCTGAAATACCATCGCTAAAACCCGACGAAGAAAGCTTTCTAAAAGTGAAAATAGTGGCGCCAAAATACTTTGAACCTGGAAGGCACGAATTGACTTTCACAATAAAAGGCGTATTGTCGGTAAAAAAAAGAAACTCGATTGTTGACACTCCATTTACATTCAAAACAAATGTAACTTTATTCATAAGAGACATAACAAAAAAAGAGGCTGCGGAAATAATTTCAAAAGCAAAATCAGAAATAGCTGAATTGGTTTCAATGGGTTTGAATGTTTCGGAAATGCGAAATATTCTTGAAGAGGCGGAAATAAATATAGATGCAAACGAATACGACTTGGCGGCCAACAATGCAAACACCATATTAGCATTGGGCAAAATAGCAAAGGAAGCCGTACAAGAAATGAAAAAACTTGACGAACTAATCAGCAAAAGCGAAGAAGAAAGGATTGACATTCCAAAAACAAAAAAAATGAGGGAATTGGCAAAACTTGCGCTTGACAGGGGAGACTTCCAAAATGCGTTGGATGTGCTTAAAGAAGCTCACCTAACACACAGCCTTGAAACAAAAGGCGCTTTCAATTATGGTTATTTCATAATGCAAAACAGCTTTGCCATATCAACAGGCGCGATTGCAGGAATACTGTTCTTTATAGTTTCACTAATAAGTTTGAAGAGATTCTCGCTTAAAAACAAAATAAAAACACTCAAAGCCGAAGAAAAATTGCTGATTGAACTAATAAAAGAAACCCAACATCAATGCTTTGTTGCTGGAAAAATAAGTATGAACGAGTACCAAGATGCGTTAAACCATTATGAAAAAAAATTCACGGAAGCAATAGAAAAAATGATTGAAGCTGAAAATGAACTTATAAACCAATTAAACATCAAATCAAAAAGAACAAAACTGGCTGAAGAAAGGGAAAGAATCTTAAACGAATTGAAAGAAACCCAAAAACAATACTTCAAAGAAGGGTTGATTGAAACAAGAATGTATCAGGCAAAAATTGAAAATTTGACAAAAAGGCTGAATGAAATAGAAAAAAACATAACATATGAAGAAGCTATAAGTTCAATAAGAAAAAACAGTGGTTGGTTAAGCATCTTCTGGAGGGTTTATTATAAAATCTTCAAATAAACAAAAAGCCAGAAATTTGCTTTTAATAATCGCGTTTATCGCAATTCAAATACTAATCATTAACATTATAACTGCTGAAAAAACTGAATTGCAAGACAATAATTCCGAAACGGTTCCAGATTTTAATGCAGAAGAATTGGGAATAGTAAAGTCGGCAAAACAAGAAATCTTTAATGCTGAAAACAAAATAAGAGACATGAAAAGAAAAGGATTGCCTACAGGCAGGGCTTTAGACTTGTTGACTATAGCTAAATTAAACCTTGATTTTGCAATTGAAAAATCCAATTTGACAAAACAAAACCCTGATCTTTTCCAATACAGGGAAAAAATGAAAGACTTTAAAAAAGTAAGCGAAATGGCTTATAAAGTCAAAGACGAATTAGTGTCTCTTAGAAAAAGGATTGATGAATCAAAAAATCTTCCTCAAATAGAAAGCGTGGAAAATCTTTACAAGCAAGCCGAATCGGAGTTTTTTGACGAAAGATTTGAAAGAACAATTGATATTATTTCTGAAGCTGACAAAAAATTGGTTGAATTATCCTCCCTGCAAACAAGAATTGAAGCAATTTATGAAGCGGCGTCAGCCAATATAATCGCGATTGCAAAAAAATATCAAACTGAAATACTGATAGGTATAATACTGCCTCTTATTATTGGAATAATTTTTAGGCAACAAATAAAAATGATCCAAATACAACAAAAAATCAAAAGCCTTGAATTGGAAAAGAAAATTTTGAACGAGGAAAAAAAGAAAGCCCAAAACAACTACTTTGTCAAAGGTTCTATACCTGAAAATGTTTATAAAAGCAAAATGCAGGTTTATAGCGATATGGAAAGGGAGATTACAAGAGAATTAGCAGTATTAAAAGAAGAAGAGCATAAATTAAATATTAAAAAAGATAATAATAAAGGCCAAAAACTACTAATAAAAAAAGTGAAGTGAGTATGATAGATATAAAAAAACTTTTGTTCGGCGGCAATAAAAACAATGATAAAAACGTGCAAAATAAAGCCGACAAGAAAGAAAATAATAATGTTAAAACAAATAATGCGGGAGAAAATAAGAGTGAAAATAAGCAGGAAATCGAATCAAAGCGGGAAAAATATTTTAAAACTGGAATTCCGGGCATGGATGAATTGATGACAAGAGGTATACCTTGGGGTTCTGCGGTTATAGTTGAAGGTGGTCCTGGTTCAGGAAAAACGCTTTTTTGCCTTCAAGCAGGAATGAATGCGTGCAAAAGAGGGCTTAAAGTTCTTTATATGAGTTTTGAAGAAAAGGAGGAAAGTTTGAGAGACCACATGAGAATGTTCGGGCACAACCCTGAAGAGTATGAAAAAAAAGGTTTGTTAATGATAAAAAGGTTTAATGCTCTCGATATTGCAAGAAGCGTGGAAGCTTTGTTGAGCGAAGCCAAAAAAGAATTGCTTATAGACGTGGAAGTTGTTTTGATACCCCAAAATTACAAGCCTGATTTGGTTTTGATAGACTCTTTGACTTCTATATCCTCCGCTTTCAGTGGGGAAGAATACAGGTTCAGGATATACATGGAACAAATGTTCAGGTATTTGGAAAAAAACAACATAACTTCATTACTAATAAGGGAAACCCCTAAACCTACCCATACTGGCACTGATGGAACTGCCGAAGGTGGAGAAGCAATAAGCTTTCTTTCAGATGGAATAATAGTTATTTACAATGTGCTTTACAGCAATGGGGAAAGAGGCAGGGCTCTTGAAATTTTTAAATTGAGAGGGGAAAACTTCAAAAGACGCTTAGTGGAACTCACAATAACAGATAAAGAAGGCATCAGGGTTTATCCTGACAAAGTAATAAAAGGAAAATATACCTTAACATAAAATAAATAGGTTGCCCAAAAGGGCAAAAAATCGAATTATTAGCTGTTTTGTTCGCTATTATTTTCTTGGCTGGCAAAATGTTCGTTTGCCTGTTGAAGAACCGAAATCAACTTGGACAATTCGTTTGGCCTGAAAGATTTAAGCGATTTCCATTCTTCGCCTGATTTATATCTTTTTTCAATTGTTATTGTATTGTAAATTTCGCCAGTTTCCTTGGCAACATTTTCCCACACAGCCAAATGTATTTGGCCTGAAGAAAATTTTGCAACAGGTTTTGAACTGCTTTTTTGCTTGCTTTCCATAAAATTCACCCCTTGATGAAAGCAGAACCGAAGACTCGCACGAATAACTACTGGCACAAAATTTTTAAAATTTTCAAGAGTTGGTTGCCGGTAAAAAAAAGTTTATTGTTGGAAAAATTATTCGCTTGAAGCCCATGATTTTATTATTTCAAGTGATTTTATTTGTTCGTCCAAATCCTTTATTTTCGCTTCAATATCCTTTAATTGGGCTTCCGACACGTCAATTCTGAAGTCTTGAAGAATGTTTGCGTAATTTCCTACTTTTTTGTTTTTGTAAACAAAACTTTTTTGCACTGTTTCAACAAGGTTTTTTCTGTATTCAATGTCTTCAAGAAACATTTTTACAAGCGGTTTGTATCTTGGATCTGCTGCAAGGTGAGCTGGCAAGCCTACTGCTTCAGCATCGGCCTTGTATTCTTTGTCGGTAAGCATTTTGGAGACATGCTTCCAATAAATTGGCTCGGACAATTTCAAAACATGGTGCTTCAGGTGATAGTTTTTGGCTTCGTTTAGCTTTTTTCTCCAATCGGCTTCCTTTTTCAAAAAAAGTTTTCTCCTGTTCTTTAATTCTTCTATTTGAGTTTGGATTCGCAATGGAGAAGGGTATATCAAGCGAGGCCAAGGTTTTTTTGAAGGCAAAGCCGATATTACCCCGCCTCGTTCAAAGTATTTTTTCAATGCATTGATTCTTTCATCGTTCTTTGGAAAATCAAACCTTTTTTGGAATTCTTCAAAAGAACTTATTATATTTGATGTCATGAAAAAAAAATGTTGATTCAGTTAATAAGCTTTTTTAAGTAGTAAATTGTTGGTGATTTTTTATGTTTCCTGGTTTTGGTGGAATGGATCCAAGGCAAATGAAGATGATGTTGAAACAATTTGGCATAAAGTCTGAAGAAATTCATGCAAAAAGGGTTGTTTTTGAGTTTGAAGAAAAGAAAATAATTATTGAAGAACCGCAGGTTACTGCAATGGATATGCACGGGAATAAAATTTATAGTGTAATGGGCAAAGAGATTGAAGAAAAAGCGAAAACGGAAATCCCTGAATCTGACATTTTAATGGTTTCTGAAAAGGCAAAAGTTTCAAGGGAAGAAGCTTTTAATGCATTAAAGGAAACAAAAGGGGATATTGCGGAAGCTATTCAAAAATTGACAAAATAATAATTATTAATTAATATTTGATGACATAAAAAAAAATTTCGGGAAAAGAGGCTTTATAATGAATCAACAAAACCAGGATATGCTTTAATTTTGTTTAATTATTTCCTGGGCTTGTATAAGCCTTATTCCGTTTCTTTTTGAAGCTATTATAAGCATGTTCATTTCTATTTCGTCTCCGTTTTTATGAATTGGTTTTACATATGCGTTGAAATAACCTTCGCGAATTGTGAAATCATAGTTGGCATCTGGAACATATATTGAATTAGCTTCTATTTTTGCTTTTCTGAAAACCGTGAATTTCAATTCATAATTTTTTTCCGTTGAATTAATGGTTTTTAAAATTTTTTCTGAGTCGCTATTTGAAATTGTTCCTTCCAAAAAAACTTTTGGCTCTTTGATGCTTGATATTTTAAAGCCAAAAGCTTCCAATTCTTCTTTTAGTTTTTCTGCGAATTGGTTTATGTTTTCGTCTTTGGCTGTGACAATTGCTTTGTTGGAGTCCAATTGCAAGGTGAAAGAACTTATGCTTTGGTGTCCTGACAGGTAAAAGTTAAGGTCATTAATAGATATTTTTTCAGGTTCTGAAAATAAAATTGTGAAATTGAGTGATTGTGGATAGACTTTTAAGTTGGAGTTTTCGTCCAATTTTGCGAGTTCCAGTTTTGCTTTTTCAAGATCGTTTATTTTTTTTGGGGTTGATTCCGAATTTATTAAGTATTCGTTTTCTAAGCTTGAAATCGTTGATTTTTGGATTAATGAAAAAATTTCCTCTTTGGCGTCAAGGTTTGATGTTTCAACAGCATATGCAGAGACTAATTGTTGACCTGCAAATTCGGTTTGCAAGGAAATTTCTATCAAATCACCTTTTTGGGTTTCGGGAGTTACAAGTGCTTGGATTTGCGAGCCTTTGAATTGGTATTCCTGGGTTAGTCCAAGCGTTTCGTTCTTGAGTTCAATCTTTTGTGGAAGGTTTACAAGAGAATATTTCATAAATTCCAAATCTTGAAGAAAAGGAAGTTGTTTGATTTCTTCCATTAATTCTTCTATTTGGCTGGTTGATTGTAAGCGCAAGTCTGCAATGTAGTATTCGCCATTTTGTCCTGAAAACTGGGAATTTTCTACTCTAAGTACTTTGCCAGTGGAAAGTAAGGCTTTGTCTATGCTTGAAACTTCCGATTCTGAAGTCTTGGCTCCAAGCCTTATTCTTGGAAAAATATCAATTACTTTTGATTTAATGTTGGAAGCCGAATATTTTATTGTAGTGGGTTTTTGATTATTGGAAGGGGGTTGTGGTGGCGGCTTGTATTCGTCTTGGTATTGCATAAGGGCAAATATTGAACCAACCATTAAAAGTGCAACCAAAAGTGCCACAAATTGTTCTTTAGTTATTTTCAAGATTTTACACCTTTCATCAATCTTTATATTCAATTTTCCAAACCAATTCTTATAAATAACAATCTCTTTTAAGGTATTATTTTGGTGATAAATTTGAAAGAAAAAAGCCTTGTATTGGTTGAATTTACAGGCAAAGAATTAGTTACTGGAAAGATTTTTGATACCACTTCGGAAGCTGTTGCCAAAGAAGTTGGCTTGTACAAAGAAAACGCGATTTTCAAGCCAGTGCCTGTAATAGTTGGAAACGGGGATGTTATAAAAGGCATTGATGAGGCTCTCAAAGAAATGAAGGAAGGCGAAGAGAAGGTTATCAAGCTTGGACCTGAAAAGGCTTTTGGAGAAAGGCGAAAAGACCTGGTTGTGCTTGTGCCATTGGCTGAATTTACAAACAGAAAAATCAAGCCAGTTAATGGTTTGATTGTTGAGATGAATGGAATGTATGGAAAGGTTACAACAGTTTCTGGTGGCAGAGTAAGAGTTGATATGAACAACGACCTTGCTGGAAAAGAAGTTGAATATAAATTGAAAGTTATAAAAGAAATCAAGGATTCCTCGGAAAAAGCACAAGTTATTGCTGAAAAGTTTTTCCCGCTTAAAGAAAAAGTCCAGACAAAAATAGAGGCCGACGTAATTAAAGTTAAAATTCCTAAAGAGATTGGGAAACAGCTTGCTCCTCTTGTTCCTGCTTTTACAAAAACAGTTAAAGAAATTATTCCTGAACTCAAGAGTGTTGAAATAGTGGAATCTTTTGATGCAAAACCAGAAAGCGAAAAAAATGAAAAAAAGCAATTTGAAATTTAAAAAAATAAAAAGTTGGCCCAACAAAAGATAGACCTGCAAAAAACAAAAAAACAAAACTTCAAACCAAAAAAAATAAAAACAAAAATTGTCTAAAAAAAACGGCTCACAAAACAAACACAAAAAAAACAAAAAAAACAACCAACAAAAAAAATGACAAAAAAAACAGCTGATAAAAAAAATCTTTACCAAAAAAAATAAAAATTGTCTAAAAAAATGGCTCACAAAAAAAACAATGACAAAAAAAATGGCTCGCCAAAAAAAATTAAAAAAAAACGTTCAAAAAAAAATCATGAAAAAAATTGCCAAAAAAAACCCGGCTCGCAAAAAAAAACAAATTCCAATCAAAAAAACAATTTCAAATAAAAAAACAAAACTTCAAACAAAAAAAATAAAATAAACTAAAAAAAACAAAAAATGGCTTCAAGAAACAAAACAAAAAAAACTGCTCACAAAAAAAATAAACAAATTAAAAAAAACAAAAAAACCAATAAAAAAAATTAAGAAAAAAAACTTGGCACGAAAAAAAATAAGCCACAAAAAATAATTGACAAAAAAAAGACCACAAAAAAAATGGCTTGCAAAACAAACAACAAAAAAATAACAAAAAAACAACTCGCAAAAAAAACAAACTCCAAAAATAAAACAAAAAAATAATGACAAAAAAAATCGTCCCGCAAAAAAAACAAAAAAACCAAAAAAAAGCTCACAAAAAAAACAAACAGAAAAAGGCAAAAAAAAGCCGAGACAAAGCAAAAAAAATAAATTTTTCTAAAAAAATTGAAAAAAGAATTTTATTCCAAAAACAAAAACAAGAAAACAAAAAAAATGTTTAAAAATATGGGGCAAAAAAACTGCAAAAAAAGCCTAGCTAGCAAAAAAATGCCTTAAAGCAATTAAATTTTAACTTCTAATAAACCTTTATAAAGGTTTGGGGGAAGAACTATTTCAGATAGCTGATTTTATATGATGGCAACAGAACATGTATTGAAAGACCTTAAGACTGGGACAACCACTGTTGGAATAGTGTATAGCAGTGGTGTTGTGCTTGCAGCTGACAAAAGGGCTTCTATGGGGCATATAGTCTATGAAGAAGAATCTGAAAAAATTTATGACATAAACGGGATTTTTGCTGTTACAAACGCGGGAAATGTAGGCGATAGTTTGGCTGTAATCAGGTTTTTGAAAGCACAAGCCAAGATTTACGAGCTTGAAAGGGAAGAAAAAATGACTGCAAAAGCCGCGGCAAATTTGTTGTCAAACGTGCTTAGCGCAAGCAGGTATTATCCTTTTATTTGCCAATTTTTAGTAGGTGGTTTTAATGGAAAACCGGAGCTCTTTGATGTCACTCCTTTCGGGGCAATGCTTGAAAGAAAAAACTATGCAGTGTCTGGTTCAGGGACAGAACAAGCCTTGGCAACAATTGATTTGGGTTATAAAGAAGGCATGAATGAAAAGGAAACAATTGCTTTGGCTGTAAAGGCAATTGAGGCGGGCAAAAGAAGGGATGTTTTTTCTGGCGGAAAGGGAGCAACTGTTTTTGTTGTGGACTCCAAAGGAGTAAGACAAATACCTGAAGACATTGTTGCAAAATTCACCAAAGGCGACTAAAAGAAAGTGGAATGCTTATTTTTTTATCAAAACTTTAGAAAACAAAAAGTGAAGAATTAATGGAATATCTAAAAGAAGTAAGGGAAATTGTACAACAAGTAGTACCAAAAGAGGCAGGGGTTACAAGCGTAGAATTGGAAGGCCCTGAAATCTCTATTTATACCGAAAACCCAAAGGCATTCCATGAAAACGAAAATTACGTAAAAGAAGTAGCCCAAATGCTGAAGAAAAAAGTTAATATAAGGGCTGACAAATCTTTGCTAATAAACGAAAAAGAGGCAAAAGAAAAAATTCTTGAAATCATTCCTGAAGACGCACAAGTTTCTGATATACAATTTTCTGAGCCTTTCAGCGAAGTTTGGATTGAAGCTCTCAAACCTGGTTTGGTAATTGGCAAGAGTGGTGAAACCACAAAGAGGATAATACTTGAAACAGGTTGGACTCCAAAAATATTAAGGGCGCCTACTTCTGCTAGTGAAATACTCAAAGGAATAAGACATCATCTTGTAAAATACAGTTCTGAAAGAAAAAAATTTTTGACAGAAACAGCAAGGAAAATTTATAGCGAAAAAGCACAACCAAGTTGGATAAGGCTTACTCCTTTGGGCGGATTCAGGCAGGTTGGCAGGAGTTGCATTTTGCTTGAAACAAGAAAAACCAAAATTCTTTTGGATTGCGGCATCAATGTTGGAGCCCAAACTCCTGAAGAAATGTATCCATACCTTGATGCAATAAGGTTTCCAATAAATGAACTTGACGCAGTTGTGCTTAGCCATGCACATATGGACCACTGCGGATTCATACCTTACTTGTTCAAAGTAGGATTCAACGGGCCTGTTTATTGCACAGAACCTACAAGGGACTTGAGTACATTGCTTCTCTTTGATTACTTGGACATTTCAGCAAAAGACAACAAAGAAGCGCCTTTCAGCGAAAGAGATGTTAAAGAAATGTTGAAACACTGCATTACAAGAGAATATCGAGAAGTAACTGATATAGCACCAGACATGAGGCTTACTTTCCACAATGCGGCTCACGTACTTGGCAGTGCTTCAGTTCATTTGCATATAGGTGAAGGAGCACACAACCTTGTTTATGGGGCTGACATAAAATATGGTTTTACAAGGCTTTTCAACAATGTGGATATAAATTATCCTAGGCTTGAAACTCTTATAATTGAAAGCACTTATGGTGCAAAAGAAGACATAATGCCACAAAGAGAAGAAACTGAAGTTCAATTGCTGAAAGTTTTGCAAGAAACGACAAACCAAGGCGGCTCGGTTTTAATACCTGTGTTTGCGGTCGGCAGAGCACAAGAACTCCAGCTTGTTATTGAAAATTATTATAGAAAAGGACTTATTGATCCGGAAGTCAAGGTTTATATAGACGGCATGACAAAAGAGAGTTCTGCAATCCACACAGCCTACCCAGAATATTTGAGAAATGCAGTGCAAACAAGAGTTCTACAAAACGACAGCCCCTTTACAAGCAACATATTTGAAATCGCAAAACCTGAAGAAAGAGACGCGATTTGCCAAAAAGGCAGGGCAATAATCCTTGCTTCAAGCGGAATGCTTACCGGCGGTTCAAGCCTCCAATATTTTTACAAATTGGCTGAAAACCCTATTAATACGCTTATATTTGTAGGTTACCAAGGGGAAGGAACTCTTGGAAGAAAAATACAGGGTGGTTTAAGAAGCCTGCCGATTACGGAAAACGGCGGCAAAACAAGAAAGCTTGATATTAATATGCGAGTAGAAACGATTGAGGGGTTTTCAGGACATTCTGACAGGCCTCAACTTGTCAGTTATGTAAGGGCTTTGAAACCAAAACCGAAAAAGATTTTAACAAATCACGGCGAAGCAACAAAAACGGTTGAACTTGCAAAATTCTTTTCCGCAAAAATGTCAATCAATTCACAATCAATAAGAAACCTTGACAGCCTAAGGTTAAAATAAGCGAACCAGATAAAATTGCAAAAAAAAATTGTCTCAAAAAACAAATTCAAAAAAAAACAAAAACCAAAATAAAAAAAATAAAGTTGGCTGACTAAAAAAATAAAATTAAGAGTTTCAACAAAAACAATTGCAAAAATTTCAAAAAACACACAAATTATACATTACAAATAAAAAGCAAACAAAAAGATTCAAAGATAAAGCGACAATAAAACTATTAATATACATAATCGATTTTTTTGAAAAAAAAAACACTAAAAAATTTCCAAAAAAAAAACTACTTAAACATAAAAATAAACTAAAAAAACCTGAAAAAACCTCTTTTTGCCATAAAAAGTAATTTATTAGAGTTATTAGGCTAAAAAAGACTTATAACGGCTTTTTATAGAAAAATATTTATATAAGTTGGAATGTTGTAAGTATGCTTTGAAATAAAGTGGTCAGGTCGGTTCAAAATGCACGAAGATAAATCAAAAGAAAACGTCTTACATGATGCAGTTGAACTGGCTAAAAGCTTTGAAAATGGCGGAGAGAGGCTAAATGATGAAGAAATAGGCCTATCAAAACCCTCGATTAAATTTAATACTCGGAGCTTATAAAGCATTGGTGGCTGGTTCACCCTTCCAAAAAGCCTCTTTCCGCAAATACTAATTCTTGCAAAAAAAACTTTTTTTGCCAAAATTTCAATCAATTAATCCAGGATTACAACCAACGCCAATTTCTTGTTTTTTAAATGAAATTGCAGATAATATTAAGATATGCTAATAGGTTTAACAGGCACTCCGGGAGTTGGAAAAAGCTCTATTGCAAAAGAACTTGGCGAATTCTTTGGCTGTAAAGTTATTAACGAAAAAGAATTCAGCGTTGCCGAAGGCATAGTAGAATTTGACAAAGAAACTAACGAATTCATAGTGCCTTTGGATAAACTTGAGAAAAGGCTAAGAAAATTTATTAAAAATGAAAAAAATTTGATTGTTGAAGGCCACTTGATTTGTGAAACAAAGCTTCCTTTGGATTTTATGGTGGTAATCCAATGCAACCCAGAAATATTAGAATTGAGATTGCAGGCAAGAGGATACTCTGAAGAAAAGATTCAAGACAATGTTTTTTGCGAAGGGATTGATTATTGCAAAAAGCACGCTAAAAGGCTATACTCGGCAGAAAAACTTATTTTTTGCCAAAATAGAAAATCTATTAAAGAAACTGCCTTATCAATAATACTTGAAATAGAAAAAAGAATGAGGCAAAAAAATAGGGAGTGACAACTTGAAAAAAGCGTTTTTAACTACTTTGATAATTACTGTTCTTTTATTAGGCAACACAAACGCAAAAGTAATTGAAGAGTTCGATTTCAAGAGCAGGGGGCACAAGGATTTTTACATAAACGATTTTAACAAAGAAGGTTGCGTCAACTTTGATTTTTCTTATACTTCAGACTTGAATGGTTATGTATTTCCAATATTCACTTTGAAAGCAGATTTTCCAAAAGATCCGAAAAACATGGCAAAAATAATGGTTTTATTTAATGGCGTTGAAGTGAAAGAATTAAAGCATGATGATTTCATGGTTGGCGTGGCTCACATATGGCTTCCAAAAAACAATTTTACAAAAAATAATTCAATTAAAGTATGTGGAAAGACTTCCAAAACACAAAATAAAATAGGAATATTGGCTGATTCTTATTTTGGGGTCTATGAAACGTTTTATTTTCCTGATTCTGACGGCTTGACCCTTGAACTTGAAACTTATAATCCTTATGTTGGAAGGGTATTCAAAATAGATTCAATAGCAAGAAATTATGGCAGCCAGGATGTTGAAGTGGAGCTTTTTTACAGACAAAAAGACCTTGAAGAGAAAGGCGCACAATTAAGCATACTCAAAGGCGAGACTTCAAAAAGAGGGGTTGTGCCAAAATGTGTTGCAAGAAATGAGAATTCCGAATGTGAAAAACCCGGAGTACTGAGAATAACATATTATGCAGTGCCACAACAAGCTATTGAAATGAGCGTCTTGCCTTCGGTAATGGCTTTCAAAAACGAATTTGGTGAAAGGCAAACCATTTTTTCAAACACGCCAATGATAAAATCAATTGAATACCCTGAAAAAATCACTCCACAAATATTTACAAAAAGCGACAAGGTTTTTGCATTGGAACCGGTAAAACTCTTGATAAAACTAAAAAATAATTCAGAAGAAGCGATACAAAACATAAGTTTGGAGTTAAAAGGCGACCTTGAAGGGCAATCCGGACCTGTAAAAATACAGACAATACAACCTAACGAAATAAAAGACGTTGAAATAGTTGCAAAACCGGTTGATGCTGGAAATTATATGATAAATTGCGTTGTCAAATACAACGATGAAAATTCAGAATGCAAAACCTTAATCATAAGAATTGAAAAAAAAGACTTTGCGATTAATGAAATCTTGCCTTTATTACTTGCATTAGTGGCTATTATTGCATTCTTGTATTTCTATACAAAAAAAACTGATTAACTAAAAAATGTTTTTTTGTCATTGGCAATGCCAAAATCGCGATTTTTTCTTTAAATGACAAAGCCGACAAGCCGATTTTATTTTATAATATGAATCAAAGCCATATATTTTCCAATTAAAATTTGAAGTTTTAGTTGCCATGCCATGTATCAAATCACGCCATGCCGCTAAAGCATCGGTTTTTCCTGCAAAGTGAATAGCGTCTTAGCCATGTTTTTTCGGTTTAATCCATTTGCAAAACATTGATTTACGACAAAAAATTACACAACAGCACAAAAACAAAACTCGCTACAATGAATGTTTTAAAATTAAAAAAAACAAGTGTTTATCGCTGCCAGCCAAACGTTAAATCAAAACATTATAGCAAGCTAAATAAAGTAAAAAATTAAATGTTTTGGCTTGCCTTGTCTTCATGAACCGAATCGCCGAATTTTCTTATTTTTGAAGTCTCTTTAGGTTTATCCTCGTTTGGTTTGCGAAAAGCCAAATAAATTGCACTGGCCAAAATTGTTATTACGAAAATGTAAATTGCAGGGTTAAGGTTTTCAGGTTGTTTTGGAATAGTAGCCATGCCGGAAGCTTGATTCGATTTAACAATGGATTTAATGTATGACTTGTTTTCCAAAGCTGTTTTTGCTTCAGCCAATTGCTTATTTGCTTCAGGATTGTACTCGTACTCTGAGATTTTCATTTCTGCAGCATTGAAGGCAGCCAAGGAATTTTCTTTTAATTTCTCAAGGCTTGATTCTGCTTCAATTGCCAACGACAAAAGATTTTTTGATAATTGACAAATATTCTCTTTTTCAGCAATTGAAACTGCCTCTGCGATTTTTCCGTTTGAAATCAAGGAATTTGCTTCTTCAATGACTTTTTTGCTTGACGAATCAAGCGGTTCTAAAAATATTTTTAGCCTTTGACTTCCAAGAGGTAACAAGTGATAAATAAGTGAAATTTCTTCTGAATTAACGTCAGAAAAATTATTTTCAAATTCTGTTGAAGCCTTTTTTATTCTTTGAAGGTAAGTTGAAATTTCTGAAAGGCATTTGGAAATTTCTTTTGATTTATTAGAAAGTTCCTCAAAAGAGGCTTTTTTGGAAATTGTTGTTTCAACCAATTTTCTTAAAGAAGACAAATTATTCTCTGCTTCCATAGTATTTCCTGAATCAATCAAGGAATCTATTTTTTTGGAAAGCGTATTTGTTTGAGAATCATCAAAATTCAAATCAGCTAGTTTTGAAAGCAAAGCGCGTTTTTCCGAAAGAATTGAAACAACCGCAGAAATATTTTTGTCTTGTTTGCCTCTGTTCAAGTCGCTTTCTGAATCAAAAACAAGAGTCAACCCGTTGATTCCTGTATCAAGCCATGAAAACAAAATACTTGTTTTTTTGCCTGTTGAAAAAAAATTGGTATTTCCTGTTGATGCAGACATCACGGCTTTTGACGAGTCTATTTGAAGTTCAACGCTAAAAGGGGTTTTTATAGGTTTTGCCTTGTTGTCAAAGTACAATTTGCATTCTCTATAATTAGTATCTTCATTGCACATTCCTGACAATTCTGCCTGAACAAATTCAGAGGCAACGGATTTTAACATACTTTCGCATTTGCCTGCAATCTCATTTGAAGCATTTGATAATTCTTTGAGTCTTGCCAAAGAGTCTATGCTTTCGACGTCAAGCCTTCCTGAAAACACATATTTTCCAAATTCTCTCATTTTTTGTGAACAAAAATTAGGATTTTCCGCGAAGTTGGTTTTGAAATTAATTTCTGGATAGTTCAACAAAACCGATTCTATTTGGCTCGAAAAATCAGCAATCCTTGAATAATTTTTCAAAAAATTTTCTCCTTCCTGTGATTCCGAAGCTTCTTTTGCAATATTTGAAAGAATGTTTTTGCACGATTCGAGAGAAAGTGAATGATTTGCAAAATTCGGAAATTCCCTTTTTATAGTTTCCAAATTTTCAAGATATTCTGGGTTTTTTGAAATTTCAAGCCATTTTTCCGAAACCGAAACGCAATCGTAAATCTCCTTGGAAATAGTGTTTTCAGGATGTTTTTCGGAAAACATTGAAACCAGGTTGTTGTAAAGGGAATAAATTTCGCTGCACTTGACAAGAGAAGATTTCTCCTTGTATAAAGAAATTTTTGCATGCAAAAGGGCTTTTAATGAAATCAAAGAAGAGTTCTGTGTTTCAAATTCCTTGCTTGAAAATTTTTTATAAATGAAATTTACATTTTCGTTGCACACCGTCAAAGCAGAATTGGCAATGTTTTTTATTTCAAGCAAATGCAAATTAATTTGAGCAATATCATAGTTAAGGTCTTTGAGTTTTCTTGTTTTTTGCCCCAAAGCCAATTTTCCGTTAATTGAAGACTCTTTAATGGATTCAAGTTTGGTTTTTGCGAAAGACAATTTTCCAAAAATTTCTTCAAAGCCTGAAAAGTCCTTTCCAAGAGAAATTATTTCTATTACTCCTTGATCCTTTCCAGGAATTCCAGGCATTTTACTAAGAATTTTTATTGTTTCAAACGCCTGATGTGTATCAGCCTCTATTTTTCTAATATTTTCATTTATTTCCAATTCAAGTTTTTCGTTTTTTTCATTTAGTTCTTTAATGTGTTGGGCTTCGGAAATAAACAATGAAAAAAACTCGGATGCAGCTGAATTTTTAGCGCCTATTATTTTTCCGGTTGCAGAAAACAATTCAAATGCAGGAGTTTTTTTTAGTTCTGATACCGATCCTTTTAGATTGAAAAAATCGGATAAAAAACCTGATATTCCTGCAAACAATGGAGAAAGCAATTTAATAGTGAAGTTTTCGTGTTTGATGCTTGAAGTTATTTCAAGCGATTTTCCTAATTGCCTTAAAATCGAATTATCCGAAACCAATTCGGTTGAGTTTAGGGCTTCTGCCACTTTCATGAATTTTGAATATTCATGAAGAAAACGAGATGCATAAGAAGAACCATATTCGTTTTTCTGGGAAAAATCAACAATGTTTTGATTCAGCAGGACGAAATCTTCATAAAGCGGCTCTTCAGCAATCAAATCGATTTCCTCTGCATGAAGCCTTTTGTTTTCAAATCCAATTGCCGATGCGGCCGCAATATTAAATTTGTCTATTGAACTTGAAACCGACAGCATATTGGAATTCAGTTCGTTGACTTCTTGGCTGATTTTTGAAAAATCGTTTTTTTCGCAACTTTGCCTTATTGAAGATAAATTTTTTCTTGCGGCATGAATCGAGAACCATGCTTTTGCAAGGTGGTTTTTGGCGCTTAAAATTTCGCTTGCAGATGATTTGTCAAGCATTTCCGTTTTTATGTTTGAAAATTCGTCTATTTTTGCGAAGCATTTTGCATGGGAATTGCAGTCAGGTATGTTGGCAAACGAATCTTTTGCAAGTTCAAGGCATGCTAGCCTGTCGCTTTCAGTAAAATCAGCGCATCCTGAAAACAAAATTACAAGCAAAAGCACTGCAAAAGTAAAACGCATAATAAATGGCTTTTGTGCCTGCCTAATAAATTGTTAGGTAATTAAAGTATAAACTTAGTGAATAAAAAAAAGTAATTTAATTTTAGTAAAGTTATGCAAAGCGTAAAAAAATAAAAAGCAAAAATTTTAATGAGAATTGGCTTTTTGAAAAATGATGGAAAACAGCAGGTTTAATTATTTTGTTAAAACAAGTATTTAGGCATGGGATTGTTAAAGTGGATAAGGGAAGTGCTTGAAAAAAAGCGGCTTGCAAGGCTAAGGCTTGAAAGGGAAAAGATAATAAAAAAAGCTTTGGAATTGGAAAGGGATTTTCTTTCCAAAAAATTGTTGAAAAGCGAATACAAAACAATGCATGCTGATTTAAAGGCAAGATTGACTGTTCTGGACCTTGAAATAGGCATAGCAGACATTTCGGACAATATTGAAAAAATGCTCAACAATTTGGATGGTCTTGATGCAAAAAACTTTGAAAAAACCAGGGTTTTCCTGAAATCGGTTGAAGAAGTGGAAAACAAAGCTTCAAATGCAAAAAATGATTATGATAAAGGAAGAATTGGTTTGCAAGAGTTTTTGGAAAATTTAAAGGCGGCTTACTATGAAATGATTGATGCGGAACATGAACTCAGAAATATTTTCAAACAACAGGAAATGAAAAACATAAAAGAAATAGTGGAAGAGGCAAGCCAATATTCAACAAAAGTAAAAAAAGAAAAATCTGAACAAGATAAAAAAATTATTTCTGATGTTTTGCTTGAAGCAAACAGCAAACATAAAAACAAACCATATAAAAGAAAACCTAACTTAGGAAAAAAATCTGGTTAATAAAAAGAAAAAAATAAAATAATCGTCAAAAAAAACTCGACAAAAAAATAAAAAAAATGCCTCAAAAAAAACTAATTAAATTAAAATGACAAAAAAATGGCTCACCAAAAAAAATTAAAAAAAAGTTCAAAAAAAAATCATGAAAAAAAATGACAAAAAAAACAGCTCACAAAAAAACAACGACAAAAAAAATGGCTCACAAAAAATAATTTCAAACAAAAAAAACACAAAAAAAACAAAAATCAAAAAAAACAATTCAAAAAAAA
>CAZNZM010000001.1:87277-157841 GCA_964577555.1 uncultured archaeon
ATCTAAAAAAAATGGCTCGCAAAACAAACACAAAAAAAAACAACCAACAAAAAAAAAATAACAAAAAAAAACAATTCAAAAAAAAATCTAAAAAAAATGGCTCGCAAAACAAACACAAAAAAAAACAACCAACAAAAAAACTCGGCTTGTGAAAAAAAGTTAAAAAAAATTGAATTTTAAATTTAAAAAAAATGTTTGGTTAAAATTTGGTTTGGTTTAGTTGGTGCAAGAAGTTTGGTCTATTCCGTTGTCGCGAAGGCATTGCAACAACTGGTCGTTTCTTTCATTAAGCCTATCCACAAGGTCTTTCATGGAATTGTAATCTTCGCTTTTTGCGGAATTAAGGTAAGGATCTATGAATTGATTTGTTGCAAACCCGCCAATTATTAATCCAATAATAAATGTTAAGGCAAGCAGAATTCTTTCAGAAGTCCAAAAATATTGTATAAAACTTTCTTGAGCCATTTTCATAATGAGAAATTAACTTTATTTAAAATTGACGCATCAAGCAAGGCACATCCTTTGGTTTTTTTATGTTAATGTTTTGGCAATCGTTGATTTGGTGAAATGTTAAAAGTCTATGCCTTCGCCTTCTATGCCCATTTCTTTCCTGAATATTTTTATTTTTGTGTTTTTGTCTTTAAGGTTTGGTCTTACAAGCAAACATATTCTGCTTGGCCTTGAAAAGTCTTTCAGGAAGTAACCAGAAACTTCTGAAAATTTTTTGCTCCATGATTCTATTTCTTCAAATGTAGGCATGTTCTCTCTTGAAAGCCTTGAACGAGAATCGCCAATATGCATGTATGATTTTATTTCAACAAATTCTGGCTTCATTGTCCAAACAATGTCTGACCAATCTTTAAGTTTTGATTCGTCGTCGTTAATTCTTTTTATCAAAGTAATTCTAATAACTTTTCGGGTTTTAAGGCTTGAAATAACTCTAAGCGAATTAAGAAGCCTTTGCCAGCCATCTTTGTGGACGCTTCTATTGACTTTGTTGAACAATTGTTCGTTCGGAGCGTCAAGAGAAACATAAAGTTGTGTTGGCAAATAATCCTTGTTTTGTGACATTTTTTCAAAAACCTCCGTCTTTTGGGCGTTTGTCACAAGAAAAACGCTTTTTGTTGCTGGCAGAGCCTTTATTTCCGCAATTAATTCGCAAATTTTTGGGTATAAAGTGGGTTCGCCTGACAAGGAAATAGCCCAATGAGTCGGAACAAGAGATTTTTCATACCTTGTTTTGCTTACTTTTTCAGATCCGCCAAAACCTGTCAAAAGTTTTTTTCTTTGATGTATAGTGCCTGAAATTATTTTTTCAGGAGAATCAATGTCCAAGTCGTCAAGGTTTTTATTGCGCATCCATTCCATTGGCCTCCAACAAAAAATACAATTTTCATTGCACCACAACACCGTTGGAGACATTTGAGCACAAGCGGAACATTCAATTCCATAAAATTTTTGCTTGTAACAAACACCTTCCTGCCTAAGAGCCTTTTTATTCCAAGAACAAATTTGGACTGCCGAATGCGAGCCGACAATAGCATACTTTGAATTCTTAAGCTTGGAAACCTGTTTTTTTGAAAGAAACTTGGTTTCATCACTATTTGAACACTCGTAATTGGCTTCCGCGCCATCAAAAACTTCAATCTTTATAGACATACAAAATAACACGTTTAGATTGATTTTAAAAATGAGGGCTGATGTTAAAATCCAACCAAGCTCACTTCAAAGGAAAGTTCCAATCAAATGCAAAGCCAAAAAAGAAATCGACAAAAAAAAGATTGGAAAAAGCCCAAAAAAATTGGCTAATTTCTTATTACCATTAAAAAATGCATAACTAACTGGTAAAACATTAATAGTCATTAAAACGGCTAAAAAGAATGAAAAAATAATCGAATCACTCATGAGAATGGGAAAATGATATAAACCAAAAGTCAGTGAATATATAGAAATTATACCAAAAATGACAAAAAACGTAGCTGCAAAAGGAAAAAATATAGGCTTTACAAAATCTTTCTTAGAAACAAAATCGATTTTAGCTTTTGCAAAAGACTGATCAACCTTCAATAAATAAGAAGCAATACAAAAACCCAAAAAAGAAAGCAAATTAGCCAAACCCAACAAAGCAAACTTCAAAACGGATGGACTATTATTCCTAAAAACAAACAAACCAGACAATAAACTTCCAAGCATTGAAGCCACAATAAAAACAATCAAACCAATTACAAAATAATTTTCAACATACAATTTCTTGATTAAAACAGATTCAGGCGCAGTAGGAACAACCCACAAATCATCCTTAAAATTACTTGAAGGAGAATTTATATTAATTCTTGTAAATTCAAGATTGACAATCCTGGTTCTATGATTAAAAAATTCCGCTATTTCAGGCTTTTGAATTTTAGGATTATAATTGCCAATCAAATAATCTATTTTTGTATAATTTTTTATTTCGAGATAAATTTCAGGAGTAACGTGGCCAAGCACATAAATTGATACAGGCACCACATTTGCGCCATAAACACTTGCAGGTTTTAGCGGAAAATAAATTTTTTCATACGGAAACTTAACATAAACACCAATAAAATTAGTAGACGAATTTTTAGCAACTTCATTTTCAAACATAAACTTGTTAAAATCGGTAATCCAAATAATCACAAAAGAGTAATCTTTGCCAATATATTCACGAATAATTACCATAGATTCAGCAGGAAGATACAAATCATTCTCTTTAATATAATCATCAAAACCAGACGGATTCTTGGCACTCACTAACTCGGATTTCAAACCAAGCTCTTCTACCGATTCATAAACTTCATAATTACCGCCAAACTTATAAAGAGTAGTATCATTTAAAAGAACAAAAAGAGGAAAAAATGAAAAAACTGGGAAAAAAACATTACTAAAGCGGTGTAATCTAAGTTAGACTTTTTCATTTCGTTAACATTGTAACCTACAAGAGGGGGAAAATAATTAACTATATCAACATCAACATTTTCAGGCAATGAAGAAACAGGAAAAATCCAAACAGCTTTACTCCTTTGACTTCTTTTGGCTGAACAGCCAAAATCATGTGCTGAACTCCATCATAATAACTTATTTCAGCCAATTGCCTGCCTTCATGTATCAATGCGAAACTAGCACGAGGCATTAATGAAGCCGAATGTATTATTCCGTCCGAGTAAACGCTGGAACATAATATCACAAAAAACAAAACAAAAAAAAGCAAACCTTTTAATCATTCGATCAACACAATCTAACCAACAATACCTATAAAAGCTTTACACATTTTGTTAGCGAAAAAAACTAAAGAAATAAATTGTTTGAAAAAAGTGAATTTAAAACAAAAACTAAAAAGCAGGCTTTTTAAGGTGTATTTAAAGCAAACCAAAAAAGCCGGATTTTTTTTGGTTATTCATCCAAAAGGCTTTTAAATAAGTTAATTGTTTCCTAATTACATAATAAATTTTTTTAAAAAAATACGAGGGTTTGAACATGTACAAATATACTATTGCAAGGCAATTGGCAACCAAAAGGGTTATCACCAACAGAGGAGACGAAGTTGGAAAGCTTTTGGATCTCCTTGTTAATGAAGCAACAGGTGAAATAGAACACCTGCTTGTGGAAGTGGATAGGGAATCAAAAGTGACAAAGCGAATTGACGTTAAGGACAGAATAATAGAAATTCCTTATTCGGCAGTTACGGCTGTAAGCGACGTCTTCATTGTTGATGAAAGAGAGCTTGGCGTAAAAGAAATGTAAGCCATCTTTTTTGGTTTTAACTTTGAAAATGAAAAAAAACATTAAAGCCTGTAGCCATATGCAAATTACGAATAACCAATAATCAAAACATTAAACTAATATAATACTTTTGGTGTTAAATTTACTTTATGCCTTTAGGAATGCCAACAAGTATAACAAAGTATACTTTAAGACAAATAAGGGAAGCGCTGGCAAATGCTAAAAATGAAAAAGGCAATCTTAAAAAAAATTACAGGTTTTATTAAGTGCATTCAGAACAACAATTGGAAAATTGGAAGAAATCAGAAATAGAAAAGATGTCTTGAAAAAAAATTCAAAAGACAGGGCAATAACAGAGGCTGCAGATGCCTTGGCAGACCTTAACTTCATGCTTATCTACGGAATAGGAAACTATAAATTTGAAGGCATAAGCGGAAAAACTGCAAGATCATTTAGAGAAAATGTAAGAAGAGAATTTATCCGAAATTTACAAGAAAAAAATGGCGATTTCAAGGATGCTATTTCAAAACTTATAGAAGAAATCAAAAATAATAAAACCGAATTCATCAAACTTTATAAGGTAAGAAGACAAACTATCTTAAAAAGACTAATCTTAGAAAGACGAGAAAGAAAGAAATACTATGGGAAAAGACCAATACCATAGAATAAAAAATCAATTGAAAAAATTGGAAGGGGATTTAACCATTTCTAATACTAATCTATCAATGCAAATGGACAACTTGACCTTTGCCTATCTTGTGCATGAATTTGAACCAATTATTTCAGGCGGATATATAAATAAGGTTTCGGAACTTGAAGACAAGTCTTTGAAAATAAAAATTCATACAAAGCAAGGTTCTAAGGATTTGATAATAACAAAAAATTCCCTTTTTATTTCTTCATACTCGCATAAGGCAAGACATGGGAAAACCCCTTTTTCTGAATCGTTGAAAAAACATCTTTATAACAAAAGAATAATTGGCGTTGAACAACACGATTCAGACAGAATAATTTTATTGAAATTTTCTGAATATTCTCTTGTCTTGGAATTCATTGGAGAAGGAAATAAAATACTCTTGGACAACTTGGGGAAAATAGTTTCCTGCCAAAGAAAAGAAGAATGGGCAGACAGAAAAATAGCAAAAGGCGAATCATACAAATTTCCAAAGCACGCCGGATTGGATCCTAAAAATATTTCCAGTGAAGAATTCGGCAAATTGCTGGCTTCTTCAAATAAAGACTTGATAAGAACAATAATATCTTCAGTAAACATTTCCCCGCTTGTCGCGGAAGAAATATTGTATAGGCTTAAAATTGAAAAAAATAAAAAAGCTTCAAGCGTTTCAGAATCTGAAGCATTGCTTATAGCGGAAAATATAAAGAAAGAATATAATTTTGGCAGTTCCGGTGCACAGCCTTGTGCGTATAAAGAATTTTGTTATCCTTTCAAGCTAATGCACATTGCCGAAGCGCCAAAAGAAATAAAATCATTGAACAGTTTTTTGGACGAAGAATTTGCAAATAAAATCGCCAATCATTTGGAAAACAAAAATGAAGCTAAAAAGCCTGGAAAAAAAACAAGCCTTGAATTCATGAAATTGCAACAAATAGAAGCCAAAAAGAAATTTGAAATCCAAATTTCGGAAGCAAAAGCCAAGGGTGATTTGATTTATTCAAAATACAACGAAATAGACGAATTGCTTAAACTTGTTCAAAAACTTGCTTTTGCAAAAAGAAGCGAAAAAGAAATTATTGAAGAAATAAAAAAAATTGCAGAAAAAGGAAATTCCGCCGCAAAAGCTTTCAAAAAACTTGACCTTAAAAATAAATTGATTGAACTCGAATTCTGACAAAAAAATGTTTTAAATAGCAAGCCAGCTTCATATATATTTTTTGATGTTGCATCGGCTTTTGCAAAGAATTAATAGTACATCAAAGACCATTCTTCTCAATAAAATAATCAAAACTTACTAAATCTAAAAGCAAAAATGAAGTTTTGCAAGCAAGCCAAACAATGGCAACGTCTGAATTTTATTTTTTAAACAAACACAGGTAAAAGATTAAATATTGGGTTTGAGTATATAAAAACATGAATAAAACAAAGGGACAGGTTGGAACTGAATACTTGTTTGTTTTGGCAGGCGTTATAGTGGTTTCCGTAATAGCTACAATCATGACTCTCAATTTGATTAATTCGGAAATCAATGGGCCTAGCACTGATTGGAACAAGTTTGAAAGCAAATATGCAAAATTAAACATTATTTCAATAATTGACGATGATGAACACGAATATAAAGTAAAAGACAAACCTTTTGGCGGCTATTCATTTTTAAGAGTGGACACTGATAAAATGAAAGTAAAATTTGAAATAGTTGAAAATGCTCAAGATTATAATGTGTTTTTCAAACAAGATGGAAAACAAATATGCGGTCTGTTTAATCAAGGAAGTATAATAAAAGGTACTATAACCAGTAAAAGTATTTCTATCAATGGATGTACAAGCATGGTTTTGGGAAAACCAATAGATGTTGTAGTAACAGTAAGATATTCAGAAATAAGAAGCGAAACAGACATGGAAAAAAACTTTATGAAATTTACTTAACAAATTCTCTTTCCTTCATAAGTAGAAAAAATTTATATATTAGTTCTTTATGTTTTTTATTCAATTGGATTTTTTGGAGTTTTGGCATTGCTTGCAGTAATGCTTTCAGGATGTAATGGATCAACAAACATTGATGTAAGATTATATTCATATGACGAAAAAGGCAATTATATTCCAAATGTGTTTGTAAATGTATATGACGAACAAGGGTTAATAGTTGCTTCTGGCAAAACCAATGAAAACGGGTATACTGACTTCGAATTGCAAAGGCCAGAACAATATGAATTCTTCGGGAACAAAGAAGGTTATGAAAGTGCTTCAGTAAAACAAAATATTTATTTTGGAAACAATAAAGTTAGCCTTTACCTCAAAGAAAAAGAAAAACCAGCAACTAATAGATACTACGAAGGAGAAACAATAGAAGAAATAAGAGGAAAAGGAGAATACGAAGGCAAAAAACTAAAAATAAAAATTAAAGGAATTGTATACACTGCAAAAGGCGAACAAGAAGTAACACTAATACTATACGACCAAAAAAACAATACTATAGATGTAAGAACAGTAAAAACCGGAGACAACCTAAAAGACCACTTCAAAGACGAAAAAGACGATGAAATATTAAAAGACAACATATACATCACCAAAATAGAAATAGACAAAAAATCAAAGACAGGATACATAGAAACAAAAATAACACAATAAAAATTGGTGATTCAAATTCAATACAATTTGGCATCAGGCAACTATGTTAACGAAAGACAATGGATAATAGAAAATGGAGTATATGATAAAACCGCATATATATACTATACAAAAGCTAACGACAAAACAAAATAAAAAAATATGATAAGTAATTTTCTTGGAAGGGGTTTTTACCCTTTCCAATCCTAATTTTTACCACCATTGTTGTTCTTTTTTTCCAATATTTCAAGGCCTGGCAATGGTTCGTTTGAAAGAAATTGCAGTAAAGCTTTTCCTGCAAGCGAAACGTGGCTGAAATCTTGGGGCATCAAGCCAAACATTGTTATAGCCCTTTCAGTATCGCCTCCGCCAAGAATTGAAAAGCATCTGTGGAAGGCTATTGCTTCAAGGATTTTTTTTGTCCCTATCGTGAATTTTTTGTCTTCGTAAACACCCATTGGTCCGTTGAAAACAACAACTTTTGAGCTTCTTATTTTCTTTTTGAAAATTTCTGTTGTTTCCCGGCCTATGTCTTTTGAAATGCTGTTGCTTGGCAGGCTTTTCACCATTATTTCTTGTCTTTTGCCGTTTTCTTCAACTGCCACATCAACTGGCAAAACCAGTTTGTTTCCGTGTTTTTCCAATATTTCTTTTGCTTGTGGCAAAAGCTTGTCAAATCCTTTGTCTGCAAAAAATTTCTCTTTTGCGCCAAAATTAATTCCTTGTGCTTTCAAAAAAAGTTCGCCGAACAATCCGCCTATACAGGCTTCGTTGCACATTCCTGATTCAAGCATTCCTTTGAGCAATGAAATTGAATCAGAAAGTTTTGAACCTCCTAAAACAACCAGTTTTCCAGCTTTTGTTTCTTTGCTTAGTTTATCCAATGCTTTTAATTCTCTTTCAAGAGTTGGTCCTGCAACGCATGGCATGTATTTTTTGAAGCCGACAACAGTTGCATGTGGTCTGTGGGAAACACTGAGTGCGTCTTGGAGAAAAATATCCCCTAAAGGCCCTAATTTTTTTATGAAATCGTCATTTGCGTGTTCTTCTGGTGTTTTTTCAACCTCTTCATCTTTTTGGAATCTGGTATTGTCCAAAACTATTATTTCTCCGTTTTGCATGTTTTTTATTGCTGAAACATAATCTTCATCCCACTTGACAAATTTTACTTCTTTATCAACAAATTTTCTAATAAAATCGGCGTGCCTTTTTAATGGAATGAATTGGTCAGGCTCTTTTGACCTGCCTTGGTGGCTCATTACGACAATTTTTGCGCCTTCTTCGCTTAATGCATAAATTGCTTTTGAATGTTCCCTTAGTCTTGAAGAAATTACTACTCTGCCTTCAACAACGGAGCTGTTCAAATCAGCCCTAAAAAAAATTGTTTTGCCTTTTAAGCTATAATCGAATACACTTTTGTATTTCACGAGAACCCAATCCTCCCGAGGGAAAAAAACCCTTTAACTATATTTTTCTAAAAACAAATATTTATTATTAACCTGGTTTTGCAAAAAAAAATCAAGTTTTGGTTTTTAAAAATAGGGTTGATTTTTGGTGAATGGCAATTTACCTTGGAATTCCTATTTTGGTTCGAATTGTTTGCCAATCTTTTTAAATTTGGATTTGTCAAATTTTATTTTGTAAAGGTGAATTTTTTGAAAGCGATTGATTTGAAAAAAGCCAGTGGTTTGCCGATAAAATTGATTGAAAACAAATTGGTTTTCGGAAAAGGAATGGAAAAAATCGAGCCTGATATAAGGACAAGGGAACAAATGTTGCCGGTGCTGAAAAACCCTGATTTTGCCTCTCCTAAGGAGTTTTATTACATGTATAGGGATGTCAAGTTGAAAAAAGATGAAAAAAAACTGATGGAAAATAATGTTAGGTATGATATAACCGTACTTCCGCCTTTTTTGATTGGAGACGAATTTAACAAGACTTTCGGGCACTTTCATCCAAAAGTTCCTGGAACTGAAACATGGTATCCTGAAGTTTACGAGGTTTTGCATGGCACCGCACATTATTTGTTGCAAAAGGAAAATGAAATGGTTGTGTTTGATGCAAGGCCGGGAGACAAGTGCATTATGTTGCCTGGCTATGGACATATAACTGTAAATCCTTCGAAAGAAACTTTGGTAATGGCTAATCTTGTATGCCCGGAATTCAAATCGGATTATGAGCCAATAAAAATGTTGAAAGGCGGAGCTTATTATGAAACAATAAATGGTTTTGTTAAAAACAAAAATTATTCAAAAGACGTTTTAATAAAAATTATCGAGCCAAAGCAATTCCATGATTTTGGCATAACAAAAAAACCGCTTTATAAAGAGTTTTCTTCCGACCCAAAAAATTTTTTATGGTTGTCAAAGCCGCAACAATTCATTCAAAAATTTGCAGAATATAATAAAAAATAAGAAAAAATTAAATAGAAAAAATTTTCAAAAAAAATCTAAAAAAAATAGCTCGCAAAAAAAACACAAAAAAAACAAAAAAACAACCAAAAAAATAAAACAAAATTTCAAACAAAAAAATAAAAAAAATAAAAAGGCTCGCAAAAAAACAAACCAAAAAATTTTGGTGAAGTTTCTGAAAAAATTCATAATTTCAAGTGTTTTATGACATCAACTATTCTTTGCGAATAACCCATTTCGTTGTCATACCATGAAACCACTTGAACCAAAGTTCCGCCAATTACTTTTGTTAGTTTTGAATCAAATATGCTTGATCTCGTGTCACCAATTATGTCTGTTGAAACTATTGGTTCGTCAGTATAACCTAAAATTCCTTTTAGGCTTCCTTCAGCCGCTTTTTTCATTTCTGCGTTGATTTCTTCGGCAGTAGTGGGTTTTTCCAATTCTGCGGTTATGTCAACAAGCGAGCCAGCCGGGACTGGAACTCTTATGGCTTTGCCGTCTATTTTGCCTTTGAGTGCGGGAATTACTTTTGCAGCGGCTTCGGAAGCGCCTGTTTTGGTTGGAACTATGTTAATTGCCGCAGCCCTTGCCCTTCTGAAATCTTCGTGTGTTGCGTCAACAAGGTTTTGGTCATGAGTATATGCATGAATCGTCGTCATAAAGCCTCTTTTTATTCCGAATTTTTCATTCAGTACTTTCAAGACTGGCATGAGACAATTGGTAGTGCATGAAGCATTATCTATTACAGGATCTGAAAGCTCCAATTTATCAGTATTCACGCCCAATACAAAGCTTTGCATGTCTCCTTTGCCGGGAGCTGAAATTATTACTTTTTTTGCCCCGGCTTTTATGTGTCCGCCAGCATCGTCCTTTCCCCTGAAAACACCTGTGCTTTCCACAACTACATCAACACCAAGTTCTTTCCAAGGAAGCTGTTCAGGTTTTACCCTTAACGAAATGACTTTGACTTTTTTCCCATCAATGACAAGATTATCGCCTTCCAAAGAAACCGAGCCTTTGTATTTGCCATAAACCGAATCATATTTGAACAAATATTTTGCACTTTCAGCGCCTTGCGGATGATTCACAACCCAATCAATACCTTCTTCCCTTATACCTTGCCTTAAAACAAGCCTTCCAATTCTTCCAAACCCGTTTATTGCAACTTTCATTAACATACCTCCAAAACCGCTAAAGTATAAAATTAAGTAAAAACCTTAATTTAAACTTATAAGGAAAAAATTGTAATTTCTACAAAAGTACTTTTTTACAAAAAAATAGGTTTTTTTAACTTTAAAAAAGCTAAAATACTAAATAGACAATTTATAATGCATGGTTGAAAATATTGGAGGCATTCTTGTTCCGGAAACAAAGCGTTTTGATTCCAAGCAAGCTATAATTGGCTTAGCAATAAGCGCCATATTAATAGCCACGCCATTATACGTTTACAAACCTGGCTTAGACACTGAAAATTTTATTTTATTATTAATTGCTGGAATAACAATGTCCTATTTTATTGCGTCTTCGCTGCAACAACTCAAAGAAAAAAAATTTGAAAATCTGGATTATTTAGACAAGGCAATTATTATTGCATTGCTAACTGTGATATTTATAGAAGCAATTATATTGACGTTATTTTTTATATCCCCAAACTTATTAGGAATAAAAATTGAACAACCTGAAAACCCAAAAATAAGTTCCAATTACGGCTTGGCTGCGGAAAATTATAGGAAAGCAATTTTAACGGGCAATGAGGAATTAATAAATGAAAAATTGAAAGAATTTGAAGAAGAGCAAAACAATGCATCTGAAAAGCTTGAAGAGGAATGCAAAAGCGACGAATACAAAGCAAGCGAGTTGTGCTTGCAAAAATCAAAAGCTGTTCAATGCCACAAAAAAATTGTTTCGGCTTTGGCTGAGCTTGGCAAACAACGTTCACAAAACCAAAACCAAACAGAAAATTGCAAATCGGTTTTATCAAAAAATTCTTTGGCAGAATGCGTAATGGTGCTTGAAGCTTTGGGACTTCCGTCTAATTACTTTAATAATTTGTGTTCTCAGAATCAATCAGGCGATTCCGCAAGCCAAGAAGACAACGTTGAAAACCCACAAAGCTATACTGATAAAAACGTGGAGTATGACCCAAACGAAGGAAAAAGCGCATGTACTTTTTTCAACGGGTATTTTTGTGAACTTGAAGAAATATGTCCTGGCAATTTGCTTGATTATGGTTCAACAGACAGGTGTTGCGAAATTCCGTGTGTAAAAAAATACGAAGAAGAAATTAATGATTACAATGAATAACAGAGTGATTAGAAATGCAAAAAAATTTCAGAAAAATAGTGTTTTTTATTATATTATTAATTGTGTATTTTACAGGAATTGCTTTTGCAGAGTGTTTAAACGCTGCGGATTGCAGTGAAGGAAAAATTTGTGTTGCGGGAGAATGTTCTGTTTGCAATCAAAAAAACTCAGGATTGCCTTGTAGTGACGATTCGAAAAACGATTATAACAACGATGGCATATGCACTTATGACGGTTTATGCTCAGAGTCAGTGGTTTGTCTTGACATTTCATTGAACAAGCATTTTTTTGGTTGCCAGTGTGCCAACGGCTCGCCGTGTAGCATAAGGCCTTTTGGTGAATTCAATACAAACGGGGTTTGTCTAAACGAAAAATGCGAATCAAAGTATTGTTCGTCTTCCAACCCTTTAATTCCGCAAATTTGCAGTTCAATTGAAATAACGTGTTCTGAATCAAATGAAGGCAAATTTTGCGATTATGTTGGGGATGGGGAATTTGCCCCTGAAGGAAAACGCTGTTATTCTGGAAATTGCTCAAAAGAGGCTATATTACAAAAAAAAGAAGAGGGTGAAAAACAAGAAAAAAAAATCGACAATCCTTTTTTTCCTAATCAAGAAACAATCCAAGAAAATACTTCTAAGATAAGTTTGGCAGAACTCATTTTTGGAAAAATAATTTTTGACAGAAATTTGTTCGCTGCGTTCATGCTTTTGGCACTAATAGGCTCTTATTTTGTATTCTTGAAAACCGGGATGTTTTTTCCAACAAATGCTTCAACAACCCAAAAACAATTAGCATTGGTTAAAAGATTTCTTGCGGCCGCCTTCCTCTTCCTATTGACTTTCCAATTAGGCAGGCTTTCAAATTATTATATTTCATTTTTGTTCGTCATACTTGTAGTGCTATCAATAATAATGTCCGACAATTACTTGAGAAAAGTAAAGGGGCAAAGGCAAGCAATAAAAGTTTAAGAAATTGAAAAAAAATCAGGACAATTTCCAAGGTATTATAACAAAAATTTCTAATAACAGAAAATCAACCAATTTATTAAATATTAATTGTTATTTGTTTTATTTTAATGGCGGATAAAATATGTTGGATATAATTTCTTTCGGCTCTGCAACTGAAGATGTTTTCGTGCATGTTCCTAAAAGCAATTTTGGCCAAAATGGTTGTATTTTTCACCCTGGAACAAAAATTGAAATAGAGGACATGGATTATTTTATTGGTGGCGGAGCAACAAATACTGCAGTTGGTTTTTCGCGTTTTGGCCTCAAAGCCGGGGCGGTATTTGCAATAGGTGATGATGAAAGCGGTGCAGCAGTTCTCAAGGAATTAAAGAAGGAAAAGGTGTATACAAAAAATGCTTTGGTTGTAAAAGGCAAAAAAACTTCTTATTCGGTAATTCTCACGGGTTTTGGCAGGGACAGGGTTATTTTAGTTTATAGTTCTTCTACCGCGATGCTTAATAAAATCAGGATTAATTGGAAAAAAATCAAGGCTAAATGGTTTTACGTTTCTTCATTGCACGCTGAACCCAAAATGCTTAAGGAAATAGCAAGGCATGCAAAAAAAATTAATGCGAAAGTGGCATTTAACCCTGGACAAAAAGAGCTTGAGCTTGGAATTGGCGGAATAAAAAATATTTTTGGTAAGGTGAATATACTAATATTGAACAATCATGAAGCAATGAAGCTTACTGGTTCCGCCGATATTAAAAGGAATCTTGCAAAATTGCTTGAAATAGGAAAAGTAGTAGTTATAACCGAAGGACAAAATGGAGCTCACGCAACAGACGGAAATTTTGTTTATTCTATCAAGCCTTACGAAGTAAATGTAATTGATTCAACTGGAGCTGGCGATGCTTTTGGTTGCGGTTTTGTCGGGGCTTTTGTGAAAGGAAAAAGCATTGAGGATTGCATGAAATTCGGAACAGCCAACGCGTGTTCGGTTATCATGTATTTGGGCACAAAAAACAAGTTGCTTCGCTGGAACGAAGTGCCGAAATTTATTAAGGAACATTCAAGAAACGGAAGACAGGTTGAAGTGAAAAATTTGTGAGATTTTTCTGCAAAACCAAAATAAACAATATATTTTTCATTCGTCTTTGTCAGAGTATTGTTCGTATTTTGAGTTGTTGAATCTGTAAAGAAATTTTTTTATTTTGCTTTTTTTATAAGTGTAAAAGTCGAGGACTTCGTGTTTTTGGCCGCAAAATTTGTTGAAATTTACTTCTTGACAGGGATCAAGAATGCAAAAGGTTCCTTGTGATTGATTTTCTTCTTTTTGATCAGGATTTTTTCTAATCTGATTCTCGTTTGTTTTCATTGTTGTAGGCAGTATTGTAACAACAAAAGCATGGGGTAAGCCGTTTTCCAATTCTGCTATTACTACTTCTGCATTTTCGTCTCCAAGGCTGTAAAGCAATGAGCAAAGGAAAATCGCTTTGTCTTCGTCGTCAGCCACTTTTTCTGAAACTATTTCTTTTGGAGTAAGCCAATACGAAATTCCAATGTCAGGCTCAAAAGTTGTTATTTCATCCCGTACAAAGTTGAAACATTTTTCTGCGGCTTTTGAATAATTGACAGGGTATAAATAGTTTTCTCCTGAAAATGATTGAACAATTGATTGTATTGTAAGGTCATTCTTTGTAACCATTGCTTTTATTTCGCCAACAGTTTTCTGTTCTTTCTCGTTTATTAGGTTAGAATAGCGATTTACCAGTATTTTAAGTATTTTTGCAAGAAGTTCAGGGTTACTTTCATCACCCATAATAAATAATATTTATTTGGTAAAGTGGTTAAAACTTGCTTTTTTGAAAAACGATGAAATAAAAGGTTTTTAATGCCAAAACGGCTTAAATAACTAAAAAAAAGCTTTTTTTCGGAAAAAAGTAATATTTAATTGTCCAATTGCCTTATTTTATAGATTTTTATGGAAAAATTCAAGAGAAAAAACGGACAGGTTGCTTTTGAATATTTGATAGTAACGGGGTTTTTTTTGTTGGTTGCCGGAACTTTTTTTATATATGCAATTGTAACCGTGAATTCTTCTCTTGGAAGCCAACAAGGCAACGATGCGGTTTCAGTGATAGCAAGCAACGCAGATTTTGTAGCATCTTTGGGAAGTGGCAGCAACATAGTTTTTGACGTGGTTTTTCCAGACAATAGTACCAACTTGCAAATTTATGAAAAACAAGTAAGGCTTGTGGTTGGCTCTGGCGATAACGCCTCCAGTTTTTACGCTTATACAAAAGCAAATATGACTCCAACAACTATTCCGGTTGAAGGCGGAAAGCGTTATTTGAAAGCTGTTTTTTTTGATGGTAATGTCTTGGTGGTGGCAGAATGAAAGGACAAAGCTCTGCTGAAGCGCTTATAGGAGTTGCATTTATATTGTTAGTATTGCTGGTTGTTATTTGGCAAAGCATTGAAATGGAGTCAAAAAGAAAAATGGTTGAAAATTTAGAAATATCGAAAAATGAGTGTTTTAAAATCCAAGGAGCAATATTAGCGGTTTATAGTGTTCCGGAAAATTCCCAAATAGAAATTTTTTCAAGTGTTGATTTCAATATTTCTGGGGAAAAAATAATAATGAATGGATTCAATTGCGATCATGTTGGGAGTCCTATTAATAAAAATTTGAAAAAAGGAAATGTCAGAATAAGAAAATCAAATGGTGGATTTGATGTTAGCAACTTCTAAAGGGCAAGGATTAATAATAGATTTTTCTCTTGGGTTTTTCGTATTTATAATAATTTTCATTACAATAACAAATGCATTCAATTCAAAAATAGAGGATATAAACAAAAAAAACGATTTGGAGGCAATGCGAATAAAAGCCGGAAATTCTATGAACTTGCTTATTAGGTCTCCTGGAGAGCCAAGTAATTGGGAAAACCTGCCAATTTCTTCGGTAAAATACATAGGCTTGGCATCCAATGACAGAAATATATTGGAAACAAAACTTTCAGCGTTTTCTAATCTCGGAGAAAATTATTTTGAAGGAAAAAGAAAAATAGGTTTGGCGGAATATGATTTCTTTTTTGAATTCCAAGGGGTTGATGATGTTAATGCCGGTTTGGAGCCTTTTGGCGATATTGACAAGGTTGTTGAAACAAGAGTAGTAAGCTACAAGGGGGAGAGTGCAATTGCAAGACTCGTTGTTTATAAAAGCGGATAAAGGTTTTGTTTTTTCAATGGATTCGCTTGTAGCTGCCATTGCTGTAGTTGGAGCAATAATTATTTTAAGCCAACAAGCTTATGTGTCGCTTGAAGTGGATGTGCAAACCCCAAAAATAACAGATGACGCTATTTTTTCGCTTGAACAAACAGGTTATTTAGCAAATACTTTGGATTCAAACAATGAAACAGAATCGGCAGTACTTATAAGGCAAAAACTGCTTGAAAGCCTTCCTCCCGGCTTTGACGCCAATGTCACCGTCACTACATATTATATAGACAAACAAGCTTGTGCTTCGGAAAAAACTTTTGAAGCTTGCTTTCCAGATGAGAACAGGTTCAGTGGTTATGCTGGCGAACCGGCTCCAAAAGAAAGTTTTTCTTTCAAAAAATTTTTGTTAAGAAAGCAGGCGCCTGGTGATTGCAATGTTGCATACATGGTTTTTTCAGAACCTGAAGAAAAAATATTGGAAATAATTACAGAATCTTATAATGAACACAAACCAGAAGCCTTGTTTGATGCAAATGCTATTAATGCAGTATTTGATGTAAATGTAAATCCTGACAATGAAATAGTATGCGATCAAAACGTTAATGTTACTCTTTCAATCAGGATTCCGAAAGATGTCAGAAAAGCAGTGGATATTATGCAGGTTTTTGACAGAAGCGGTTCAATGAATGATTCAACGGTTTTAAGAGGCGAACTAGGCAAATTCACTTACAACCAAGGAACTTATACTTATTATCAGCCCCCGCCTACTTGTTCAAATTATGGAAATTGGATTCAAGTTGGGTCTTTCTATTTAAGTTATGATCATTCTTCAGAACAAATTGTCAATGTGTATATGCATTATACTGGTTATGATGGAAATTGCACTTATCCAAGGCTTAGGGTTAGAAGGCCTAATGGAAATTGGGTTCCTGGAAGCAGCGGCACTTCAAGTGCATCGCCAATAAGGGTTGGTATTTCCAGCGCAAAAAAAGGTACTTATACTGTTTGGGCTTGGTCTGATGAAAATATATGGTACGATATAAATGGAAGTGGTCCTGGAATGCCAACTGGTTCTTATGGAAGTGGTTATTTAAGCGGTGGTACATATACCTATAGTTATCCGCCAATACAATGTACTTCTTATTCAAATTGGCAGACAATTACGACTTTTAATGTTGACCAAAACTTTGCCGCAATAGAACCTTCAATGTTGTTTAATAGGAAAAATTCATCATATACCGGTTCTTGTTCTGGTTCAAGGTTTAGAATAAAAAGGCCTAATGGGACTTACGTGCCTGATATTAATGGAACGACTTCAACACAAATTACTGTGTCAAGCCCGACTGTTGGAATTCACACTATTGAAGCTTGGAGCGATAGAAACATAACAAGCGATTTCAATGTTTATACAAGAAAACTTACTTCTGCAAAGGTTGCCGCAAAATCTTTTACTGATTCAAACTTATGGACTACTTCAGACAGCATGGGTTTGGTTAGTTATTCAAGCAGTGCAACTTTGTCAAGAACGCTTCTAAAACTTACTGATTCAAACAAGGCTCTTATAAAAACTTCAATTGATTCTCTCACTGCTTCAGGCACAACTGCTACTGGCGATGCAATAGCTTTGGCGACGCAAGAATTGCAAAGCCAAAGAGCAAACCCTCTAAGCATTAAATTTCAAGTACTTTTGTCGGATGGGCAAAGCAACACTGGAATGTCTCCATTTACAGCTGCTGAACAGGCAAAAAATGCAGGAATAATAATATACACAATAGGTTTTGGAACTGATGTAAATGCATATGAATTAAGTACAATTGCAAATATTACCGGCGGAAAATATTATTATACTTCTGACGCAAATACGCTTAATGAAATTTATCAATTGATTGCTTTGGAAGTTGCTGAAATGGCAAACGATTCAAACGTTGTTGTGCCAATATATTCTGGAACTTTAATAGTAAACGACGGAAATGGGGTAATACAAGACGGAAATTTGGTATTCAATGCAGGATCAATAACTGCAAGCACACCTTGGAGCACTACTTATACATTAAACTTTCCTTGTTTGAACCCCAATGTTTGCACTGCATCAGCATTCACTTTTCCGGGCCCGGGTTCCATGTTTATATATGTTGACAGCAATGGAATTACAAGAAATGTTGATTTCAACGCATCAAAAACAGTTTCATTCAAAAAAAGAGATTTAAATGTAGAGTTTACCGGTGGGACTGTCTTGGGCAAAGACAATGTTGTTGTGGATTTGTTAGTGAAAAACACAGGACACCTTGATGCAAACTCAACCGACTTAAAACTATACCTGAATAGCTTGTTGTCTTCACCAAAACAAATAATCGAAGTTCCGCCGCTGTGTTCAACATATACGCCTGGTTGTACTAACAATAGTACAATATTTCAAGGCATAAACCTGGATTCCGAGGGTTTGATATACGGTTCTTTAAATGACGCCAATACTATAAGCGAGTGCCCAATAGGCAATATAGCTGCAATTAATTGTACTGGCGGTCCATTGACTCAAATATATTCAATAAAATACGTGATTTGGAGGAAATGAAGTGCAAAAAGGAATTATTTTCACGATTATGGCTTTGGTTCTAATAGCCACAATAGCCACGCTATACATGTCAGAAAAAGAGGTAGAGAAGGGAAGGAGAGAAGCGTTGATTAAAAATAGTTCCTTCAACAAGGTGTCTTCAAAATATAGTGATATAAAACAAAGCATGCTTTCCTTGCCTTTGGCTGGAAAAGAAAAGGAAAACGCTGAAAGAATTCTTCCTTTTAATTATGGCGTTGACGGGAATTCTTTTTGGGTTGGCTTTGATTTGCCTGATTCAAGCAACAAGACACAAACTTATCTTGAAACCTTGAATGCTGCAAAAATTTTTTTGGACAATGAATGGAGAAGCGAAGGAGTTGCAATTAATGCTTCATTTCCATTGCCTTATTCTTGGGGTGCTACAAATTCAAGCGTTTCATTTTTAGTAATGCCGCAATGCATGAAATTTTTGTTAAAAGACGAAAACAACGTGTCTTTTGAATTCAAATGCCAAGATTATGAAATTTCAAATGCAAAAAAAATTGACATAAACATATCTCTAAAGCCGGGGTTGGATTTCAATTCAATGGATTGCAAAATAAACGATTATTTGTCATGCAACCAAAATTATGATTATAATAGTTATGACAACAGACCTTACATCAATATAAAATTCCTTGACCAAAATTGCACTTCTTGTTTTATTCCTTACAAAAAAATAAGAACACATTTTGACCCTTCTGAAGAAAATTTTTTGGAACTAAAATGTTCAGGCGCGAATTGCAAAAACCCGCCAATGGATATTAATTTTTCCAATTCTATAGAAATTTCTTATAGCGGGAAAAAAATAGAGGTAAAATACAACATTGATTTTAATTCAAAAATAACCGAGTTTTTGCTTGGTGATGCAAATTTTTCAGCCACTGATGTTTATTTCGGGGCAAGAAGGTGGAATAATTGAAAAATATTTTTTCAACCATTCTAGCTTTTTTTATAATTTTTTTTAGTGGATGCGCAAGCATATACGCGGAGCCACCTTCTTTAGAAGTCAATATAAAATCCGGACAATACATTGAAGGTGAAGAAATAAGTTTGGAAATTATTGCAAAAAATTCCCAATCGATAAAAATTTTTTTAGGAGAAAAAACCGAAGTTGTTGAATGCAACAATAATTATTGTTCAATAAGCAAAAAACTGAATTTAAAACAAGGTGTTTATAAAATAAAAGTCGTTGCAATAGGCGATGGCGGTAAAAAAGAAGAAACGGCAACAGTAGCAGTTTTAGGCTCTTCCAAAAGATGCGTAGAAGGATTGCTTGAAGGGCAATGTTCTTCTGAAAAACCGAAAATGTGCATTAATGGGGTTCTCAAGGACAAATGCTCTGTTTGCGGATGTGATAATGGGGCAAAATGCGTCGGAGAGTATTGCGAGATTTTAATGCCAAAGGCAAGAAAAATCGAATTGGAATATCCTAAAAAAGTCGGAGAATCACAGCCTTTTAGAATTCTTGGAAAAATATTTTTTGAAGGTTTGGTTGGTTCAAAAAAAGCGGTTGTGAAAATTGTTTTAGGTGAAACCGAATTTATTAATGAAATTTTTATAAACACAAATGAAAAAATGGTTTCTGAATTTGAGGTTTTGATTCCTGCGATTAGGAAAGGAAAACATGATTTGAGAATTGAAATTTATGAAAACAATGAAAAAGAAAAACCGATAATAACTTATTTTGAAAAAGAAGCGATTTTAGTGGTTGAAAAGGGTGATAAATTGCCTGCTCCTAAAAACCTGAGTGGTTTTTCTGAGGGAAACGACATAATATTGAATTGGAATGAAGTTAATGGGGCAAACTCTTATAATATATACAAAAGCATTGATGCAAACCCTGCATTCATTTCCTATAAAGTAATCGGAGTTGCTTCCGGCGAAAATTCTTTTGTATTACAAGAACAAAAAAAAGGGACTCATTTTTTTGTGGTTACTGCGGTTGATATTTTTGGAATTGAAAGCGATTATAGTAACGTAATTGCCATAAATGTAAATTAGATGTTTATGCAAAGCAATAAATATTAAGTAATTCAACCAAGTATTAGCAAAGGTGAATATATGTCCCTGTTTGAAAAAATTGCAAAGATTTTGCCTGGAAAAAAACCTGAAAATGAAAAATTAGAGCAAAGTTCAATATATGGTTCTAATGATACTGATATAAGCACTAAATATTCAAGCCAAAGCGTTGGAAAAAGCCCTGTGAATTCAATGAAAAACGATAAAATGCAAAGTTTTCAAGATAAAACAATAAATGAACAATTTAAAGAAAAGGAAATTAAGCTGCAAAAAAGAGTTGAGACTCTCAAAAATCCTCAAAAAATTAAAATGAACGAATTAAAAACTGAAAAAAAAGAAGTTCAAATTAAGAAAGAAGAGGAAAAAACGAACAATAAAACTTATTTGGAAAACAATGAAAACAAAAATTTCATAGAAACCGACTTTGACAAAGTTGTTTCATATATAGCACAACATGGCAAAGCATCCTTTACTCAAATTTCAAGAGACCTTGGGCTTCCATGGAATAGAATTGAGGAATGCAGCAATATTTTAAGAAATGAAAAACAAATTGAAATTATTTATCTTCCTTTTGGCGATCCAATAGCAACGGTTGTAGGCTATTCTGAAAAAAACAAGGAAACGGATTTGAGAAGGCGCAGGGTGGCGTAATGCAACAAGAAAAGCCTATAAAAGAATATGAAATTTCTAATGGCAGTGCAAAATTTCTAATTAGAATTACTTATAAGCCCGGGGACTTTGTAAGAACCTATGAATTGGTGTTGCCTGAATATGGTATAGGCACAAAAGCCCTTATTGAAAACATGAAAAGAGTAATAATATCTGACGAATCGCTTAAAGCAGAAAAAATGCTTGAAGCCAAGGAAATAGACAGCATAAGAGCCATTTTTAAGGAAAAATCAGAGAAAATGCTTGAAAACGAACTTCCTAAAACTGATGAAAAAACCAGGAATATGCTTACTGAAATTCTGATAAACGAAATGCTGGGCATTGGTAAAATAGATTTTTTGCTTCTTGACGGAAACCTTGAAGAAATAGTTGTTAACAATTCGCAAGAACCTATTTGGGTTTATCACAAGGAATTTGGTTGGTTGAAAACCAATGTGGTGCCAGAGTCTGAAGAGCAAACTCTTAATTGGGCTAATATAATAGCAAGGCGTGGCGGGAAACAAATCACCGTACTCAACCCTTTATTAGATACTCATCTTGTGACTGGAGACAGAGCTAATGCAACGCTTTTTCCAATTAGCAGCAAAGGTAATACAATAACAATAAGGAGATTCAGACGGGAACCGTGGACGGTAACTGATTTTATAAGCAACAGAACAACAACCAGCGAAGTCATGGCTTTGATTTGGATGTGCATACAATATGAAATGAACATGATTCTTTCAGGCGGCACTGCATCTGGAAAAACAAGTTTCATGAACATTTGTCTTCCGTTCATACAACCTAACCACAGAGTTATAACAATAGAAGACACGAGAGAACTAATGTTGCCGGAATTTCTTCATTGGGTGCCAATGACTACAAGAGAAGCAAATGCTGAAGGAAAAGGCGAAGTTACGATGCTTGATTTGCTTGTAAACAGTTTAAGACAAAGACCCGACAGGATAATCGTGGGTGAAACAAGAAGACAAAAAGAAGCGGAAGTAATGTTTGAAGCAATGCATACGGGGCACAGCGTATATACTACGTTCCACGCTAACACTGCTGAAGAAACCATAAGAAGATTTGTCAGTCCACCTATTGAAATACCGCCAACTGTTCTTGACTCAGTACATCTTAATGTAGTAATGTTCAGAAACAGAAGGCTTGGAGTAAGAAGGGTTTTGCAAGTGGCTGAATTCATTCCGGAAAAAAGGGGAAACGAAGAAACTTTGAAAGCAAACACTCTTTACAGGTGGCACGCAGGCGATGACTCAATTACAAAAGATTCTGAAAGCATAAGGTTGTATGATGAACTTTCATTGCACACTGGCTTGACTTATGATGAAATAAACAAAGATTTGACAATGAAGAAAAAAATTCTTGATTGGCTTGTAAAAAACGACATAAGACACATTTCAAAAGTAGGTGCTGTAATGGCTAAATATTATATGGATGAAAAAGAGATTTCCAGAATAGTTGAAAGAAACCTCAAACCTGATTTCATATGAACAAAAAAAATTTAGGAAAAATACCTTTTATGCCGATTCCGTCACAAATCATTATGGCTGTGACAAACAATTTTCTTGGCGTAGGCGGTGTCGTCTCAAAATTTTTTCCGAAATTGGAAGAATCTTTGGTTCAAGCGGATTTTGAAATACAAAAAGAAAGATATAGCGCGATTATAGCACTGGGATTTTTTATTTATTTAATACTTGGATTTTTAATTTGTTATTTATTTGCGATGCAATTTCAACCAAAAAACTCTTTTATAATAGGCATTCTTGGGGGTTTTTTTGCAGGAATTCTGGTGGCAATCCAAATAGCTTTTTATCCTGCAATACAAGCAAAAAAAAAGATAAGAGGAATTGAAAGAAACCTTTTGTTTGGACTTAGAACAATATTGGTTGAAATAAAATCCGGAGTAACTCTTTTTGATGCGATTAATCTGGTTGCACAAGGAAATAATGGCGAATTAAGCAAAGAATTTTCCAAAGCGGTAAGAAAAATACAAACTGGAACATATCAAAACGTGGCGCTTGAAGAAATGGCTGAAAACAACCCGTCGGTTTATTTTAGAAGGGCAATATGGCAACTTGTTAACGGGTTGAAGTCAGGTGGAGACATAAGTACAATAATGCAAAGCCTTGTAGACGGGCTTTCAAAAGAAAAAGCCAATCAAGTGAAAAAATACGGCAATACGCTCAAACTTTTTTCCTTGATGTATATGATGCTTGGAGCAATAATACCCGCCCTCGGAATAACCTTTTTGATAATACTTTCAACTTTCCCAAGCATGACAATAAATGAAACGGTTTTTTGGGGTTTGTTCGGATTTTTGGCTTTGGGGCAATTCATGTTCCTTGGCATGATAAAATCAGCCAGACCAAGCCTTCTTGGTGATTAAAAATGTATGAAGGGTTTTCATCATTAATTCCTAAAAAAGTCTATGAAGCTTACAAAAAAGAAATAATATATAATGGCTTGAAAATAAGGCCTGAAAAATTCATAGGTTTTTTGTTTTATTTTGGACTTCTTGGAGGAATAGGCGCAGGATTAATTTTGAATAGATTTTTCAAAATTGATTTTCTCGTGACTTTCATTGTTTTTTTCTTATCAACATTTATTTTGGCTTTTGTTTTAATGCGACTTAAATCCGAATCAAAAGGAAGGATTGCGGAAAATGTCCTACCTGATGCTCTTCAACTAGTGGCGGCAAACATGAAAAGCGGATTAACAACTGAAAGGGCGCTTTTTGTAGCCGCAAGACCGGAATTTGGCCCGATACAAGTGGAACTGCTTAATGCAAGTAAACGCATTTCTACTGGTGAAAGAGTTGAAAAGGCATTGTTAGGAATAAGCGAAGCAATAAATTCAACAGTGGTTGAAAAAACAATGTGGCTTATCTCTGAAGGAATAAAAAGCGGAGCCCAAATGGCAGACCTTCTTTACCAACTGTCAGATGATTTGAAAAACGAACAAGCAATAAAAGAGGAAATAAAAGCGAATATTTCAATATATGTAATACTAATAATTTTTGCGGCAAGCATAGGGGGCCCGTTGCTTTTTGGAGTAAGCTCTTTCATAGTGCAAGTTCTGACAACTCAAATAAGCAAAACACCTGAAATGACAACAAGCAAAACCACGGGGCAAAGTAACATGCAAGGAAATTTATCTTTAATATCTCAATTTGCATCCGGAAAAAGGAAGTTTGTCAGCATAGAATTCATAATACAATTTTCCGTAATAATGCTAATAATGACAAGTTTTTTTGCTTCTCTCACAATAGGAGTAATAAATACGGGCAAGGAAATAAACGGAGTTAAAATGATTATCCCGATGATTATTATTTCATTAATAATTTTCTATTCAACAAGAGCGGTTTTGCTTTCAGTATTCAAAAATCTTATAACTTAAAAAAAATCATGATTTGAATAAATTCGGAAAAAATTTCCAAACACCAACAACCAACAAAATTATAATTCCAAGAATTACAACAGGATACAACAAATCCATTATGCTTATTATGCCTTGCCCTTGATTTTTAAATTCTCCTTGTGTTTGCTTGTTTTTATCATCGGAAACAATAACAGGCTTGATTGGTTTTTTCCCTGAAAGTTTGTTTGAATCGTTTGCCACTTGGGTTCCGGAAACATTAAAATCGATTCTTTTTTCCAAAGAATAATACTTTATTTTTTTGTCTGTGGAATAAACAGTTACAAGCGCAACATACTCGCCTTCTGAAGCTGGCTTCCAGAGTTTTTTAAAACTTGCATTTGTGGTTTCATTTGGCAGAACATTTTTCAATTTTAGGATGTCTGAATGAACCACTTTATTCTTATAAGATATTTTCAATTCAATTAAGGCGTCTAAAGGGGCGTTGCCGTTTTCAAGATTTAAAGAAAGATTTTTGTCTTTCCCGCTTTTTAAGTCTTCAAGCAACAAATCAACATTAGAAATCTTTTTTATTGGTTGAGTGACACTTGGACTTTCCACTATGCCGGAACCGCCAGAAGAACCTGAACCTGTGCCACTTTGTATTCCGCTTTGCTGGGATTGGTTTGTGTTTGATTGTGTTTGATTGACACATGAACCGCAATCTGACGGACAATTACTGCAATTTTCACCGGATTGACAAATATTATTTCCGCATAAAACTGTTTCAGGGTCAAGTTCAGTTATATCAATATCGCTCGGAGTAGGCGGGTATGGAACAAAACCTGTTGTGGGAATTGAAATAGTCGTGGTTGAAAAAAAAACAAAAGATAATACTGCTAAGAAAATAAAAAAAAATGAATTATAAGTTTTCATAATGCTATAATAAATGAATAACTTATTTATATAATCGTAACAATTTGTGATTAAAACCCAATTTTTTACAATTTTAAATTTTAAACGCATAAATTATTATTGCAACTTTGCAAAAAAAATAGGTTATTGCTCCCTTTCGGGAGCAATTTTATTTTATTATAAAATTTATACTTGGCCGCTGCAGCTTCCTGTAGCGTTTTGGTCAAATGTGCCGTCATTATAACCCAAATTCAAGTTATAAGCTACATTTCCTGCTGGAGTTCCGGTGAGAGTCAATGTGAAGCTTTCACCTGGACTCACAGAGCCAGAACGTGATGCAGGTGCAAGATCGCCTGTCCCGGAAGTCCTTGTAGCTGTCAATGCTACATTTGTGATTGTCTTACCGCTTCCGTTTGCTATTTCAACTTGCAAACCTGTATTATCCAACTTGTAACCTTTAATAGTCATGTTGTTGGTTAATCCTGTACAAGTAGTCGATGTTTTTGGTATTATAAAGTACAATGCAGCAATAACTGCTACAATGACAATCAGCGCCCAACCGTATGTCATAAGGTATTCAAGTGCTGATTGACCTCTTTTGTTACTAATCATTTTTTCCCTCCCTTACGGCTTTTCATTATAAAGCCTTTGTTGTAAATAGGATTTTCTTATATATAAACTATTTGGTTAGGATTTCTTAAATTTGTGCTTTAATTTTTCTTCCACTTTTTCAGGAACGAATTTGCTTATGTCTCCATTATATGAAGCTATTTCTTTTACAACGCTTGAAGTGATATAAAAGTAATCGGGGCTTGTCATTACGAATACGCTTTCAATATCTTTGCCTATCAAAGAATTTACTATTGCTTGTTGGAATTCAAAAGGAAAATCGCTGGTTTCCCTCAAGCCACGAAGAATTATGTTGGCGTTTTCTTTTTTCATGAAATCAACCAGCAAAGAGTCAAATATTTTTACTTCGACATTTTTGATTCCTTTAACGCTTTCAACAACCATTTCTTCCCTTTCCCTTGCTGAAAATAAAGGTTTTTTTACTGGGTTTTCTGCTATTGCAACAACCAATTTGGAAAAAATTTTGGAACCGCGCTTTATAACGTCAATGTGTCCAAAAGTAATTGGGTCAAAAGTACCTGGATAAATCGCCTTCATTTAAAAACCCTTCCAATTTTTAACATGCTGCGACAACTCTGAAGCTATTTGTTTTGCTTTAATGCTAATCTCTGAAATATTTGCGTCAGTATTAACTACAAAATGAGCTGCTCTTGAAACCCTGTCAAAAGTGTATTGAAATGCCACTCTTTTTTCAAATTCTTCTTCGGCAAAGCCAGATTTCAAGGCTCTTTGCTTGCAAACTTCATGCGGCGCGTATGTCAAAATTATTTTGTCAAAAAGCCGCTCCATCTTGGCTTCAAAAAGCAATGGCACTTCAACAAAACAAATATCTCCCACGTGGTTGATTTCTGAAATTTTTTGAATTACAATTGGATGAATTATTTGGTTAAGCCTTTTAAGTTTAATTGAACTGTTGAAAACTTTTTTTGCAAGAAGGCTTCTGTCTACTTTTCTGTTAACTACCACATCTTGCCCAAATTCATCACCTATTAATTTTATTATCTCCAGCTTTTTGTAAATATCGGAAACTATTTCATCAGAATCATAAGTTGCATAACCAAGCCTTTCAAAAGCCCGCCTGAGAGTGCTTTTTCCTGAACCTAAATTGCCAGTAATCGCAACAAGCATTATATAATAATGATTGAATTCAATAAAAATTTAGTGTATTTAAAAAGTGCAATTTAACGGTTTATAGCCTATGGTTAATTAAAGTTTTATTGTAAAGTTTCTTTTATGAACGCGGAAATTTTCAGGGAATATGACATAAGAGGTTTAGGGGAAACTGACCTAACCGACGAAGTAGTTGTTAAAATTGGCAAAGCCTATGGGACAATGGTTTTACAAAAAGGCGGAAAAGAAGTAGTAATAGGAAATGACAACAGAGAAACAAGCCCAAGAATTCTTAAATCATTGGTTTCAGGAATTACAAGCACCGGACTTAAAGTTATATTAATAGGCGAAGCCACGACACCTGAACTTTATTTTGCAGTCAATTATCTTGACAAGGACGGCGGAATAAATGTGACAGGAAGCCACAATCCGCCTGAATACAATGGATTCAAAATACTTGTTGGAAAAGAAGCAATACATGGCAAAGCCATACAAAAATTGAAAAGAATTGCTCAATCTGGAAAATTTTTAGATGGAAGAGGCGATGTTTCAAAAATAAACATTGATAATGAATATTTGAATGAAATAGCAAAGCGGGTTAATGTCAAAAGAAAATTAAAAGTAGTGATTGATGCGGGAAACGGCATGGCATCAGAGCTTGCACCAAAACTTATGAAAATTCTTGGTTGTGAAGTAAAAGAACTTTTTTGTGAAAAATTGCAAGGATACCCGAATCATATTCCTGACCCAAGCCAAGAAAAAAATGTTGTTGAGCTTGAAAAAGAAGTTGTAAAAGAAAAGGCTGATTTAGGAATTGCTTTTGATGGCGATGCTGATAGAATAGGAATTGTTGATGAAAAAAGCAAACTTGTTTTCGGCGACAAGCTTCTTGGAATACTTGCAAAACACGAATTGGCAAAAAAACCAGGTTCTACAATAATCTTTGAAGTAAAATGCTCGCAAGGATTGGAAGAATGGATTTCTAAACTTGGCGGAAAACCATTAATGTGGAAAACAGGGCACAGTTTAATAAAAGAAAAAATGAAAAAAGAAAAAGCTATTCTTGCGGGCGAAATGTCAGGACATATGTTCTTTGCAAACGACTGGTATGGCTTTGACGACGCTTTGCTTGCGGCTGCAAAAGTAATTGAAATAGCATCAGCATCAAAAATGAAAATAAGCGAAATGGTTTCAGAACAACCGGATTACTTTGCTTCCCCGGAATATAGAGTTGACTTTCCAGACTCGGAAAAATTCGCTTTCGTTGAAAAAGCAAAAAAACATTTTTCAAAAAAATACAAAATAATTGATGTAGATGGGGCAAGAGTTTTATTTCCTAACGGGTGGGCCCTTGTAAGAGCCTCAAATACCCAACCAAAATTGATTTTAAGAATGGAAGGCAAAACCGAAAAGGATTTAGAAGAAATAAAGAAAAAATTTCTCATGGAAGTAAAAGAATTTTACCCTAAAGGAATCAAACTAGCCGAATGAATTGGTGAATTGATGCCTATTAAAGCATATTCAGCTAAAAATAAGTAGTATAACCTAATTTATGTGGTTTTAATAGATTTTTAAAAGGGAAAGACAGGTTATATATCTGATAACAATGCGTTTATCAGCACTTATATTGACAATTGTCTTGGTTATTGCGTTTTTACCATGCGTATTTGCATGGGACGTTTTTTGGCTCAGGGGAGAAGACACCCAAATATTGGTAAACGGAAATTTTCACAATTCAATTTCTGAAGGAAAGCCGACAGAATTTGTCAATGAAACCAAAATAGAATTAAACCAGAAAAATAAAACTGTGGAATTTTATCATGAGCCTCTTCAAACCGACATAAAATTGTCTGGCAAAGCATATTTATGGATTTCCAAAATCAAAGGCTCTGGAAAATTAAGGTTCAACATTATTGATTTTAACCCCAATTCAAACAATGAAACCAAAATAGCATCTTCTCAATGGACAGAAATCATAAATGAAAAGCCATTCGAAGCCACAGCCGAGATAGGAGAAAGCTACATACTTGAAAAATCAAACATGCTAAAAATTTTGATTGAATTGTCAGGGGAAAAAGATTCGGCGGAATTCCTTTTAGACAAATTCGAAGAAGACTCGGAAACTTCTTGGAGCGCTCCAAACAACGAAATCTACTCAATAAAAGGAATACGCGAGACAGGGGCAATACTTTTTGACGCATACGGATTGCCACCAATAATTTGCAGAAGCCCGACTGAATGCCAAGACAATAACGCTTCAACCACTGACATATGCTTCTTTCCAGACACATACAAATCATTTTGCGGAAACGAATATGAAGGCTGCACTATTTCATGCAACGAAAAAAAAGACTGCACAGAAAAAAAATTAGGCGAATGCATAAAGCCTGGAAGCTGTTCAAGTTATTGCTTATACGGCGAAGCCAAAACCAAGGAAATTCAACAAAACCAAGAAAACAAGAAAAAAACAGGATTGTATGTTGAATTACAAAAATTTTCGCAAAAAGAATACAAAAAAGGTTCATTTGTCAGAATAAGTGCAACAGTATTTGACAACTCAGGAAAAAAAATTTTCGACGCAAGAATGCGGGGAGAAAATTCACAAGGAGTAACCTTTCCAATGAGAGATATAGGAATAGGAACATATGAAGGGTTTTTCCAAATACCCAACCAAATCAAGCCAGGAATAATGTATGTCAAGGTTATAGCTGAACGCGAAGGAGTTGAAGCATCTGACGAAGAATCTTTCAAGATAACGAATTCAAAAATTAACCTGGAAATAACAACAAAAAAATCAAAACAAGTTGGATCGGAAAAAATAGTTTATTTGGCAAACAAAAATTCAGGAAATTTTGAAATAGGGGAAAAAATAATATTCAACGTCAAAGCTGAATATGAAAACACAGAACCGGTAATAACTGATAATATTTACGCGGAAATAAAATCAAAGCCGATACAGCTAAAAGCAATAGATAAAGGATTATATGAGGGCGAATACTTAGTAGGCGAAAAAGATGAAGGAACACTGCCTGTAAAAATATATTTAGACGACGGCTATGGCAACCTCGTTGAAGAAAAATTTGAATTAACAATAACCGGAATTACATTAACAAGTTGGCTCCTTCAAAACAGTTTATTAGTAGCAATATTAGGAACAATTGCATTAATTTTGATTTGGCACGGATTTTTGTTTATTGAACACAAAAACAAAATAAACGAACTAAAAAAAAGAGAAGCTGAAATAATTACGGAAATAAAAAACCTTCAAACAGAATATTTCATAAATGGAAAAATAGACAAAAACGTTTATACAAAAAAAATGACTCATTTGGAACCGGAATTAAAAAAAATAAGGCAAGAAATAAGTGCTGCACAAAAAAACGGATAAAAATACCAAAAGACAAAGAGCGATATGTTTTTTAGCGGTAATAACTACGTTATTTGGAAACAATAAATGCCTTAATCGACTCTATGGTGTAAAAATGGATGAAAATAAAAGCAAAAACGAGCCACAAGAAAAAAAGCCGATTTTAGCCATATTCTCAAAATTGATTGGCACTGAAAAAGAAAAGGAAAAACAAATAGAAAACAAAGAAATACAAACATTTATACCTGAATTGAAAACTGACGGAAAAGGCAAGGTAAACGAAATAATAGTGGAATCGCCTTTAGATGAAAAAAATCCAGTCAAGAAAAACAAAGAAAAAAATAATGTGGAAGAAGAAGGCGGAGACCAAAAAGAAATAAAAGATGCAATTGAAGAAACAAAATTCATAAAAAATACTGCAAAACTGCTTGATGAAAAGACTGATAAAAGCAACTATAATGAAACTGAAAAGACCGAATATGAAACAAATGGCAATTCGAAAGTATCTTTGCTAATTCTTGAAAACCGAAATTACGATAAGGGGATTTCAATACTTTTAAAAAAAATGGCTTATGATTATGAAAAAAACATGTACGTTGCACTAAACGAAACCATAGAAGAAATGGAAAACAGGTTTTATGAAGAAAAAATAGAGAAAAAAAAATTTGTTATAATAGATACTCTGACTTTAGGATCAAAAAACGTCAATCAAAAAAAATATGAAAATTGCATTTTTGTAGCAAGCCCTAATGCACTCATAGAATTAAGTCTTGCAATAATGCAAGGAATAAATAATTGGAAAGCAAAAGCCATTCTTTTTGACTCGATTTCAACCCTTTTGATATATGAAAACGAAAAAACGGTTTCAAGATTTGTGCGCTCGATAATTGGAAAAATAAGGGCTTCCGGAATAGACGCTTATTTCACCGTATTGGCCGGAGATTCAAAAAAAGACGTTATAAAAGAATTGAGACCATTTTTTGACAAAGCAAACAATCTTGAAGAATTTGTTTCAGAGCAATTTCCCGGATTTGAAATAGAATCAATAAAAAGACAAAAATGGTACGATGAAGATGAAGAATTGGAAAATTATAAAACTGCACGCCTTAATTCGGAACCGGCAATATTCATGGCTGAAATACAGGCTTTGAAAAGAAAAATCAAGGATTCACAAAAAAACAATTTGATGTGGAAAGATTTGAATTATTTAAAAGAAAAATTGGAAAAGCTGGAAGGCATGAAAGAAAAAATAAACAAAATTGAAGGATTGACAGAAAATGAAAAAAATAAATACAAAGAAATTAGTGCAACTCTTGAAGAAGTAAAGGAAAAATTAAAAAAAATGGAAACGGTTTCAAAACTTGAAGAAGAAATCAAAGAGGTTTACAGAAAAATAGAGGAAATAGATGAAAAAGCGCAATTGAGCGCAGAACTGAGAAAAAATATTGAAGCGAAAAAAGAATCGGAATTGAATGAATCAATACAAGAAATGAAAGTCAAACTGAAAAATCTTGAAGGAGTGACATCTCTTGAACAAGAAGTAAAAGCATTGAACAACATGGTGCTTGAATTGGAATCAAAACTTCGAAAGGAAACGAAAGAGGAAATTGAAGCGCAAACTGAAGCAATGAAAGAATTTTCAAGGCAAATTGATGACCTTTCAAAAAGGATTTCCGAAGCGCAAAAAAGCGACAAATACGAAGAAATGGCTCAAAATTTTGGAAAGGAATTGGAAGCAATAAAAAGCGAAATAGACGAAATGGAAAAAAATAATGCACTTGTAAGGGAAAAAGAACATGAGGAAAAAGAAAAAGTAAAGCAAATGATTGATGAAGTGAAAACCAAACTCGCAGGGCTCGAAAAGATAAGCGAAATTGAACAACACATGACTGAATTATACAAAAAAATAGAGGAACACGATGAAAAGGCGCAACTTGGCGAAGAAATTAAAAAAACAATTGAATCGCAAAAAACAAATGAAATGAAACAAGCAATTGAAGAAATGAAAAAAAATTTTTTGGCACAGGAAGAAAATATTTCGTTGTTTTCAAAACAAATTGATGCTTTAAGGCAAAAACTTGAAGAAACCCAGGCAACAAACTTGGAAAAAGACGAGTTGGACAGAAAATTATTAGAACATATTTCTGCAATGGAAAAACACATTTCAAGTTTGGGAAAACGGCTTGAGGCTGCAGAACTTCAAAAAGCTTTGGCAGAAAGCGAAGACGAATATAAGAAAATATCAGAAGAAAGGGAGCAAGTTGAAATGGCTTTGAAAAGAATGACTGATGAAGAAGGTTATACTAAGGAAAAGCTTGCCAAACTTAACAACCAGCTTGAAAAAATTTCGGAAATTGAAAAGGAAATCAACGAAAAAAGAAAGGAAATGCAAGAAAGACTCAAAAAACTTAAACAAGACGAATGAAACAAAAACAAATCAAAAATTAAAAAATTGTCAAAAAAATGGTTGGCAAAATAAATTCAAAAAAAAACTGGCTCAAAAAAAAACAAGCCACAAAAAAAATAGCTCACAAAAAAAACAACCAACAAAAAAAATAACAAAAAAAAACGGCTGATAAAAAAAAATCTTTACAAAAAAAAAACAAAAATTGTCTAAAAAAAAGGCTCACAAAAAAAATTAAAAAAAGTTCAAAAAAAAATCATGAAAAAAAATTGTCAAAAAAAACTGGCTCAAAAAAAAACAAAATTGGCTCGCAAAAAAAAACCAAGCCACAAAAAAAATAGCTCACAAAAAAACAAATTAAAAAAAACGACTTAAAAAAATGTCAAAAAAAATCAATCCTCGTAGAAAAATTCCTGATCTGCGTAAATTTCAAACCCTTTTGATGTTATTTTATATGGAACAAGCCTCTTTGAGTGCCCAGTGCCACGCATTTTTATTATTTCCAAAACATTTTCCCGCCTATTGTGAGTTTTGAGGCTGTAAAGTGCTACAAGGCTGTCAGCAAGCAATTCATGCATGCCTGTCAAATGATAATTTCCTGGAACCCTTGCAGTTTCATCTATTATTATATTCAAGGCACCAAAACTTGAAATTGTTTCAAAAAGTTTAGAAGTGTATTGCCTGAAACCGTTTGTATTTTCTGCAAATGCTAAAGAGAGAGAAGAAAGGCTGTCAAAAACCAACCTGTCAGGCTTGAAAGGCAAATCAAAAAGAAATGGCAATTTAAATTGTTCAGGCGGAATATAAAGGTCGCCTTTTTCGCTTGTTAAATTGGCTTCCATTGCCCTTACTATGGCAAGCGGGTCTATTTTGTGCATGGAAATAAAACCTTTGTTTTCAAGAGAAACCAAATCCCAACCAAAAGAAGCAGCCATATTTTCTTTGACCTTTTCAGGAGACTCTTCAAGCGAAATATAAATACATTTTTCACCTTTTACTTTCGCAGCAGTATAAATTGATTGTATTGCAAATGTTGTTTTTCCGGTTCCTGAACTTCCAGAAAGCAACATGATGTCGCCACGTTTCAAACCTCCTTTTTCTATCAATCTGTCAAAATCACTGACAAAAACAGGAGAAATTTTTCTGAATTCGGAAAGACCTATGCGATTGTATGGTTTTGACAGAGAAACGCCTATTTCTTGAGACTGGGTTCCGTAAATAGAACCTTGCGTGTTGGCTGATGAAATAGATTCTTTCTCTACAACACCTTCTGGCAGCTCCATTTTTTTGCTCTCTGGTGAATTTGCCAGGTTTTTTGCTTCTTCAACAATTGACTTGGCTTCTTCATAAGAAAGCCCCACTTCTGTCATGCTTTTTATGGCCTCATCTTCGGAGGTTCCTGATTGAAGAAGCCTTTTAGTGGCATCCACAAGCCTGGCTTTGTTTTCCACCATTAAATACCACTCATGTTTAATAAAACATTCAAATTACTAAACAATAAGTATAATTAACCGATATAAATGTCTTTAGATACATATGCACGAACACGAAACCGCAAAAACAAGTGAAAGAGTGGAATTTGAAAGAGTAAAAACCGGGGTTCAAGGCTTGGATGAAATGATGGGGGGCGGCATACCGAAAGGGAATTTGGTTGTATTGAGTGGTGACCCAGGTAGCGGCAAAACAGTTCTTTGCTGGCAATACTTGTATTACGGCATCACCCAATTCAATGAAAACGCAGTGTATATTTCATTGGAAGAAACTGAAGAAACCATATTTGAAGGTGCAAAAGAATTTGGTTGGGACTTAAAAAAGCTGGTTGATGAAGGAAAATTATCAATAATAACTATAGAATTGTACGACTTCGAAAGGCTCAAAGCCGCAATTGAAGACAATGTCAAGGCAAGAAAAGCAAAAAGAGTTGTTATTGATCCGGGAGTCATATTCAGATTGTTTTTTGAAAGAGAATTGGATGCAAGAAAAAGAATAGTTTCCCTTGGAAAAATGCTTAAAACGCTTGGCGTGACTACAATAATAACAAACGAATTGACTTTGGAAAAAGAATCTTCACTTTATGGTTTGGAAGAATACGTTGCTGACGGAGTAATACTTTTATTTCATACAAGAATAAAAAACAGGTTCGTAAGAAGCATAGCAGTGCTAAAAATGAGGAATACTGAAATAACAGAAAGTCTAAAACCGGTAAAAATTGACAACAACGGAATAAAAGTGCTTTCAAGAGCCGAACTTTTTGACGAGGTGGATTAATGGCAGACGAATGGAGTGAAGAAAAAATAATTGCTGCTCTTGACAAGAACAAGCAAATAGAAGCAAAAGCAATGGAAATCTTAAAAGAATTCAAATCATCGTTCAGCATACTTTTAATTTTGAAACCAGAATCGTACAAACCAATAAAAAATTCTTTTTTAAATGCCGCAAATACTAAATGGGAGAAAACAATATTTGTAAGCATTAATGAAACTGCTGAAAAAATTTTGGAAAAAACGGACAAAAAATCGCAAAAAAAAATTTTTGTAATTGATATGTTTTCAGGCAAAAGTTCTTCAAACGAAAATTATGCAAAATTGGATTCCGCAACACAACTTGCAGAATGCCTTGAGCTAATAGAAAACAACTTATCAAAAAACAATGAAAAACAAAATTATGTAATAATAATTGATTCAATATCGTCATTATTGCTCTACAATAACGCGGAAGCGGTAAAAAAATTCTTGCATTTAATGATTTCAAAAAGCCAAAGTTTAAAGGTTTCGGTGATTCTTTTTGGAATAGACGAAAAGGATTATGATGGTTTTTATAAAATAGTCAGCCAATTTGTTGATTCAACTGTTGTAATTTAACATTGGCACTTAAGCATGAGCAAATTTAAAAAAACAATCAAGCAAAGCATAAAGAATAGTCACAAAAGGCAAAAATATGAATGCATATGAAAAACTTTCCGAGCTTTCAGAAAAAGTCAAAGCACTGGACGATTTTGTTGTAGTGCATCATTATGATGCGGACGGTTGCAGTGCAGGAGCAATAATGTTCAAGGCTTTATCAAGGCTTGGAAAATCAGTAAAAAAAATTTGGATAAAACAACTTTACAAAGAAACAATAAACGAAATAAAAGGACTTGGCAAAAATTATGTTTTTGTGGATTTTGGGTCCGGACAATTGTCATATCTTAAGGAAGAATTCGGAGAAAATTTGTTTGTATTTGACCATCATGAACGCACAAATGTGCAACACCCTAACCATTTCTCGCCGTTTGATTATGGAATTAATGGCGGAAATGAAATAAGCGCTTCAGGAATATCTTACTTGTTTGCAGAAACACTGGATAAAAAAAATATAGATCTAATACAACTAGCAATTGTTGGGGCTGTTGGCGACGTTCAGGATTTCAAAGGAAAATTAATAGGCTTGAATAGTGAACTAGCAAAGAAAGGAGTAAATGCAGGAATTGTAAAAATAGAAAACGACCTAAAATTGTACGGCAGAATAACAAGACCTTTGATTCAATTCCTTGAATTCAGTACCTCGCCAATAATTCCTGAAATAACGGCAAACCAGGAAAACGCAAGAAAGTTTTTACAGGAAAACGGAATAGAACTTAAAGACGGGGACAGATGGAGAACTTATTCGGATTTGAGCTTTGAAGAAAAAAAAGAATTGGCAACAGCTTTAATATTGCATTTGCAAAAACATAACTTGCCAGAATGGAAAATATCCGAATTGTTCGGCGAAGTATATCTTTTTCCAAGCGAAGACAAAAAAAGCCCGCTTTACGAGGCAAAAGAATTTTCAACTCTTTGCAATGCCTGCGGAAGGCATGGAATGGCTGACATTGCAATAGAAGTATGCTTGGGCGACAGAGGGAGCAATTATTCCATGGCGATTGACTTGATGGCTGAACATAGAAGACAATTAAGGGAAGGGATAGACTTTGTTGCAAAAAACGGAATTTCGGAAGAAAAAGAATTTTATTGGTTTGACGCTGGTGAAAAAATTTCTGAGTCAATCATTGGAATAGTTGCTGGAATGCTTTATGGCTCGGGAATTATTGAAACAAGAAAACCTATTATTGCAATAGCGCATAATAAAGACGGGTATTTAAAAATTAGCGGCAGGGCTACAAACGAACTAGTTGGAATGGGTTTAAACCTTGGAATAGCATTCAGAAAAAGTTGTGAAAAACTAGGAGAAGGGAACGAAGGAGGGGGGCACGCAATAGCCGCCGGTTTGAAAATAAAAAAAGAAAAACTCAACGAATTTCTACAAAACCTTAACGAAATAATAAGCGAACAATACACAAAGAGCTGAATTGCAACAACTTGCAGTTAAAGTTTCAGGCGAATCCCAAATAAAGATAATGCTAATGCAGATAAATTATCACGTCAAAAAGCAACTTATCAGCGATTCATTTTTACAATAATGGAAGCCAGACAACAAGGCTTCGGTCAAATCCTCATGAAGAAATGAATATGAAATTGTCATCACATTTTCAGTAGTTGGAAATTGACTATGGTTAAATCAAAAATAATTTGACTGGAAAAGACAATAAATATTATATAACCAAAAGTCGTTATTAATAAACATGCAAAAAAATGAAAAAAAACTGGCACTAATCTGTGTTTTGTTGGTTTTGTCGGCATTGGTTACTTTGGCTTTGGAAACTTTGCCAAACTTGGACAATTATTTTGACAACAACAACCATTTAAAAAAAGAAATTCTTTCTACAATAAACGAACAAACAAGCAAAGTTCCAAATGAATTGATTTTAATTTTCGCCAACAAAAAAATCAACGTCTACATAACCTCGGATGAGGGTTTGGTGAAAGAATTTTATGCCAAGACTAACAACAAAACTTTTGACGAAATTTCAAAAGGTGCCAGAATGGACGCTGATTTGGAAGTTAGGTTGAACGAAGCAACTCTTTTAAAAATTTATAATTCTAAAGAGCCGATTAGCGAATTAGTCAAGTCTATTTCATCTGGCGAAATAAAGTATAATGGCATAACTAACGAAGGCAAAATCAACAGCACTACAATAAATATTGTGGCTGGTTTATTGTCATTCATTGACGAGATCAAAAATTTTATTTTTGGGTTTTTCAAATAAACTTAATTGAAAATCAATTTTTTTTCTTTTTTTCCGTTTTTTCTTTTATAGATGCTTGCGCTGCAGACAACCTTGCAATTGGAACCCTATAAGGCGAACATGAAACATTATCAAGACCTATCAAGTGGCAAAATTCAATAGAGTTAGGGTCCCCGCCGTGTTCGCCGCAAATCCCTATATTTATTTTTTTATTAACCGCTTTTGCGTTGTCAACACACATTTTCATTAGCACTCCTACTCCTTGGCGGTCAATTGAAACAAACGGATCTGTTTCAAAAATTCCTTTTTCCAAATAATGCTTGATGAATTTGCCTGCATCATCCCTTGAAAACCCTAAGGTTGTTTGTGTAAGATCGTTTGTGCCAAATGAAAAAAACTCGGCTTCTTTAGCCAGCTCTGCAGAAACAATGCAGGCTCTCGGAACTTCAATCATTGTGCCTATTTTGTACTTTATTTTCCCTTCTACTCCGAGTTTTTTTGCTGTTTGTTTTATTATTTCCTTTTGGTCCCTGAATTCATTTATATTACCCACTAATGGTATTTCTATTTCTGGTATTGCAATTACTCCTTCTTTGGCGACGTTAAGGGCTGCTTCAAATATTGCTGTGGCCTGCATTTCCGTGATTTCAGGATATGTTATGCCGAGTCTGCAGCCCCTATGACCAAGCATTGGATTGAATTCATGAAGCGATGAAGATATTTCTTTTACTTTCTCAACAGTTATGCCCATTTCTTTTGCAAGTACCTTCATTTCGTCTTCCTCTTTCGGCAAAAACTCGTGCAAAGGGGGGTCAAGCAATCTTATTATAACAGGGAGGCCATCCATGGCTTTGAAAATTCCTTCAAAATCCTGTCTTTGAAATGGCAACAATTTAGAAAGAGCTTTTTTTCTTTCCGATTCCGTCGTAGCGAGTATCATTTCTCTTACAGACTTTATTCTTTCGCCTTCAAAAAACATGTGTTCTGTCCTGCAAAGACCTATTCCTTGGGCTCCATAGTTTCTTGCGACAAGAGCATCTTTAGGGGTGTCAGCATTGGTTCTTATTTCAAGCTTCCTGAAAGAATCCGCCCACTCCATTAATTCTCCAAAAGAACCAGAAAGGCCTGGTTCAACCAATGGCAATTCTCCTTTGAAAACTTCTCCGGTTGCGCCATCAATAGAAATATAATCACCTTCCCTGAATTCCAAATTCTTTTTCGGAACCGCAAATTTTCTTTCTGACTCGTGAACCCTTATATCTTCACAACCCGCTACACAAGATTTGCCCATTCCCCTGGCAACAACAGCCGCATGGGAAGTCTTGCCGCCTCTTGCAGTGAGAAAACCTTGTGAAACATGCATGCCTTCTATATCTTCCGGACTGGTTTCGGTTCTGACTAAAATTACTTTTTCGCCATAACCAGCTAATTCTGTTGCGCGTTCTGCGGTGAAAACAACTTTCCCAACAGCAGCACCGGGCGAAGCCGCTATTCCTTTTGCAATAGGCTCAGAGTTCTTTTTCGCGTCAGGATCAAGTTGTTTATGCAAAAGCTGGTCAAGTTGTTCTGGTTTTACACGTAAAATAGCTTCTTCTTTTGTTATCAGTTTTTCTTTAACCATGTCAACAGCAATCTTTACTGCTGCATGCGCAGTTCTTTTACCGGTTCTTGTTTGAAGCAAGTAAAGTTTTCCGTTTTCAAAAGTGAATTCAAAATCCTGCATTTCACGGTAATGCTTTTCAAGTTTGTCATAAATCTTCAGCAATTCAGCATACATTTTTGGATGGGTTTTTTTCATTTCGTCAATTGGCATAGGCGTTCTTATGCCTGCAACAACGTCTTCGCCTTGCGCATTTACCAAAAACTCGCCATAATGCACTTTTTCCCCTGTTGATGGATCCCTCGTGAAAGCAACTCCTGTGCCAGAATTTTCCCCCATATTGCCAAAAACCATTGCTTGGACATTGACTGCTGTTCCGGCATCGTTTCTCAAATTATGTATCCTGCGATAGCTTACTGCCCTGTTTGACATCCACGAACCAAAAACAGCATTAATTCCCATTTCCAACTGCTTCATAGGTTCCGATGGAAAACCGATTTTCTTTTCTTTCAAAACTATTTCCTTATAAGTAGCCACCAACTCCTTAAGGTCTTCAGTAGACAAATCAGTATCAAACTTAACTCCTTTTCTTTCTTTTAATTCGTGAAGCGCCTTTTCAAATTTAGCGTGCTCTATGCCCATTACAACATCGCCAAACATTTGTATAAACCGCCTGTAAGAATCCCAAGCAGCTCTTTCGTTTTTTGTTTGCTTTGCAAAAGCAATTACTGTTTCGTCGTTCATCCCGAGATTTAACACAGTATCCATCATGCCGGGCATTGAAACATAAGAACCGGAACGCACCGAAACAAACAAAGGCTTTTTTTTATCCCCGAATTTTTTCCCGGTTTTCTTTTCCAATCTTTTCATCGCCTTGGCTATTTCTTCAGCAAGCCCTTTTGGCCATTTTTTATTGTGTTTATAAAATTCCTTGCAAGCTTCAGTGGTTATGGTAAATCCGTAGGGCACTTTAAGTCCCGCATTAGTCATTTCAGCAAGCTGTGCCCCCTTGTTTCCCAAAAGAAATTGCGATTCTTCAGTATTAGGATTTTTTGATTCGTCAAACATGTACACGTACTTTGCCATCAAGCCACCTCTATGAAAACATATTATTTACAACACTAAAAAAGAATTTAAAAGGAAAGCAAGCCAAAAAAAATGGCGATTTACAAATTGGTTTGCCTGGACGTAACAATTTTTGTTGATATTCCTACAATTAAGAGTTTATCATTGTCTCTTTTAATAGTAAATTTTGTAAAAAAGTAAGGGTTTTGTTCAGGGTAAGGCAAACTGAAAACAAGTATTTGAGATTTTATTTTTTCAAAATAAGGCAATAATTCTTTTGCCAAATCTTGCGGCAATTTAGGATTTGAGGAAAGACTATATGTTAAGTCTCTAAATTTACTAAATAAACTGGAAGGCAAGTTAATAATCTTTGAAGGATCTTTTACATGAGGATTTCCAGAACTCCAAATAACTATTTCATAATCTTGTATTACATAGTTGTCAGGACCTTGCCCCGTCTTTTTAACATATATTATTATTTTGGCATTTCCACCGTTAAATTTTCTGTCAGAGTATATTTTCGCAACCGTACCAACAGGATGCTTACGAAGATTCTCATACACAAATTTTTCAAATTCTGGGGAGCGAAAATACTCTGCAAATAAGGCAGAATTTCTAACGAGCTTGTTAGGATGTTTACTGCCTTTGACAGCAAATTTTTCAAGATAATTGATTTTTTCACTAGGCGGATGAAATTTTGCAAAAACTGTTTTACCAGGCCATTTTAAAGATAGAACTTTTTGTGGGTTTTTTTTGACTTTTGGCTCATTTCGTGGCCTAAAAAGTCTAGGAATAATTGAAGGCTTAATTGGTTTTCTGGCTTTGGGCAACATTCAGATTATAAAATTCCGCCAAAAATAAAAATAAATAGCATTTTGTCTTTTCTTGGCTAGCCATTTTTTGAGATGATTGGCAGACTGTTTTTCAAGCCAAATTTTGTTTTAGCTAACCGTTTTTTTGAGGGTTTTTTAGGAAATTTGTTTTATTTTTTAGTTTTTTGGGTTTATTTTTGCAAGCCAATTTAGGCAATTTTATTTTTTAAATTCAAATTGTTTTTTGCTATGGTTTCTTGATTTTTTTAATTTACAACAAACGATAAACCTATTTAATTATAAGCAAATGAATTTTATTTGATGAAGATTTTTATAACTGGACGAAGGCAAAACTCAATAGCTTACGAAACCGGTTTAAGGGCAATCAATTTTATCAAATCAAAAAACCTAGACTTTGAAATTGACAAAAAATTTATCAACATAAAGGGAAAGTCAAAGAATAATTTTGGAAATTCTGCTGACATAGTTGTTTGTTTTGGCGGGGATGGAACGCTTCTTTCGACTTTCCACTCTTTGAAAAAAGAAATTCCAGTAATTGGAATAAATTGCGGAAGCAAGGGTTTTCTGCAAGCCTATCAAAAAGACGAAATTGAAAAGGCAATTGAAGATATTATTTCAAAAAATATAAAATTTGAAAAAAGAACAAGAATATTAGCAAAAATAGACGGCAAAATAGTTGGAGAAGCTTTGAATGAAGTATTAATTGTTCCTGAAAAATCCGGAAGGCTTTTGCATTACACTATTGAAATTGGAAAATATTTGTCAAACGAGGCTGGCGACGGACTTATAATAGCAACTCCCACAGGTTCCACTGCACATGCTCTTTCTGCCGGCGGGCCTATAGTAAAAGGCAACGCATCGGTTTTTGTAGTGGTTCCAATAAACCCTGTTGATTGGAAGCACAGACCTCTTGTAATAAATGACCATGAAAAAATTGTTATTGCTGGGTTTGAAAAAATGAAAGCAGAAGCGGTAATTGATGGACAAAAATGGTTCAAAATAAAAAACAAAATAGAGCTTGAAAAAGGGAAACATGTTTTGTTAGGAACAAAGAACTGATTTACGACAATTGTCAATTTTTAGCTTGACAAAAGACGAAAGATTTTTATATTGGCACGCCACACAATGGTTTTAATGATTGATGAAAAGACTAAAGAATTGCTCAAAACGGGAAAAGCAAAAATGGAAGCCAGATTGAAAATAGTAAAAGAATATTTTACTGGCAAAAGCATCAAAAGCAAATCAAAGTCCTCGGATTTGTTGAAAGCTGGTTTTGCAAAGAAAAAAACAAGAACAAAAGTGGTTGAAGAATACTTGAAAAAATTAAATCAACCATTTTAAGTTTTAGAACAGGATTGGTGTTCCAAAGTGAAAAACTCAAAAATAGAAAAATTTTATGAAAAAAACCTACAAGAAAGACTTGAAATTGTAAAAAATTTTGGGGAACTGTCAAACGAGGAAATGCAAATTCTTGAAAAATTCGGGGCATTGGATTTTGAAACAGCAAACCGAATGATTGAAAATGTATATTCCACATTCCCAATGCCACTTGGAATTGCAACAAACTTTGAAATAAACGGAAAATCATATTTAATACCTTTTGCGTTGGAAGAACCAAGCGTTGTTGCGGCGGCAAGCAACGCGGCAAAACTAAGTTCAGGCTTCACTGCCAAGGCAACAGAGCCGATAATGATAGGGCAAATACAAATAGTAAATGTAAAAAACACGAAAGAGACAATAAAAAAAATTCTTGAAAAAGAAAAAGAACTGCTTGAAAAAGCCAATGCAATAGATTCAACTCTTGTAAAATTCGGCGGCGGCGCAAAAAAAATAGAAGCAAGGGAAATAGAGACACAAAGAGGAAAAATGATTATAATGCATTTGCTTGTTGATGTCAGGGATGCAATGGGAGCCAATGCCGTCAATACAATGTGTGAAAGAATCTCCCCAGAAGTTGAAAAAATTACAGGCGGAGAAGCCAGGCTTAGAATAATCAGCAACCTTGCAATACACAGAATTGTCGAAGCTAAAGCTATTTGGACTAAAGAAAGTCTTGGCAACGACTTTGCAAAAAAAAATGGAATAAAAAACCCGAACCAAAAAGATATTGAAAAATTAGGGTTTGAAACAATTGAAAAAATACTTGACGCATATGAATTTGCAGCTAATGATGAATTCAGGGCTTGTACCCATAACAAAGGAATAATGAATGGTGTTGATGCTGTCGTAATTGCGACAGGAAACGACTTCAGGGCTGTTGAAGCAGGAGCTCACGCATATGCAAGTAGAAGCGGGAAATATAAGCCTTTGACAAAATACTATAAAAACAAAGACGGAAATCTTGTAGGTGAAATAGAATTGCCAATGGCTGTTGGTTTGGTTGGCGGAGCAACAAAAACACACCCGATAGCAAAAATCAATGTAAAATTGTTAGGAGTGAAAACCGCTTCAGAACTAGCTGAAATAATCGCTTCTGTAGGGCTTGCCCAAAACTTTGCCGCTTTGAAAGCCCTTGCAACAGAAGGAATTCAAAAAGGACACATGAAATTGCATGCAAAAAACATAGCCATAATCGCCGGGGCTGATAAAAAGCAAATTGACGAAGTTGCAGCAACCATGATAAAAGAAGGAAATATAAGTGTTGCAAGAGCAAAAGAAATAATAGGAGTGAAAAAATGATGCCTGGAATTGTTGGTTATGGTTTTTATTGCCCGAAAAAAAGAATCACCGCAGAAGAAATTGCAAGGGTTTGGAACAAAGATGGTAAAAAAATTTCTGCAGGACTTGGCATAAAAGAAAAAGCAGTGGCGGCATGGGATGAAGATACTTCAACAATTTCGGTTGAAGCGGCAAGGCTTGCGCTTGAAGTGGCAAATATTAACCCCAAAGAAATTGACGCTATTTACGTTGGCTCAGAATCACACCCATACGCAGTAAAACCGACAGCATCAATAGTAGGCGAAGCCCTGAATGTAGGACAAGATTATATGTGTGCAGACTTGGAATTTGCATGCAAAGCCGGAACAGCAGGATTGCAAATAGTATATGGGTTTGCAAAAGCGGGTTTGATAAGATACGGCTTGGCAATCGGGGCGGACACCGCACAAGGAAGGCCCGGAGATGCTTTGGAATTCACCGCAGGCTCTGGAGGAGCTGCTTTTATTGTTGGGACAAAACCAACCGAAATAATTGCTGAAATAAACGATACCTACTCATTTACAACAGACACGCCGGATTTTTGGAGACGACAACACGCTGAATTCCCAAGGCATGCTGGAAGATTCACCGGAGAACCGGCATATTTCAAGCATGTAATTAATGCAGCAAAAAAAATGATGGAAAAAGCAAGAATGGGTCCAAAAGACTTTACACACGTTGTTTTTCACCAACCAAACGGCAAATTTCCAGTAAGGGCGGCAAAAATACTTGGATTCAATGAAGAGCAAATAAAACAAGGATTAATCACTCCCTATATAGGAAACACGTATTCTGGTTCATCAATGATTGGACTGGCTTCGGTGCTTGACGTCGCAAAACCTGATGACAAAATATTAGTGACAAGCTACGGATCTGGCTCTGGAAGCGACGCATTCATAATGACAATAACAAAAAACATAGAGAAAAAAAGGGCAAAAGTACCGGTGCTAAAAGCAATTGAAGAAAAAGAATACATAGACTATGCACAATACATAATACATAGAAAAAAAATCAAGGGGATGGAATAAATGAGAAGCGTTTCAATTGTAGGGGTTGGATTGACAGAATTCGGCGAACACTGGGAAAAAAATTTTAAGGAGTTAGTAGCCGAAGCAGGAATAAAAGCAATTGAAGATTCAGGACTTCACAGAAAGGACATACAAGCTGTTTACGGGGGATGCATGGCTTCAGGCAGATTCATCGGACAAGAACACATTGGAGCACTTATAGCAGACCAACTCGGACTAAATCCGATAGCTTCAACAAGAGTTGAAGCGGCATGCGCTTCCGGTGGAGTAGCATTGAGAAACGGATATTTGGCTGTTGCATCAGGAATTTACGATGTAATAGCGGTTGGCGGAGTAGAAAAAATGACAGAAGTAAGCACTGAAGATGCTGGATTTGCACTTGGAGGCGCTGGAGACCAAGAAACTGAACTATTCATGGGAGCAAGCTTTCCAGCACTATACGCTCTAATGGCAAGAGCACACATGCACAAATTCGGAACTACAGAAGAACAACTTGCTGCAGTTGCGGTAAAGAACCACAAAAATGCAGAAAACAACCCATATGCACAATTCAGAAAAGCGATAACAATTGAAGAAGTCATGAATTCAGGCTATGTCGCATCGCCATTGAAATTGCTTGATTGCTCGCCAATAACAGACGGAGCGGCAGCAGTAATAATGTGCTCCACAGAATACGCAAAAAAAATGAAGTTGGACAAAGCAGTGGAAATAATTGCATCAACACAAACATCAGATACACTTGCTTTAGCCTCAAGAAAAAACTTATACGAAATACCTGCAGCAAAACTGGCGGCAGAACAAGCTTACAAACAAGCAGGAATAACAGCAAAAGACATTGACTTTGCTGAAGTACATGATTGCTTTACAATAGCTGAAATAATGGCTATAGAAGCACTTGGTTTTTGCAAATTGGGAGAAGGAGGAAAATTCACAGAACAAGGTAACACACAAATTGACGGACAAATCCCGATAAACACTTCAGGGGGGTTAAAAGGAAAGGGACATCCGGTAGGTGCAACCGGAGTTGCACAAGCAATAGAAGCATACTTGCAATTAAACAACATGGCTGGAAAAAGACAAGTAAAAGGAGTAGAAATAGGACTTACACATAACGTTGGCGGTTCCGGAGCCACTGCAACAATCCACATATTCAGGAAGGCATAAACATGGTTCAAGGAGCATTACCATTGCATTGGAGAAAATACCCTGAAAGATACAGATTAGAAGGCAATATCAACGTTGAAACAGGACAAGAATTCTTCCCAGCAAGAGTAATAGATCCACTAACAGGCAGAAAAAGCAAGTTAGAACCAAAAGAAATGCCAAGATATGGAAAAATAATTTCATGGACAAGAGTATTCGTGGGCCCAGCAGGCTTTGAAAACGAAACACCATACTATTTGGCAATAGTTGAACTTGAAAACGGAATAAGAATACTAACACAAATAGTTGATTCAGAACCACAAAAAGTTAAAATAGGAGCAAAAGTAAAAAAAGTATTCAGAAAAATATCTGACACAGAAACCGAAGGCGCAATAGCATACGGATATAAATTTAAAGTCATAGAACAAAAAAATTAAGATAATGAAATCAATCGGCATAGGCTATGGCAAAGCAATAATTTTTGGAGAACATTTTGTAGTATATGGGTTGCCTGGAATTGCATCTTCAATAAACCTAATTACAAAATGCACTTTCGAAAAAAACGACAACGGAATAATTTCAAATGACCTTGTAACAGGAGAAACAGTGATTTATGGACAAGCAACATACAAAAACCTTGACAAAGTAATAGGAACAATACTAAAAGAAACAGGAATAAAAGAAAGAAATTTCAGGCTTGATTTGGAAACAAACATGAGCCTTAAAGGGGGAATGGGGAGTTCGGCAGCATTATGCGTATCAATTGCAAAATGCCTTAACAAACAATTTTCCCTCAAACTAAATAAAGAAGACATAAACAAAATTTCTTTTGAAGCAGAAAAAGTATTCCATAAAACGCCAAGCGGCATAGACAACACGGTTTCATGCTATGGCGGAACCATCTGGTTTGTAAAAGCAAAAACACAAAACATAATTGAAAGGTTGAAGTGCAAACCCGTTGAAATTGTAATGGCTGACACAGGAAAATCACACAACACCGCTGAAATAGTAGAAATGGTTAGAAAACAAAAAGAAAAAGAACCTGAAAAATACAAAAAAATATTCGAAGAATATGAGAGGCTCGTTTATAAAGGAAGAAAAGCTCTTGAAGAAGAAAACTGGCAAACAGTGGGAAAACTTATGAATAAAAACCATGAATTGCTAAAACAAATAAACGTAAGCTGTGAAGAAAACGATTTAATAAAAGAAATATCAATAAAAGCCGGGGCTTTGGGGGCAAAATTGACCGGTGCAGGCCTAGGAGGAAACAATATTGCATTGACTCCTGGAAAAGCATTACAAGAAAAAGTGGCAAAAGCAATAGAAAAAAAAGGATTCAAAACATATAAATTAAAAATCGGGGTGAAGCCGAAATGAGCCAAACAATGAAAGCGACAGCAATTGCAAACGCCAACATAGCATTAGTAAAATACTGGGGAAAAAGAGACCAAAAACTTACTCTGCCACAAAATTCAAGCATATGCATGGTTTTGGATAAATTATATACAATAACAACAACAGAATTCTCAAAAAAACTGACACATGACACTCTTATAATTGATGGAAAAAAAGCATCACAGCAAGAACTTGAAAGAACAACAAAACACTTAGATATTATCAGAGAGATAGCTGGAAAAAAAATTTATGCTCACATTGAAAGCAAAAATAATTTTCCAAAATCGGCAGGCTTGGCGAGTTCGGCTTCCGGATTTGCGGCTCTTACACTATCTGCAACAAAAGCAATTGGTTTGGAACTGAATGAAAAAGAACTAAGCATAATTGCAAGGCAAGGTTCTGGAAGTGCAGCAAGAAGCATTCCAGGAGGATTTGTAGAACTCACAAAAGGAACCAAAAGCGATGGCTCGGATTGTTTTGCATTCCAAATAGCACCAAAAGAACATTGGCCAGAACTTACAATGATTGTTGCAGTAGTTACGAAAAAAGAAAAGCAAATTTCATCAACAAAAGGAATGGAAAACACAGTTGAAACATCACCTCTTTACAAAGCTTGGCTTGAAACAATAGAAGAAGACCTTGAAAAAACCAGAAAAGCAATAAAAGAAAAAAACATTGAATTGCTAGGCAAGACAGCAGAAATGAATTGTCTAAAAATGCACTCCACAATGCTTACAACCGAACCACACATCATATATTGGGAACCTGAAACAATAAAATTGATAAAAGAAGTAATGAAAATGCGCTCCGAAGGAATAGAATGCTATTTTACAATAGATGGCGGACCACAAGTAAAAATAATATGCTTAGAAAAAGACAGAAAAAAAGTTGAAAAAAAAATCAAAAAAATGAAAGAAGTAAAAGCAATCTATTCCTGCCATGCTGGAGACGGAGCAAGAATTGAAAAAAAAGGGTTATTCTAATGAAAGAAAAAGAAGAAATAATTGACATAATAAATGAAAACGACCAAACAATAGGTTTTGCAACCCGCTCAGAAGTAAAACAAAAAAAACTGCTTTACAGGTGTGCCGGAATATACCTCGAAAGAAACGGAAAAATAGCACTCGAAAAAAGAAGCATGAAAAAAGAAATAAGACCTGGAAATTGGAGCATTGTTGAAGAAACCGTAAAAAGCGGGGAAACATTCGAACAAGCAGCAATAAGAGGATTAAAAGAAGAACTAGGCCTGAAAGCAATAAACCTAAAATTCGTAGGAAAAAAAATAATTGAAGACATGAAATACCCTGACAAATTCATGCTGGGTATTTTCAAATGCAATGCAAAAGGAAATTTGAAGTTGCAAAAAGAAGAAGTTGAAAAGGCAAGATTCTTGACGCTAAAACAAGTTGAAGCAATGATAAGAAATGGAAAAAACATAAGCCCATCACTAACAGAAACATTTAACATATACATAAAAAGCAAAAGTTGATTGAAATGAAAAATGAAAAAAATTTGTATATAATAAAACTTGGCGGCTCGGTAATAACTGAAAAAAAAACAGGCAAATTCATAATAAAAAAGGAAAAAATTGCGAAAATTGCAAAAGAAATAAAAAAAGCCCAAAAAAAGAAAAAATTCCAATTAATAATAGTACACGGAGCAGGCCCTTTCGGGCATAAAATAGTTTCAGAATATGGAATCTCAAACGGAGTAAAAACTAAAAAACAATTTGAAGGATTCAAAAAAACAAAAGAATCAATGAGGCGACTATGTAAGCAAATAATCAAAATACTGAAAAAAAACGGAATAAAAGCAACTCCGGCGCAAGACAAAGCAAACATAATTCAACATAACAAGAAAATTGTTAAACTGAATCTTGAAGGAATAAAAAAAATCTTGAAAACGGAAAAAGTCCCCATACTCCACGGAGACATGGTAAAAGACACTGCAATCGGAGCATCGGTAGTAAGCGGGGACACTATAATTGCAATTCTTGCAAACAAATTAAATGCAACAAAAGTTTTTTACGGCACTGATGTAAATGGAATATATAACTCAAATCCAAAAAAAAACAAAAAAGCCAAACTCATAAAAGAAATAAACAACAGCAACATAAAAAAAGTCTTGAAAATGACAACAGGGGCAAACACAATTGATGTAACTGGAGGAATGAAAGGAAAATTAGAAGAAATAAGAAAAAACATAAAAGGCATAGAGTGTTTTGTATTCAACCTTCAAAATGAAAAAAACATTAATAAACTATTGTTTGGAAAAAAAACCAATTGCACAAAAATAATATTCAACTAAATTCAACATAAACAAAAAATTGGCTAAAAAAATAAAAAATTAAAAAAAATAAGAAAAACACCTTAAAAAGAACTAAAAAATAAGCATAGGTAGATCGCAAAAAAAAAGAAAATTCAATTAAAAAACAAAAAAATAATGTCAAAAAAAACAACACACAAAAACAAAAAAAACAACTTGACAAAAAAAAGAATTCAAAAAAAAAGAAAAATGACAAAAAAATTGGCTTGCAAAAATAAATCCAAAAAAACACATAAACAACGCCTAAAATGCAAAAAAAGAGCTGAAAAATAAAAACAAAAAATCAATTAAAAAAAATAAAATTGTCTAAAAAAAGGCTCACAAAAAAAACAACTTTGACAAAAAAAAATACCAAAAAAACGGCTCGCCAAAAAAACAAAATTAAAAAAATGGCTTGCAAAAAACAAAACAAAAAAAATGACCAACAAAAAAAATACCAAACAAAAAAATAATTCAAAAAAAATAAATAACAAAAAAAACTTGGCTCGCCAAAAAAACGGATTGAAAAAAAAACCGCAAAAAAATAGCTCACAAAAAAAACAATTAAAAAAAATAAAATCGACTAAAAAATTGGCCAAAAAATAAATTAATAATTAAAAAAACTAAAACCAAGATTAACAGAAACAAAAAAACAAGAAACAAGACAAAAATTTTAAATTAAAACTTGGCTAGAAAACTCAGAAAATTACAAATTCACAAAAAAAAATTTTTCCCCTGCTCGTCGCTATAAACTATTCTAATTGTCTCCCTAAGCCAAACAGGATAATTTGATGAACCGCCTTGAATATCTTTCAAAACGGTTTTTGCTGGGATTTTAATTATTTTATTATTAGTATGGCTTGCAGAAGGAATTATTTTGCCAGAGTATTCCGTAAATGCGGCCAGGCAATATTCATTTTCACAAGAACCATCTCCATAATCCTTCTCATAAGAATAACCTCCAAGAATCTTGATTTCAACTTTTTTTATCCCATATTCGTCTTCCAAGCACCTGATAGCCGAATCAATGGGCTTCTCACCAGCCAAAACATGGGTTGTCGGCGAATCAAATACGCCACCGCCAACTTTATTACGAGGTCTTTCATGAAGAACAAGTTCTTTTTTGTCATTAAAAACAAGAACTTGAATTGCCAAATGCTTTACACCGGGCGAAGTATGTCCAGAACGCCTATCAATAATTTTTCCAGTAACCTTGCCAAATTCATCAACACAAACAAGCAACTGGTTTGGGTTATCCAAAAGACCGTGGGACATTCAAAAGTAAAAAAACAAAAGAAAAATAAAGGTTAAGTATTGGAATTTTGCAAACCAAAGTCAATATAAAATACTTAAACTGGCCATCAAGAATATTTCTTTCTTAATTCCATAAGGCAATTTTTGATCAGATCCAAAGACTCATTAATGTTTTTTGAAACAGAATATTCAAAACCCTTTGAAACATCATCTTTGCCAAACATCGGATTAGTTGAAAATGAAATTCTTTTACCACGCCATTCCAGCAAGCCAAGATTAAAAAGCCTTGCAAGATGATACCGCAAAGCCTTTTCACCGATTTTTCTTTTTTGAGAAACAAGATAAGAATTCAACTCAGAAATTTTTGGAAACTTCTTTTTTGATATTTGAAAATAAAACAAAGCATCAAGAACGTCCAAAACCCCAGACCTTGACTCATTTGGCGAAATAAGACCAGAAGAAAGCGCAAACCAACGAATCAAAGAACGCTTAGTAAGAGAAACCTCCTGCGGAAAATCCATCTGCCTTATTGTAAAAGAACGCCTCACCAATTCAGCCTCTGGAAACTCCAAAGCCATACAAAAACATCTCCAAAATAATACTAAAATAATATTAGAAATTCTTAAATAATATTAGAAAATTTATTAAAAAGATGATAATTCGTCAAAAAACGAATAAAAAAATAAATTTACTACATAACAAACTTTAGGTAGGATTTAATAATATAAAAAATGTAAAAATATATTCGGATTAAGATGCTTGAAATTTCAACACAATTATTTCCATATAGGCTCAAAATGGAAACCCGCCAACCAATAGAACTTAAAGTCACAATAAAAAACAACAGCAGAGAACCGGCTTTAGTTTCCTATGATATTGCAACAGAAAAAACCCTGGCTTTGGACAAAGGCGGATACAAGTCAACTGAAAATGTAAAAGTCGGAGTTATTGCACCGGGAGCAAGCATTTCTGGAAGGTTTGAAGTTTTTGCCAAACATCTTGCAAAAATCGGGCTTCATAAAATTTATATAAGGGCGACAGAGCATTACAATAACTACAACCTAGTGAAAAATGAATATAGAAAGGAAATAGAAGTTCTGGTTGATAAATAAATTTAAAAAAAATGTTTTTGAATGACTTGGTGTTGGTATGATAAGAATAAAAACTGAAAAATGCCAGGAATGCGGAGAATTAGTTCAAGTATTCAATATTGCAAATCACAAAAAGAATCATGAATTGGAAAAGAAAAAACAAACAGGATAATTGCAAATGATTATTCAACCAAAAGAGTTGAGTTCTTACAGTTTCAGGGCTTGGCAAACAATTTTCTTAAAGCAGTTGGAATATATCTATCTGGAAGATTAAATAAGAGACTAGCCACAAGAGGTTTTGTAATATTTAATGGATAAGCGTTAACCTCTGTGACTAAAGCTCTTTCACCGGGAAGTGTGTTCCTTCTATCATAAATTTTTATCTTTACTTCATGCCTCATAAAAAATTTATCCCTTATAGGCCCATGAATTTCGGGGTTTGAAGGAGCATATAAGTATATTTTTGGAGAAAATAATGACTCTAATATAGCAGTACGATGACTAAATAAAAATCGCAAAATAGCATATGTCTGTGAATGTATTCCAAATTTTTTTTTAAATTCTTGATCCCTATTTCCAAGCAGTTTAGCCCTTTCAGTTGGGTCTTTACATTGTTCTTCTCCTACTCTTTGCACGCTTCTTATAACTATTATACGCGCCCCATTTAATGAACCTTGTGTAAATTCAAGCGCATACATTGTTGGTTGAGAAATAGTATAATCTCCAGGGGATTTCCATTTCAAAATAAAGTAATTATTATGAGATCTGTATCCGTCATAATTTGTAAAACCCTTTGTTATTGCTTCTGAAGAATTAGGAATAGCAGCAAAATGTTTTCTAAAACCATGGCTTGCCAACAAGCTTGCTTTTTCTTTAAGTTGTAAACTATTGAATGATTGGCCCCATAAATTTAAACTATTTTTTTTGCGGATTTGTCGAGGCATAAGTTTTCACTTTATTTTTAAAAAAATATATTAATATATATAACATTTATTATACATAACAAATTTTAAACAAACACTTAAAAAATTATTAAATAAAACCCAAAACAATTTGTTGCATTCTATTCATTCTATTATACAAGCAAAATTTTAATTTTTCAAAAAATCCCTTCGTAATTTTGACGTATAATATACCTTATACGGCATTATAACATTATATTGTTAATTTTAAGTCAAAAAAGAATAATATTAAAGGAAGAAAGGGGGTTAAAGCTAAAAAAAATAAAAATTTGGAGAATTTGGGATTAAATTTGGGTTTAAAAATAAAGTAAAAAAGAGGAATAAAAAGAAGAAAAAAACAATAAAATTATGTATAATGAATTAGATTTTCTTAAATATCCTGGAAAATGGATTTGACATAGCCAATTTATATTGCCCTTTTTCTTCAATAAGCTCCCCCATATGGACTAAATATTTAACTACTTCAACTACATCCCTCTCTTCAAAACCGCCAATTTTTGAAATTGAAGTTATGTCTAAAGAACCATTTTCCATCATCAAAAACTTTATTGAAAAAATAAGATTAGACCAATAAGCCAGCTCCTTTCCAAAATTTTTTTGAAAAAAACGGGCATCAAACAAAAGCTTTGTCATAAAATCAGTATTAGGATTAATAATAGCTTCCTTCATTTCTGAATTCAGTGCAAAAGCTTTTTGCCAAAGGGAATTCTCAATTATAGGTTTGGACATCAATTCAAATTTAAAAAGACAACAATTTTAAAAAAAATAGGTAAAAATAAAAGGAACGGGCGCCAAAAAGACTTCCAAAAAGGAGTTTACTCACAAGCGAGTTACAGCCTGGCCCGTCCTTTTGTTTCGGTTTATCTGCAATGTAACAGATGTTTCACCGCAAGGAAAAGGAAATTCCCTATTAATATACTTCCTTATTAGCTTTCCAAACAAGAAAACAATATTTTCAACAAGAGCGTTTTAATACAACTCGACAAATTAACCAAAATCCATTTTGCCTTCCATAAAAAAAGCATCCAACTCTGGCAAAATATCGTTTATACTCTTAGCCAAAGCCATTTTTACCCTCAACTTCTTTGCCAATGGAATACATTTAGTAAGTCGCATAGCGTTAAGCCTCAAATGTTCAAGTTTAACCATTTCAAACTTTTTACAAAGCTCATAATAATTATAAAATAGCTTCATTTTTTCTTTAGGTGAAAATTTTGGTTCTTTGCCGGACACAACGTATTTATGTATAAAATCAAATATTAATGGATTTATCATTGCCTGACGCCCAATCATAGCAAAGTCGGCTCCCGTCCTCTCTAATATTCTGACTGCATTTTCACACGAATTTACATCACCGTTTGCCACAATAGGGACTTCGACAGAGTTCCTTATCTTTGCTATTGCATTCCAATCAGCAATACCTGAATAACCTTGCACAGCTGTTCTTGCGTGCACTATTATTCCATCAACCCCTGATTTTTCAAGTATTCTGCAAATTTTAATAGATTCGTCTTTAGCCCAACCTAAACGAATTTTAACAGTTACGGGTTTTGACACCTTGGATTTTATGGCTTTGACAATTGAACCTATTTTTTCAGGTTTTTTGAGCAAGGCGGCGCCAGCGCCGATGGAAACCTCTTTGTACGAAGGACACCCACAATTTATGTTTATCATTTCAAAATTCGATTCAACAGCCTTGGCTGCAACGGCAAAATCCCTTTTATCAACGCCAAACAATTGAACTGCAACCGGTTTTTCTTCGTCGCAAGTTTTTATAATGGAAAATTCATTATTGGTAAACGGATCCGGATTGCGGGCTATTTGAGTGGCATTTATTTGTTCTGTGAACACCATTCCTGCGCCTTTTTGCACGCAAAGCATTCTAAATGGCAAGTTAGTGACAGCTGCCATTGGCGCTAAAAAGTATTTGCTTCTTACTTTAACACCGCAAAAATCCATGTTATGCACCCGCCGGGATTTGAACCCGGGCCGAAAGCTTGGGAAGCTTTAAGGCTACCGCTACCCCACAGGTGCGTTAATTTATTATAAAAAGTAGATTCGGGAAAATTTTAAATTACGCATTCAAAAAAAACTTTTGCGATTTATTGGAGGAGGCCCGAAGCTTTTTTTAGCTTCGGGGCAATGAATTTTGAAAGCAGTACTTGCTACTTGAGCATAGCAAGCAATGTTGAGGACGAACGCTTTTGATTAACCTTTTTAGAATTAAATCTGAGCCTAGCTGCTTTAATTCTTGGTACTTGTATAGTTTCTGTATCTTTTATGAATTCACGCCAATTCATCCTCAAAACCTCCTTTGATATCCCACCTAAGAGGTGAAACCTCGAACCACACGTTATAATTAATGCCTTTGATATATAAATAATAGTAAGTATAATAAATATATCTGCTATAAAAAGTATAGTGTGATAAAATGGGTGATTTTAGAAAAATAGAGGCTTTTATCTCCAAAAAGTATAATATTAGTATTTTAAGGGAGCTTTTAAACAGCCAACAAGGTGTTGGATTTAATTCCTTGCTTAAATCGCTCGAGCCTATAACAGCAAGAGTTCTTTCTATTCGTTTGAAAGAGCTTGAAAAGGACGGGTTTTTACAAAAAAACTTGGTTTTGGGTACGAAGCCTAAAATAGAGTATAGGGCAAGCCAAAAGGCTGAAGGCTTGAAGAAAGTGATTAAAGAATTGGAAAAATTTGAAAAAAACTTGCAATGAATTTGTTAATCGATTAACTGGACAAAGATTATTTTAAACGTGGGTGTTGGCATTTGTAAAACATTTTTGTAAAATGTTGGTTGCGTTGGTTCTTCTAAAAGTTCGTTTTCAAACCAAACATAAAACCTTTTACCAAGCAGTTAAATTAATTAAGTTCATGGAAATTAATTTTAGATAGGTGGTTTTTGATGGCTAAATTCAAGATAATATTTGACAGAAATAATTGTGTTGCCGCTGGTCCTTGTGCGGCTGTTGATTCGGTTCATTTCAAAATCGACCCGTCTGATGGTAAAGCAATATTAATTGGTGGCAAGGAAGTGAGCCCAGGGATTTTTGAACTTGAAGTTGATGATGATGAGCTTGGAAATCAAGCCGCTGCAGTTTGCCCAGCAGCAGTAATTACGGTAAAAAAATTATAAATAATTATAAATATAAAAAAACAGGAGTCGATTATGGATAGAAAAATTCAAGTGGTGCACTTACTGGAAGGGCATAATATAGACAAGCTTGTATTAATGTCTAAAATTGAAAAATTTTATGACAAACTTGCAAAAAATTTTATGAGAGAAATTTTTATGGAAGTGCATTTCAAAGTTTACAATGACAAAGGCAAAATGGAAAGTAAACGTGAACAAATTGAAACAAAAATACATGTAAAAGCCCCCCACCTTAACCTAAATGCCTCTGAAACCGAATGGGACGCCATAAAGTCACTTAAAAAAGCGTTTAAAGCGATAGAAAAAGAAGCTGAAAAAGCGCTACACAAACAAGAAAAATGAACCATAAATATAAACAAAATTTTCAAGCCCAAACTTTTGATTCGTCAAAAAACGATAATAAAAAGATAAACCATCAAAGCTAATTAGTTTTTTTAACTTTTGAATTTTTTTTTGTTTGGATTTGGCGCCTATTAGTATAAAATAGATGTTTGGATTTTAAAAATACTGCTTTTATTTTTTCCCGAGGAGGCTGTGAGAGGAGAGAGATCAAAATGAGTCTGATAACTTTAACATTTGGTTCTGGTTCAAAGAAAAATATTAACAATAATTCAAACAACGAAAATGAGTCTGGTTTGAGTATTTCAACGCCTGAAAGTAGGCTAAAACAAAAAATATTGAAAGGAGTATCTAGTGGTACTGTAATTGTAAGAAAAGCATGCAGATTTTATTCGCGCGAGGAAGTCTTTATTTTGGGAGAAGTAACTGAAGGGCTTGTATCTGATGATATGAAGGTTTTTGTAGGTGAAAAAGAGCTTCATGTTATTGATATTGAATCTAAATATGGGCGTGCAGCAAAGCCAGGTATGACTGTTGGAATTACTGTTACTGGAATTGATGACGATGAATTGCCGCAAGGCTCTGCTTTGTGCTTTAAATTAGCATCATCGTGAACAGCAAAGAGTATATTTTTGAACTCTTGCAAAAAATTTTTTTGGCTGGCTTTTTTAATAATTAACCTTTATTGTAAATAAAAATGTGTTTCTGAGTAAGTCTAAGTAAGGTGCAAAGTCGTCTATACTTGTTTACTTGTTTTTAGTATTGTGCTGGTTTTTGCAAAGCGTTTTATTGTGGCAAATCAAAAAAGTTCTCTACAAAAAAATAAAACAAGCACCTCCGATCTTAAATAAACATAGATTTACAGCCTATAAAGTATTGTTTAAGGTTGATTAAGGTTGAGTGATAGTAGTTTTATATTTTTACTATAAAAGCTGGTTTGCGTTTGTGTTCTGTGGCTTTTATTTGGGTGAGAATTTTTTTAATGGTGTTTTTCTTATTTCTAGGTGGTTTTTTTTTGTGGATTATTAATGGCAATAATTCATCCAATTCTTCGTAAGTTATTCCTAATTCTTTTTCATCTTCTTGGCCAAGCCATAGTTCAGCAGTGGGTGTTTTTTTCAAAAACTGCACTGGCAACTTAAAATATTCAGCCAAAGCTTTTACTTGGCTTTTATAAAGGTCTGCTATTGGAAATATATCTGCTGCGGCATCACCGTGTTTTGTAAAATAACCCATATAAAATTCGGATTTGTTTCCTGTGCCTACAACAAGGGCGTTATTTGAATTGGCGTAGTTATAAAGAATTACTGCTCTTATTCTGGCGTTGAGGTTTGCTTCGGCAATTTTGTTTTGCTTCCAAGGTGTTTGTTCGAACATTTCAAGCTTGCGGTCTATTGGTAGGACATGATATTCTACCCCAAAGGTTTCTGCTAAGTTTTTGGCATCCAAAATGTTTTCCATTTTCGTGATTTTTGTGTTTGGCATTATTAAAGCCGTGACGTTTTCTTTGCCCAACGCTTTTACGAGCAAGGCAAGCACTACTGCCGAGTCTATACCGCCACTCAAACCTAAAACTGCTCTTTTAGAGCCGTTTTCAGCAAAATATTTTTTTATTCCGAGAATTATTGTGTTTGCAATCTTTGAAGCATTCATAAAACATATTGAATTGCATTAAGCTTAAACGCATTGCTTTAAATCAAATAAAGGCTTATTTTTTGTCGATAATTGATATTAAATCTGAAAATGAATTTAATTCATAATCGGCTTTATATTTTGAATTTTTAAATATTTGACCGTATTTTGCCAAAGCAGTTTTCATGCCAAGGTTTTTTGCTCCAGCAATATCTCTTATAGGATTGTCCCCAACAAATAATATTTCTTCTGGCTTCGCACCGATTACATTTAATGCTGCTTTGAATGGCAATTCGTTTGGCTTTGCCACGCCAGTATCGTCAAGAGTTATAACTACATTAAAAAAGTCGGACAATCCCATCTCTGTCAATCTTAACCAGGCTCTCATTCTTGGAGCATCAGTAACAATTCCTAAAATAAGCCCTTTTTCCTTAAGAGCAATCAAAGTACTCCTAACTCTTGGATATGGTTCCAAATAACCTGCTTGAACTCTCCTATAAGCAGTAATGCCTCTCGCCAAAATTCGATAATCAACTTTTCCTGTAACTTTTCTCAGGAATTTTTGAAATATTCTTTGATTTTCAATTCCATGTTCTTCGTAAAGTTCAAACAATTTCTTGTAAGCTTCGTCCTTTGCCATGTTTAAACCAGCATCAATCATGGCTGAAATTGCGGCTTCGCAACTTCTTCGTTTCATTGTCATAAAATCGATTAAAGTATTATCAAGGTCAAAGAGAACTGCTTTCATTTGATATAAAATTGGGACTAATAGGATAAAAACTTTATATATAGGTTAATTCATTTTTTAAAGGTATGAAAATTGATGAAAGTACAAAAGTTTTTGGAAAATCAATTTCGTTTTTTGTTTATGGTGTAGCGCTAGGCTCTCTTTTTATTTGGTGTATAATTCAAGGTATTAAAGTTCATTTAAACAACATGGAAACACTTGCGTTTTCCTATTATTTTTTAGGGTGGGTATCAGGGGTTGGGGGTTTGGCGCTTTATTGGCAAGCAAAAAGACTCTTCCACTTTGCTGAAATATCAAAATAAAAAATTAAGAAACTGATTTTTGTTTTATTTTTTCTTTTTTGGTGATGCTGAGTTTTCAATTATTGTTTTGTCACCATCAAACCCAAACAAGTCTTCAACTTTTTTTCCTGATTTTACGCTTTCGTTGAATTCTTTAATATCTTCTTCATCCAAACCCAAATTTTTCAATATCTTGTCATGATCTTCTAAAGTCATTTGGTTAAATTCTTCCCTCCAAATCTTCATATCTTCAGTGTCTGGAAGAGGATGGCCTTCCCTTTTTCTTGTTATCATGACATAATAAACGCCTTACAGCTTTATAAATTTTACAGAAAACATTGCCAGCAAAAAACATTAAAAAGAGAAAAAGCCAAAATATTGGAAGGAAAACAAACTAAGCCAAATAATTTAATTACAAACAAAAAAATTAACTGGAATTTGTAAAAAACAAGGATAAATTCAATTGCAAGAAAAAATAGTTCAAAATTTGGCAAATAAAATAAAATTGAAAAAAAACGGCTCGCCAAAAAAACAAAATTAAAAAAATGGCTTGCAAAAAAAACAAACAAAAAAAACGACTTGCAAAAAAATGAAAAAAATAAAAAAACAACTCAAAAAACAAACAACAAAAAAACAACTTGACAAAAAAAAAGAATTCAAAAAAAAAAAGAAAAATGACAAAAAAATTGGCTTGCAAAACAAATCCAAAAATAAAAAACTTGACCAAAAAAAACAACAAAAACAAAACTCACAAAAAAATGACCACAAAAAAATCAGCTTGCAAAAAACAAAACAAAAAAAATAAAAAAAAACAAATTTCAAAAAAAACGTCTAACAAAAAAATAAAAAAAACACACAAAAAAAATTACCAAAAAAAAACAAACAACAACAAAAAAACTTGACTCAAAAAAAACAAAATTGGCTCGCAAAAAAAACCAAGCCACAAAAAAAATAACCCAATTAAAAAAAATACATAGAAACGCTTAAAATACAAAAAAAGAAAAATCACAAAAAAAACAGCTCACAAAAAACACAAAAAAATAATTTATTTTTCAAAAAAGTTTCGTGATAAAAGTTTTATTGTTCAAATATGTTCTTATTTAACATGGACGAAAAAGATCAGGAAGCGATTAAAGAAGCAGAATATCCAAAATTTATCATGGAATTCAAACAAGAACTCATAATAGCAGGATTAAGCCCTCGGACGATAAAAATGTATTTGCTTTACATTTCAGATTTTTTTGAATTTACAAAAAAAGAGCCAAAAGACATAACCAGAAGCGATATTGTCAATTTTTTGGCAAAAATTAAAGAGAGAGGTAATTCAAATGCCACTCTTGCGCTTTGCCATGCGGCATTTAAATATTTTTTCCAAACGTGGCTGAAAATGAATGTATTAAATGATGTAAAAATTCCTAAAAAAAACAAACACCTGCCTATTGTCCTTTCTAAAGAGGAAGTTAAACAATTACTCCAAGCAGTAAAACCAGGCAAAAACAGATTGCTTCTTCAATTTATTTATTCGACTGGAACACGAGTAAGCGAAGCTGTAAATATGAAAGTAGAAGATTTTAATTCCAAAGAAAGAATAGCAAAGGTAAAATCTGGAAAAGGAGACAAAGACAGGATAATAATTCTTTCAAAAAATTGGTGTTTAATGGCAAAAAAATATTTGGAAAGAAAAAAAGTAAAAAGTCAATTTTTTTTCACTAAAAAGAATGGAAAACCAATAACAGCAACTACAGTTCAGAGAATAGTAAGATACGCAGCCAAAAAAGCAGGTTTGAACAAGGAAGTAACCCCGCACACTCTCAGGCATAGTTTTGCCACTCATTTGCTTGAGGCTGGAGAAAACATTAGAAATATACAAGAATTGCTTGGGCATAGCAGTTTAAGCACAACACAAATATACACTCACGTTTCAACAGAACAATTAAAAAAAGTCAAAAGCCCCCTTGATGAATTATAAATAAACAAAGGCAAAAGCAAAGATTTTGATACCCCCTTTAGTTCCACTAATAAGTGTGGTGATTTGGCGTTTTCAACACAAAAGAAGATAATTTGCCAACAAACACAGACATAGACCAAACACGAGTTTGTTGATTTTTTTAATTATGAAAAAAACTTTTGTTATGTAGCAACGCTCGGCAATGTTGATTGATGAATAATAAAAAATTTTTGAAAATAAAAATTGAGAATATGAAGTAATGTTTGGACTCTTACTTATTGTGATTTTAAAAACAATGAATTTTATACTAAGGTTTATTTTATTGTAGAATTCATATTTCAAATTTTTTTAGCTTGAGTTTTTGTTGAATTTTAATGTAAAGATTTATATATGTGATATTTCTTATTATTTCAAAATTGTTTTTATGAGGAGGAATTACAAATGACCACTAGAATTTCAAAGCTCTTCGGTATGGATATTTATACTACTGAAGGTGATTATAAAGGAAAAGTTTTTGATCTTGTTATAAACCTTGAAAAGGGCAGGATTGAAACAATAACCACCGAACCATTAAAAGCCAGGACAAAGCAGGAAGCGAAAAAAATCATTACAGAAAAAAGTGTGCCTTACAACAGAGTAAGAGCCGCCAAAGACATAATTGTTGTGGGCAACACCCCGAGGCCTGATGCTCTTGAAGAGGAAGAAGAACCAGCACCACCAGTAAGGCCCGGCATGAGGCCTCTGCCACCAAGGTTACCAAAAAGATATTAAATTAAAAAAACATATTTTGTTTAACTATCAATGTTTATGTTTTAATTTTATACATAAGAAAATTTTAAAATAATAAACATTATATTAGTGGAAGTGTGGGGTCTCACTTTGGTTAAAGGGTTTTATATAAAGTATAATTTCATTTTGGCTGATAATGTTAAGTATTCTTCATATACTTACCAGAAGCTTTTTAGGGCAATTTATGGTTATACTCAAAATGTAACAAAAGCTAATGGTAAGACTTATCGTTATCATAGGAAGGGTGTTCTTTCTGACGTTCCCTATATAAAAACCGGTAAAAACAGTGTTATTATTCCTCCTAAAGCTCTCAATTCTTTGGATAATTTTTTTAAGACTGGCAAAAACCCCGCTCATTATTGGCAAGCTAAGGGTAATTGGAAGGCTACTTTTTACATGGATGAAAAGGAGCTTGGCGAGTCTCAGGTTGTTGCGGCAATTAAATCTCATATTTCTCGCGCTTTTCAGACTATGTCTGGTGATGTGTTTGTGCCTGATATTACTGTTCTTGCTGGGAAGGCTAAAGCTGGCGAGGTTGTTCCTGAAGAGCACATAAAAATTTCTTTGGAGGAGGCTGAGAAAATCATTTCTAATCCTTGGTTTAAGGATGTTTATTCAAAAGATCCTGATTTGAAGAAGTTTTTTGAAAATTATAAATTTTTTAAACCTTAGTGTTTTCTTTGTTTTAATTATTTTTTGTTTTTGCAAGCTTGTTTTTTTATTATTTTTTTTAGTCTAAATTTGTTTTTTATGGTTTTATGTTTTTTGCTTTTCAGTGTTTTGTTTTTTGTTGGGCACTCTTTAATTAATTAACTTAATTAAATTATTAACTTTATTTTGTTAAAATTTTTAAAAATCAATTTGTTATGTAGTATTTGTAACGGTCTTTTTTTCCTCTTTCTTTTCCTCCTCATTTTTTGCTTTTATTTTTATCAATATGTCTTTTTTTCTCCACTTCTTTTTTTCCCCTATGTTTGTTGTCTCCAAAAGACCAACATCTACAAGGGTTTTCACGTATGGGTATAAACTTCTTTTATTTTGGTAATCTACCCCAAAAAGTTCTTTTATTCTCCTTAATATTTCTTCCATTGTTACCCATTCCTCAAATCCGATGACTGTTAAAATATGAGCTGCCTGGGTATTTTCATTAAATTTTATATAATCCCATATACTGTGGATTTCTTCTATTTCTGGTTTTGTTTCATATATTGTCTTATTTTCCTCTTTTTGAGGCCGATTTCCAAACAGGATTTTTTTTATAAATTCTATTATTGCCATGGTTAATAGTAATTACTGCTATCTTCTTATAATCTTTACTGTAATTTCTGTAATTACTAAATTTACTTACTGTAATTTCTATTCATTATAGTAATTACTTAATTATTTTCGTTGTTTGACTAATTTTGTGAGAATTTTTAAATTTTTTCTAAATGTTCAAGTTAAAAGTGAGTTTTTTTATAAGTATAAAAAATTTCTAAAAATTACGAGTTGTTTTCTTTCAAAAATTTTAAATTTTTTGAGTAGGTTTTTCCAACTAGATTTTTTTCCCAAATACTTTTTTTTATACTGTTGGTTTAAATTGAGTGTTTTTATTTTTTGTATTTTTATTGAATTTTTTTAGAAATTGATTTTTCACTATAAAAAAAATTATAAATTAACTAATTAAAATTAAAAAATTAGGGTTTATTTGTTTGTTTTTTTGAAAATATATAGCGGGGGAAGGATTTGAACCTCCGACCTTCGGGTTATGAGCCCGACGGGCACTCCTGACTGCCCCACCCCGCTGTTTTAAAATTTATTGCTCCAAAACGTTTATTAAAACTCTTTTTTTTGTTATCCAGTTCAATTTTAATTTATTTTTTCAAAAAAACCTTTTTTCATGCTTTTTAAATCATAAATAATCTTATTGATGTTTTATTTGGCGGTTTTTTTGTTTTTTTCTTGGTTGTTATTTTGTTATTTAATTTGTCCAAGAATTTGTGTTATTTTAATAGTTCTTTTATTGCTTCTACCTCCTTTTTTAAGTTTTCCATTTTTTTTTCAAGCTCTTTGATTCTTTTTTTGTTGTCTATTGCTTCTAGTGGTTTTCCAGTTTCTGGGCATTTGAAATCATATTCTGCCGCGATTTCAAATGGGTATTCTGCCATTCCTTTTCCCGCGCTGAAGAATACGTGTCCGCCTTGAAATTCTATGTCTTTTTCTAGTTTTTGCATTTGTTCTGCTTGTTTTTCAAGAATTAGCTCTGAAATTCTATCTGGTTTGATTTCCCAAGTATATGAATACCACCCTGTTTTGTTGTTTCTTGTTTTTTGGTAACATGCTACTCCTCTATAATGTAGTCTGTTCAAAATTGCTCTTATTTCTGTTATTTTTAGGGGAAGTTTTTTGCCAATTTCTTCATCAGTAATTGGTTTTTTCTTGTTTATGCAGATTTTTACAAGTTCGATAGCAAATTCTCCGCCTATATCTTTAAGGAAATCTTTTACTATTTGGAATTCGTATATTTTTTTTTGGCGTTTTTGCATAGGATATTTTTTCCATAGTTGATTTTTTAAATTGATTATTGGGAGAGCTGTTAAGTAAACGTCACCTATAACATATGCGATTTAACGATGTTTTTCGGGCTACCTTTAAAATTATAAATTTCCGAAAAATATGGGTCGAGAGGGTGCAACCCTCGAGCCGTTAAATCGCTGTTCATTTCCCCTGAATACTTGGAAGGGTTGAGTTTTAGTGCAACGGTCGGCGTAGCAGAAAAACTCAAAGTCGCGAGGGCGCCGAAATTTTTTGCCACCGTAGTTTTTTCTTAATTTTTATTGTTTTTTTGTTGTTTGTTTTTGTGAGCCAATTTTTATTTTTTTTCAATTTTTTTTGCAGGTCGTTTTTTTTATTGTTTTTTTAATTGAAATTTTTTGTTGTGCCACAAATTGTTTTTTTTTTGCATTTTTTTTATAATTGGTTTTTTGTTTGTGTTTTTTTTATTTTTTTTCCTTTTTCAATTGGTTCTATTTCGATTTTTGCTTCTTTGAATTTTTTTTCTAGTTCTTTTCCTTTTTGTAGTCTGTCAAGAAATACTGCTAATGCAGCAATTTCTGAGTGTGGTTGCAAGGTTATTGATATGTTGTAATCTGCTTGTTTGTATACTTCTGGTTCGACTTTTTGTGAACCTATGATTATTAGTATTTTTTCTTTTTTTGCTATTTCGTTTTCTATTTTTTGTGTCGGTATTCCATACATTGTGAGGTGTACTATGGTGTATCCTTCTTGTTTGTAGTGTTCCATTCTTTTTTTCCAATTGTCGTGGAATTCTATTTTTGTTTCGTTTCCCCATTTTTCGTTTATTTTTTTTAAGGTAGTTTCTATTTTTTTGTCATATTCCCCTATTATTTCTATTTTTTCTGCTCCAAAAGCTCTTGCGACGAGGCAGCAATGGCTTGTTACTCTGTAATCTCTTACGTGTCTGTGGCCATATCTTAGGACTATGATGCTTTTTGTCATTATTAGTTTTGTTTTTGGAAGCATTTTTTATTACTTCTTGGTGTTATTTTATTCATGCTTGATATTAGGTTTGTCAGGGAAAATTCTGGTTTGATAAAGGCTGATCTTGAAAAGCGTGGGGATTTTGAGAAGCTTAAGTGGCTTTCGGATTTGCTTGATTTGGATAGGAAGTATAGGGGTATTTTGCAGGAGATTGAGTCTTTGCGTGCTAGCCGTAACAAACTTACTAATGAAATTAATGTTTTGATGAGCCAGAAAAAGGATTTTAAGGATAAGATTGTTGAAGCTAAGAAGCTTCCCGGTAAGATAAAATCTTTGGAGTCTGCTTTGGTTCCTATTAAGGAAAAGATTGATTGGTATTTGATGAGGCTTCCTAATATTTTGCACGAGTCTGTGCCTGTTGGAAAGGATGATTCTGATAATGTTGTTGTCAAGGAGGTTGGTCAGAAGATTTCTAATGTTAATATGCCTCCTCATGGTGATCTTTTGGAGTTGAATGGTTGGGTTGAGTTTGAGAGGGCTGCAAAAATTTCTGGTTCTGGCTTTTATTTTTTGAAAGGTGATTTTGCTTTGCTTTCTCTTGCGTTGGAGCGTTTTGCAGTTGATAGGTTGTTGTCTAAGGGTTACACTTTGGTTTTGCCTCCTTTTTTAATGAATAGGGTTTCTTATGAAGGTGTTACTGATTTGGCTGATTTTGAGAGTGTAATGTATAAAATTGAGTCTGAGGATTTTTATTTGATTGCTACTTCTGAGCATCCGTTGGCTGGTATGTTTGCTGGTGAGATTTTTCTTGAATCTGAGCTTCCTTTGAAATTGGTTGGTTTGAGTCCTTGTTTTAGGCGGGAGATTGGCAAGCACGGTGTTGATACTAGGGGGCTTTTTAGGGTTCATCAGTTTAGCAAGGTTGAGCAGTTTGTTTTTTGTAGGCCTGAAGATTCTTGGGCTTTTCATGAAGAGATTATTTTGAATGCCGAGGAGATTTTTTCAGCTCTTGGGCTTGCTTTTAGGCGTGTGAATATTTGTACTGGGGATATTGGAACTGTTGCTGCGAAGAAGTATGATTTAGAGGTTTGGATGCCTCGTGAGAGTAGGTATCGGGAGGTTGTTTCTGCTTCTAATTGTACTTCTTATCAGGCTGTGCGTTCTAATATAAAATATAGGAAGCGGGACGGTTCGAAGGAGTATGTTCATACTTTGAATAGTACTGCTATTGCTGTTTCAAGGGCTTTGCGTGCTATTGTTGAAACTTATTGGGATGGTTCTAAGCTTTTGGTTCCTAATGTTTTATTGCCTTATATGGGTGGTGTGAAAGAGATTTTTCCTGTGAAGAAGATTTCTGGTAAAGGGGTGTGATTTTATAAGTAATGTTAAAAAACTCTCTTAGTTCAAGATTATTGTGTTAAAGGGCCCGTAGCTCAGCCTGGTAGAGCACTTGCCTTTTAGCCCTTTCTTTTTTCATGGGAAAAGCGTTTTTTTGCGTTTTTCTTTTTTTGTTTGGGAAAAGTTTTGGGAGGCTAGCAAGGTGTCCCGGGTTCAAATCCCGGCGGGCTCGTAGTTTTTGTTTTGCAGTGGTGTTTTGATGTCTGGTGTTGTTCAGGAAAATGTTGTTAAGGAGCATTGGCCTGTTCATGTTGCTAAGAAGATAATTGAGTTTAAGGGGGATTTGCCTGTTTATACTATTGCTGCAGGTATTACTCCTAGTGGTGTTGTTCATATTGGTAATTTTAGGGAGATAATGACTGTTCATTTGGTAGGAGTTGCTTTGCGTAAGCTTGGTAAGAATGTTAGGTTTATTTATTCTTGGGATGATTATGATGTTTTTAGGAAGATTCCTAATAATTTTCCAAATAAGGAGTTGCTTGAAAAGTATTTGAGGCAGCCTATTGTTGATGTGCCTGATCCTTTTGGTTGTCATTCTAATTATGCGGAGCATAATGAAAAGGTTCTTGAGGAGGAACTTCCTTCGATGGGTATTTTTCCTGAGTTTATTTATCAGTCTAAAAAGTATCGTTCTTGTGTTTATGCTGAAGGCATGAAAAAGGCTCTTCTTAACAAGGATAAGATTAAGGTTATTCTTGATAAGTGGCGTGCTGATGATTTGGAGGAAAATTGGAATCCTGTTAGGGTTTTTTGTGAGAGGTGTAATACTGATAGGACTAAGGTTGAGGGTTATGATGGTGCTTATTCTTTGACTTATTCTTGTGAGTGTGGGTTTAGGGATACTTTTGATTTTAGAAAGAAGGGTATTGCAAAGTTGCAGTGGCGTGTTGATTGGCCTATGCGTTGGGATTTTGAGAAAGTCAAGTTTGAACCTTCTGGGAAGGAGCATTCTTCTGAGGGGGGTAGTAATACTACTGCTAATGAGATAGTCAGGGAGGTTTATGGTTATGAGCCTCCTTTTCATATTATGTATGAGTTTATTTCTATTAAGGGAACTGGCGGTAAGATGTCTAGTTCTAAGGGTAATACTATTGATTTGAAGGAGATGAAGTCTGTTTATGAGCCGTGTGTGATAAAGTATATTTTTGTTAGGCCTATTCCTTCAAAGTCTTTTGAGGTTTCTTTTGATGGTGATGTTATTGCTATTTATGATTCTTTTGATCGTTTGGAGCGTGTTTATTTTGGTTTGGAGCCTTCTGATAAGGAGAATACTATTGAGCAGTTGAAATCTATTTATGAATTTAGTGCTGTTGAGATTCCAGCATCCATGCCTTTTCAACCTGGTTTTAGGCATATTACTACTATTCTTCAATTGAATTTGTTTGATGAAGCCAAGACTTATGATTATTTTAAGAGTGGTGTGAAAACTTCTTTTGATGATGTTCGTCTTAAGACTAGGATTTCTTGTGCGAAGCATTGGCTTTTGAATTATGCGCCTGATCAGTTTGTTTTTAGGGTTCAGGACAGGGCTTCTGATTCTGCTTTGCGGATGCCTGTTTTGCACAAGTCAGCTCTTAGGGAGTTTTCTGATTTGTTGTTTGATGGGATGTCAGAGAATGAGATTGGCGAGGTGTTCAAAAAGGTTGCAGAGTCGAATAATATTCCTTTTGTTGATTTGTTTAGGTCTTCTTATTTGCTTTTACTGGGCAAGGAGCGCGGTCCTAAACTTTTTCAATTGATTGAGAATGTTGGTGTTCAAAAGTTTAAGTCTTTGGTTGTTGATCTTCTTTCAAGAAATGTTGAGGAAAAAAAGCGTGTTTTGTTGCCTGGGCAAAAAGAGCTTTTGTCAAAGGTTGGTTTTTTGGTTGATGTTGAGGTGAAGTCTGTTTTTCCTTCTGCAAGGGTTGGTGTTTTGTTTGTTGAAGGTATTGATAATTCGAGGGATATTTCTGGTGTTTTACCTCTTATTAGGGCAGAGGAGCAGTCTTTTAGGGAGAAGTATTTTGGCAAGGATTTGTCTTCTTTGAGGGGGATTAAGGTTTGGCGTGAGGCTTATTCTTTGTTCGGAGCCAAGCCAAAGGATTATAAGTCTTCTATTGAGGCTCTTTCTAAGAGGGTTTTGAAGGGAGAGCAATTGCCCAGTATTAATCCTCTTGTTGATATTTACAATTATATTTCTCTTAAGTATGTTTTGCCTGTTGGTGGTGTTGATTTGTCTAAGGTTGTAGGGGACATTAGGCTTTGTTTTGCTAATGGTAGTGAGAATTTTGTTAAAATGGGTTCTAGCAATGTTGAGCATCCTGAAAAAGGAGAGGTTATTTACAAGGATGATAAAGAGGTTATTTGCAGGCGTTGGAATTGGCGGGAATCTGAAAATACTAAGATAACTTCTTCTACTTCAAGGGCTTTGATTTTTGTTGAGAGTCTTGTTGTTGATGATTTGCTTGAAGATGCTTTGATTGAGCTTGCCGGCCTTGTTGAAAATTATTTGGGTGGCAGTGTTTTGAAGTTTGTTGTTTAAATTTTTTTTTGAATTTTAACGTAAGGTATTTAAAGTTCATTTAAGAGGATTTACTTGCAGGGCCCGTAGCTCAGGCTGGTAGAGCACTTGATTCTTTAAAGTTTAATGCTTTTGGAAGGTGTGGCTCTTATGGTTTTTTACCAGTCTGGTTGGCCGGAATTACCAAGGTGTCGCGGGTTCAAATCCCGCCGGGCTCGTTTATATTTTCTAATCATTTTTTTTGTGTTTGGTTGTTTTTTTTGTTTTGCAGGTGTTTTTTTTAAATGTTGTTTATATTTTTTTTAGTGTTTTGAGAGGAAGTAGCTCAGCCTGGGAGAGCACTCGTCAGGCACAAGCGGCTTTTTAGTGGCTTGTTTGGCCTGGGTGAAGCTGAAGATGGTACAACGTTGGTTGTTTTATCTTCGTTGCTCCCTTGGTTACCGGGGTGTCGCGGGTTCAAATCCCGCCTTCCTCATTTTTTGAATTTTATTTTGTCTAGTTTGTTTTTTTGTTGTATTTTTTTGTTTTTTTTTAGCCGAGTTTTTTTTGTCAAGTTGTTTGTTTTTGTGAGCCAATTTTTTATCATTTTTCTTTTTTTTTTGAATTCTTTTTTTTGTCAAGTTGTTTGTTTTTGTGAGCCAATTTTTTGTCATTTTTCTTTTTTTTGAATTCTTTTTTTTTGTCAATTATTTTTTTTAATTGAATTTTGTTTTTTTTTGCAAGCCACTTTTTTTTAATTTTTTATTGTTTTTTGTTTTTTTTGATTTGTTTATTTTTTTGTGAGCCAATTTTTTATCATTTTTCTTTTTTTTTTGAATTCTTTTTTTTG
>CAZNZM010000001.1:157941-171285 GCA_964577555.1 uncultured archaeon
TCAAGTTGTTTTTTTTGTTTGTTTTTGGTGAGCCATTTTTTGTGGTCATTTTTTGCCATTATTTTTTTGTTTTTAGAGGTCATATTTTTATTTTTTTAACAAATTTGATTTTTTTTGTCTTGGTGTTTTTGTGTGTCAAGTTTTTGGCTTTTTTATTTTTTCGTGGTTTTTTAGAGATTTTGTTTTCTTTTTGGCTAGTTTTGCGGTTTTGTTTTTCGTTTTTTTGTCATTAGTTCTGTTTTAAATTAATTATTATTTATTTATTACGGGTGTTTTTTTTTGGTTAGGTTGTGTTGGTTTGTTTGGTTTGTTTTGTTTTTGCCTTTTTGTTTTTCTACAGCTCCGCAAATAACGTATATTTCTCATTTGCCTGACAAGTGGAATAGTTCTTCAAGTATAATTGCTAATTTATCTTATCCTGGTGTTGATTATTTTTTAGTTGTTATTGATAAATCTTCTGATACTGTTCCCTCTGAATTAGATGGTCATTCCAAAGTTATTGAGCCTTCTAATAATAAAGTTGTGCTTGGTACTAAGGATGATGGGGAGTGGTGGGTGCATGTTAGGGCAAAGGCAGGTGGCAAGTTAAGTGATACTGCGCATGTTAAGGTAAAGATTGATTCTGTTGGTCCTTTTTATCCTGGTTCTTTTACTGCTGTTGCTCTTGATGATGGTTCGATTAAGCTTGAATGGTCTGATTCTAAAGATGAAATGTCTGGAGTGGCTTTTTATGATATTTATCGTAGTAATGTTAGATTTGTTACTGAGGAGTTTGGTGGGGTTATAAGGACGAGGGATTTTACAATAAAGGACAAGGTTGTTTCAAAGGTTGCTTCTGGTGTCAAAGGCAATTCTTTTATTGATTCTAATTTTGATAAAGGTAAGGGTTATTATTATCATTATAAAATTGTAGCTACTGATGGTGCTGGCAATCTTGGCAAGGTCAGTCCTGCTGTTTCTGTCAAGTCTGCTTCTTTTTGTGAGTTTAAGGTTTCCATGGATGTTTTGTTGGAAGATTTTGATTTGAAAATTTTGGTAGGCACTTCTCAGAATTTTAGTGGTGGTAAATTAATTGTTACTGATCCTTCTGGTTCAAGTAGTATTGTTGTTGAGAATGTTTCTGGCAGGAATTCTGTTGATGCTAATTATTCTCTTGAAGGCAAGGTTAATGGCGATTATAATGTGTCGTTTGTTTCTTTTGATAAGCGTGCTAATATTTGTTCTAAGTCTGTGATATTTTCATATGATACTGTACCCCCTGTCGTGAATTTTTTGAGCCCTGCTAATAATTCTCCTCTTTCTGGTGTTGTAAAACTTGAAGCTTCTGGTAATGATGGTGGTGTAAATCCTTCTGGCATTGTTTCGTTGTCTTTTTTTATGAAAAAGTCGTCTGGGGAAGTTAAGATAGGTGATGCTGTTTTTTCTAATGGCAAGTTTTTGTTTGATTGGAATACTTTGGGTTATGAGAATGGCAGGTTTGAGGTTGTTGCAAGGGCGTTTGATAAGGTTGGTAATAAGGGTGAGGCTTCTAAATCTTTTTCAATTTATAATGCTGATTATATTAAGGTTAGTGTCGCTAGTTATATTGAGGATGCCAATCGTAAGAGGTCAGAATCTGTTTTGCTTTTGGATTCTCTTTCAAAGAAAGGTATTAATGTAGGCAAGTTGCGTAATATTCTTGTTGGTGCTGATTTGAATTTTTTTGATGCTGTTTCAATGTTTCAATCTTCTGAGTTTGAATTGGCAAATAATAGGGTTTCAAAGGCTGTTGTTGCGTATGATTATGTTTTGAATGCTGTTAAGATTGAAAATTATGGTTCTGGTTTGTATTCTTATAATGTTAATCAATTGGATGTTTTGCTTTCTGGTTCTGGTTTGGACAAGTCTCTTGTTCCTGAAGCTTCTGTTTTAATAAAAAAGTTTAATCCTTCAAGGGTAGTGAATTTGTTAAAAGTTGATTTTGATTCTAATTCGTATTATCTTGCTACTGTTGATGTAGTGTTTTCTTTGGATGGTAATTTTGGAAAAGTTAAGGTTGTTGAGTTGGTGCCTAAAAAGTTTGTGTCTGATGCTAATATGATTTTTTCTTCTTCTCGTTTTGAAGTGTTGGATAGGGATCCTGTTTTGTTGTTTTATGTTGATTCTAATTTTGGGAAGGATGTTAATATTACTTATATGATTAATAAAGAGCTTACTAAAAGTCAGGCTGATGCTTTGTTGGATGCCAATGTTTGGGGTTTGTGGGTTTCGCCGCCTATTTTGGTTTCTGAAAAGTCTGTTGTGAAAGGATTTTCTGGCAATTCTGGGGTTAGTAATTTGAATTTGCCTGATTTTAAGATTGAAAAGATTGATAATAAGGTTTGGTTGTTTGGCGGTTTATTTTTGTTTATTGTTTTTATTTTGTTTATTTTTATTATTGTTTTGGGTGTTGTTGTTTATTATTTGTTTTTCAAGAAGAAAAATGGTGGTTTGCATAGTTTTAGATGATTATGTCAAGTCTGTAGTTTCTGAGGTTAATGCTGAGATTTTAAAGTTTTTTCCTAGACGTTTTTCTAAGAAGTGGTGTGAAAGTTCTCTTGGCAATATTGAGTTTGAATTTGATTCTGAGGCTTCTCAGAGTGCTTTGTTTGATCCTATTTGGGATTTTTTAGATCGTGGTGGTAAGCGTTGGCGTCCTGCATTGGCTTTGCTTGCGTGTGAGGCTGTTGGCGGAAAGAGATCAGATGCTATTCCTTATTGTATTATTCCTGAGTTTGTTCATAATGGAACTATAATGGTGGATGATGTTGAGGATAATTCTGTTTTGAGGCGTGGCAAGCCGTCAACTCATATTTTGTATGGTGTTGATGTTGCGGTTAATGCTGGTAATGCCATGTATTATATTCCTCTTGTGTTGCTTTTTGGTTCTGGTCTTTCCGATAAAAAGAAGTTGGAGATTTATAATTTGTATGCTAAGTATATGTTGAGGCTTTCTTTTGGACAGGCTTGGGATATTTATTGGCATCGTGGCAATGGTGTTGTTTCTGAGAAGAAGTATTTGCAGATGTGTGTTTTTAAGACTGGTTCTCTTGCCGCTTTTTCAGCTGGGCTTGGCGGAATACTTGGCAATGGTTCTAAAAAGCAGGTTGCTGCTTTGATTCAATTTGCCGAGAGTATTGGTGTTGCGTTTCAGATTCAGGATGATATTTTGAATATTAAACCTGAAAATCTTGAATGGGGAAAGGAAATAGGTGATGATATTAAAGAGGGTAAAAGAACTTTGATGGTGGTTCATGCTCTTTCTGTTTTACCCAAATCTGAAAGAGCCAGGCTTTTAAAAATCATTAATTTGAAGGAAAAGTCTGAAAGTGATGTGGATCATGCAATAAAATTGCTTGAAAAGTCAGGTTCTATTGATTATGCAAGGGATTATGCTCGTAGGATTGTTGCAAATAGTTGGAATTCGCTTGATAGGATTTTGCCTGATTCTAAGGCTAAGTTTTTGTTGAAGGATTTTGCTGATTATTTGGTTAAAAGAAATATTTGATTTATTTGATTTTTAGTTGTTTTTTTTATTTTTTTTAGTTTTAAAATTCAGTCTGTTTTTTTGCGAGCCTATTTTGTTTTATTTTTTGTTTTGTTTTTGTGGTGCTGTTGTTTTTAATTGGAAATTATTTTTTTTGATTGTTTTTTTTGTTTGAAATTTTGTTTTTTTTGCGAGCCATTTTTTTGTGGGGTTGTTTTTTTTATTTATTTTTTTTGAATTGTTTTTTGTTGTTTTTAATTTTTTATGAGCTGTTTTTATACTTCTTCGTATTCTCTTTCTACTTTGCTTATTATTACTCCTTTTTCTGTTGTTATTTCTACTGGGTGTAGGTCTTCTGAGTGTTTTGTGGCTCGCATTTTTCTTATGTGCATGGTTCTGTTGCTTCTGCCTGATCCTAATCCCATATAGTGCAGTGTTATTACTCCGTCTGCTACGAATTCTTCTACTCCATATCTGCTGAATTTGTTGTTGCCTTCTTCTATTTCTGTTATCATTAGTGTTGTTATTCCCATTTTCATTAGTAAGTAGGATAGTTTTAGAATTGCAGCTCTTATTTGGTTGTCGTTTTCAAAATTAAATCCTAGTGCTGGTATTGAATCTATGACTATTCTTTTTGCTCCTATTCTTTTTGTTGCTCTTAATATTTCTAAAAGTAATTTGTCTATGTCGAATCCTGTTGCTGGCATTGAGAATTCTTCTTCGCTTTGAAGCCCTATTTTTGCTATGCTTCCGTCTATTATTTGGAGCATGTTTTGGTTTTCCAGTGTTCTTATGTCCCATCCGAATCTTAGCATGTCTTGCCTTACTAATTCAGGTCTTTCGTCTAGTGAGACATATATGCCCGGGTCTTTGTATTTTGTGGCCCCCATGTAGAGGTATTGCATTCCTATTATTGTTTTTCCCGTGCCGCATGCTCCTGAAATTAGTATTGATCTTCCTTCTGGGAACCCTCCTTCTATTAATTCGTCAAGGCCGGGCACGCCTGTTTTAACTCTGTTCATGTTCTCTTTAGATTTTTTTGTGGTTTATAATATTTAAACTTTCTTGATTGTTGTCTTTGGTCAATCATTTATAAAGTAATGTTGTTGTCCTTTATTTTGTTCTTGTTTTTTTTGTGTTTTTATATATTTGTTTAGATTGAAGTTTGATTTGTCTAGTTTTATTTTTTTGCAGCAATATGGTTGATTTTGTCGGAAGTAATTATTTGCAAAGCTGATATGTTTAGTAAAATTTTATAGTGTGTTGTGTTGTCTTGTTTAGGAATTATGTGTTTTGGTGTCAGTTTTGTTATTTATGTTCTTATGACTTCTGTTATTCCTTTTATTTCGTAGAGTTTTTTTTCAAGTTCTTCTATTTGTTGTGTGTTTCTTATTTTGATTACAAAGTCGCAGATTGTCATGTTTTGGGATATTGTTTTTGCAGATGTTTTTGTTATTTGTATTTTGTTTTTTGCGAAAACATCCAGTATTTCTTTGAGTATCCCTATTCTTTTGTTTGTTGTTATTTTTATTTCTGTTTCGTATTCTTTTTTTTCGCTACCTGTCCAGGTTACTTCTATATTTTTTGATTTTATTTTTTCTATTTCCTTGCAGTCTATTCTGTGGACTGATATTTTTCTTTTTGTGGTTTTTATTCCAATTACGTTGTCTCCTGGTATTGGGTTGCAGCATTTTGCTAATCTTACTCTATTGTCTGTAATTTTTATTGCGTTTTTTTGTATTGTTTTTTTTCTTGGTTTTTCTTCTTTGGTCTTTATGTGTAGCATTGCTCTTATTTTTTGTTTTGCTTTTGCTGTTTTGACTAGTGAAAGCCATCCTACTTTTGGGGTTTGTTTTTGCGAGGTTATTATTTCTATTACATCTCCGGTGTATAGTGTTGTGTTTATTGGGGACATTTTGCCGTTTATTATTGCTTTTTGGCATTTGTTTCCAAGTTCGGTGTGTACTGCGTATGCAAAGTCCAGTGCAGTGGCTCCTTCTGGTAGTTCTATAATTTCTCCTTTTGGTGTTAGTGTGTATATTTCTTTTGTTAGGGCTTCTATTTTTGTTGTTCCTGTTTCTTTTTGCCATTCTATTATTTGTTTTATCCATTCTATTTTTTTGTCGTATTTTGAATCTTTTGTTCCTTTATATTTCCAGTGTGATGCCAATCCGTATTCTGCAAAATTTTGCATTTCTTTTGTTCTTATTTGTATTTCTATTAGGGTGTTGTTGTCTATTAGTATTGTAGTGTGTAGTGATTTGTATCCGTTTTCTTTTGGTTTTGCTATGTAGTCGTCGAATTCTCCTGGCAGTGGTTTCCAGAGGCTGTGGACTATTCCCAGTGCTTCATAGCATTCTTTTTCTGTTTCGGTTATTATTCTGAGGGCTATTATGTCGTATATTTTTTCTATAGGGCAGTTTTTTCTTATCATTTTTTCATTTGTGCTGTAAGCTGTTTTTATTCTTCCATAAATTGTTGCGTTTATTCCTGCTTTTGTTAGTTCGTTTTTTAGTCTTTCTTTTGTTGTATTGATTTTTTCAGTTGCTTTTTCTTTTATTTCTGATATTTTTTTTTCTAATTGTGCATATTTTTGCGGTTCTGTTTCTCTGAATGTTATTTCGTTTATTTCAGAGCTTATGGAGTAAATGCCGAATTTGTGTGCCATTTGGGCGTATATTTCTTTTGCTTGTTTTAGGAATTTTGTTCTTTCATTTTCTGGTAGTTCTTTTATTTTTCTTGCTTTGTCAAGTGCTTCTGCTAGTTGGAGTATGAATATGTTTGGGTTTGTTGCCATTACTATTAGTAGTTTTTTTCTTGTTGTTTCTATGTTGTCGTTTTTTGTTGAAAGTGCTTTTTCAAGTTTTTCTTTTTCGTTGATGATGTTTAGTATTTGTTGTCCGAATTCGTTTTCTACTTCTTTTTCTGGCAAGCCGAGTGTTGTTAGGTTGTGTATGAATCCTGCTATTATCAATTCTTTTTCCATGCCTATTTCTAAAAGTATTGTTGCAACTGCTATGTTGTGTCTTGCATATATGTTAAGGTCTTTTTTTCCTATTTTGCATGCTTTAGCCAGTAATTCGTAGCCTTTTTTTATTTTTTCTGAATTTCCGAATAGTTTTGCGTATTGTTCTGCAAATTTTTCTGTTTCGGCGTGCATTTCCATAATAATTTTACTCTTTTAGCTTTATTTTAGGTTTTGCGTGTTATTGTAAATCTTTGAATTGAACTAATGTGAGGTGTAGCGTCTCTCTTAAAGGTTTTGGAGGTTGGTTTGTATTTTTATTCTGGTGGTTTTTTTTGGTTTGTTTTTTATTTTAATCGTATTATTTAATTTGTTGGTGAGTTTTTTTTGAACTTTCTTTTTGTTAATTTTAAAACTTATGCTGATTCTACTGGTTCTAAAGCTCTTGGTCTTGCAAAGTTGTTGGCTACTTTTCAGAGTGGGGAAGTCGATATTATTCCAGTTGTTCAAGTTGTTGATTTAAGGGAAATAGCTAGTAATGTTCCGCTTAAGGTTTTTGCTCAGCACGTTGATCCTATTTCTTATGGCGCTCATACTGGGCATGTTCTTCCAGAGGCTCTTGTTGAGGCAGGCGCTTTTGGTGTAGTGGTAAATCATGCTGAAAACAAGCGTGGTGATGATTTTGTTGAAAGAGTTGTTGGTAGATGTCATGATGTTGGTCTTAAGGTAATGGTTTGTGCTGAGTCTATTGATAGGGCCAGGGTTCTTGCAAGGTTTTCTCCGGATTTTTTGGCTGTAGAACCTCCTGAATTGATTGGTGGTAGTGTTAGTGTTAGTACTGCAAAGCCTGAATTGATTTCTGATTGTGTGAAGTTGATTCGCGAGGTAGATCCAAAAGTAAAGGTTATAACTGGTGCAGGTATTAAGGATTCTGCTGATGTTTCTAAAGCTATTGAATTGGGTACTTCAGGTGTTTTTGTTGCTTCTGGCGTGGTTTGTGCTAAGGATAAGGAGTATGCTTTGAGGCGGTTGTTGTCAGGTTTTCCTGTGAAGTTTGGTCGTGTAATGCCTTGATTTTTTTGTGAGCCAATTTTTTCTTATTTTTTTGATTGTTTTTTTTGTTTTTGTGAGCCGTTTTTTTGTCAATTTTTATTTTTTTTTAGTTTAAAATTTGTTTTTTTTTGATTAGTTGGCTTTTTTGTGTATTCATTTTTGGCTTGCTACAATTTGCTTTTTTTTGTTAAATTGTTATTTTTGTTTCTGTTTTTTTGTTTTTATTTTTTAAGTATTCTATAATTCCTGTTTTTAGTATTGTTAGTCCAAGTAAGGCGCATTTTTGTCTTGTTTGTATGATGTTTCCTAGTTTTTCAAAAAGATTTTCAGGTGTTATTTGCATTACTTCTTCGATCTTTTTTTCTTTTGCCATTTCAGTAAGAATTGCAGCTGATGCTGTGCTTATGGCGCAGCCTTTTGATTGGAATTTGATTTCTTCAATTTTTTGGTTTTTTGTTTTAATGTATATTATTATTTGGTCTCCACATGTTGGATTTCCTCCGCTTGCTGTTATGTCAGAGTTGTCTATTTTTCCTTTGTTAGGCGGGTTTTTGTAGAGTTCAATTATTGTTTCTGAGAACAGTTCTGTCATTTTAAACACCGAAAATTTTTTTGGTTTCTTCTATGCCTTCTGCTAGCGCGTCAATGTCTTTTGTAGTATTATAAATGTAAAATGAGGCTCTTGCTATTGCTTCTGTTCCTATTTCGTTTAGGAGTGGTTGTGCGCAGTGGTTTCCTGTTCTTATTGCAATTCCTTTGTTGTCAAGTATTGTTGCAATATCGTGTGGGTGTATGTTGTCTAGGTTAAAGGATATTATGCCTGTTTTTTGTCCTTTTGGGATGTAGGTTTTGATTCCTTTTATTTCATTTATTCTTTTTGTTGAGTATTTTATTAGTTTTTTTTCGTGTTCTGCAATGTTTTCCATGTTTATTTTTTTTAGGTAGTCCATTGCTTTTGAAAAGCCTATTGCTCCTCCTACGTTTGGTGTTCCAGCTTCGTATTTCCATGGCAATTTGTTCCATTCTGATTTTTGAAGTGTTACTGTTGTAATCATGTCGCCCCCTGTAAGGAATGGAGGTAGTTTTTCTAAATGTTCTTTTTTTCCATATAGGACTCCTATTCCCATTGGGCCAAGCATTTTGTGTGCTGAAAATGCGAGGAAGTCTAAGTCTGTTTTTTTTGCGTTTATTTCAATATGTGGAATAGCTTGTGCTCCGTCTGCAATTGTAAGTATTCCTTTTTCTTTTGCTATTTTGCATATTTCTTTTGCTGGTGTTATTGTTCCCAATATGTTTGATGCCATTGTGAAAGCTATTATTTTGGTTTTTTTGTTTATTTTTTTTTCAAGGTCGTTTAGGTCTATTGTAAGTTCTTTTGTAATGTTTGCGTAGTTTAGTTTTATTTTTTTTCTTTTTGCTAATTGTTGCCACGGAACTATATTGGCGTGGTGTTCCATTTTTGTTAGTAATATTTCATCTCCTCTTTTTAATTTGCTTTCTAATACGTATGATAATAGGTTCAGGCTTTCGGTAGCGTTTTTTGTGAATATTACTTCTTGCATGTCTCTTGCTCTTATGAATTTTGCAGTTTTTTCATGTGCTTCTTCGTACATTTCTGTGGCTTTTTGGCTTAGAAAATTCATTCCCCTGTGTATGTTGGAGTTTGTTTCTTCGTAGAATTTTTTTTCCGCTTGGATTACTTCTAATGGTTTTTGAGTTGTTGCTGCGTTGTCTAAGTAAATTATTTTTTTTCCGTTTATTTTTTTTGAAAAAATAGGAAAATCTTTTTTGATTTTTTCAGGGTTCATGTTCAGAGCCTTTTTTCTATTTCTTCTTCTAGTTCTTGTTTTATACTGTCAGCCAGTTCAAAGATAATGCTTTCGAGGAAGCTTTTTACTATTATTTTTTTTGCTTGTTCTTTTTCTATGCCTCTTGATTGTAAATAAAATAATTCTTCTTCTGATATATGCGCTATTGTTGCTGAGTGGGTTGCTTTTACGTCATCTGTTTTTATTTCAAGGCTTGGTATTTGGTTGTTTGTTGCTTGTTCACCTAACAGCATTCCGTGGCATTCCAATAGTGCGTTTGTTTTTTCTGCTTTTTCTTCTATTTTTATCATTCCTTCAAAAGTGTTTTTGCTTTGGTCTTTCATTGCGGATTTGAAAATGCAGTGGCTTTTTGTGTTTTTTCCTCTGTGTATTGCTGAATAGTTTATGTTGAAGTTTTGGTTTTTTGTTCCTATTAGAAAGCTGTAGTCTTTGCTTTCTGAACCGTCTCCGTGCATTATTATTTGGGTGTTTGAATATGTTGTTGTTCCTTGGCTCCACGAGTCTGATTTGATTAGTTTTGAGTCTTTGCCTAGTATGAATTGCCTGTGTATGATTATTTCACCTTGCGGTTTTGTTTTTCTCGCATAGTTTACTATTGAATTTTCTCCTATTATGAACGTTTCAGAAAGTATTGATTCTTTTTCTGCAACGTGTTCTTCAATTATTGTTATTTCGCAATTTTTTGGGACTATTATTATTGCTTTTGAAGTTGTTTTTTCTTTTGAAATTATTTTTATATTGGTTTTTTTTCTGTTTGTTGATTCTTTTATTATTATTGCTGTTGCTTTTTCTATTGCAGAGTTTCCTTTTGCTTGGTATTGGTCTTTTGGAGGTTCTTCTAAGCTTATTGTTTGAATTAATTGGTTGTCTTCTGCTTGGTCTTTAATTGTTGCATCTTTTTTGTTTATTTTTATCTCTGGTTTTTCTATTTTGGCTTTTTGGATTATTTCGTCCAGTTTTGTTGTGCTTATATATTTGCTTTTTTTTAATGGTTTTTGTATAAGTATTTCAAGGTTTTTTTTCAAGTATTGGATTTTGTCCATTATCCCACCGAGTTTTCCATTTCCATTTCTATTAGCCTGTTTAGTTCTACCGCGTATTCAAGTGGAAGTGTTTTTGCAAATGGCTGTATAAAACCCATTACTATCATTGTTATTGCTTCAGTTTCGCTTAAGCCTCTTGTCATTAAGTAGAATATTTCTTCTTCTCCTATTTTTCCTACTCTTGCTTCGTGTGCTATCGTGGCTGTTGGTTCATCTATTTCGATGTATGGGTATGTGTCTGTTCTGGATTTGTTGTCAAGTATTAGTGCATCGCAATTTACATTGCTTTTTACTCCTTTGCATCCTTTTACTACTTTAAGTAGTCCTCGGTAGCTTGTTCTTCCACCGTCTTTGCTTATGCTTTTGCTTGTTATTCTGCTTGTGGTGTTTGGTGCTAAGTGTATTATTTTTGCTCCTGCGTCTTGGTGTTGTCCTTTTCCGGCTAGTGCTATTGATAATACTTCTCCTTTGGCTCCTTCTCCCATTAAGTATATTGCAGGATATTTTTGTGTTACTTTGCTTCCTAGGTTGCCGTCTACCCATTCAATTATTGCATTTTTGTATGCAAATGCTCTTTTTGTCACTAGGTTGTAGATGTTGTTTGCCCAATTTTGTATTGTAGTGTATCTTATAGTGGCATTTTCTTTTGCTATTACTTCTACTACTGCAGCGTGGAGCGATTGTGTTGAAAATCTTGGGGCTGTGCATCCTTCTATGTAATGTACTTGGCTTCCTTCTTCTGCGATTATCAGCGTTCTTTCGAATTGTCCGAAGCTTTCTGCGTTTATTCTGAAATAGGCTTGAAGCGGTATTTCTACTTTGACATTTTTTGGTACGTATACGAATGAGCCGCCTGACCATACTGCTGTGTTTAGTGCTGCAAATTTGTTGTCGTTTAGTGGCACTACTTTTCCGAAATGTTCTTTTACTATTTCAGGGTATTTTTTTAGCCCTTCGTCCATTGACAGGAATATAACTCCTTGTTTTTCAAGGTCTTTTCTTATGTTGTGGTACATTACTTCTGAGTCGTATTGTGCGCCAACCCCTGCAAGTATTTTTCTTTCCGCTTCAGGTATTCCTAGCCTTTCAAATGTTTCTTTTACTTCTTTTGGGACGTCTTCCCATTTTTTTTTGTTTGCATCTGATGCTTTCATATAATATATTATTTCGTCAAAATCAATGTCGTTTAGATTCGCTCCCCATTCTGGCATCGGCTTTTCCATAAATGATTTTAAGGCTTTTAGTCTTATGTCAAGCATCCATTTTGGCTCTTTTTTTATTTCGGATATTTTTCTTACTGTTTCTTCGTTGAGTCCTTTTTTGAATATTACTTCGTAATTTTTTGTTCCATAGTTGAAATCGTATTTTTGGTATTCTATCGTTGCTATTTTTTTTTCTTTTGTTCTTGTGTCCATTTTTATTCACCTTGTATTTTTAGTGGTTGGATTATTCCAGAGTATCCTTTTTCTTCAAGTTCGTCTGCTAGTTCTATTCCGCCAGATTTTATTATTTTTCCGTGTGACATTATGTGGACTTTGTCTGGTTTCAGGTGGTTGAGTATTCTTTTATAGTGTGTTATGATTATTGCTCCAAATTCTGGGCTTCGCATTTTTTGTATTGATTGTGCCACTAATTTGAGTGAGTCTATGTCTAATCCTGAGTCTGTTTCGTCGAGTATTGCTATTTTTGGTTTTAATATAATTAGTTGCAGTATTTCTGCTCTTTTTTTTTCTCCTCCTGAGAATCCTACGTTTAGTTCCCTTTCGATAAAGTCGTCTTTCATTTCAAGTATTTTTGCCGCTTCTTTTATTTTTTCTCTGAATTTTATGATTGTGTCTGTTGAGAGTGGATTTTGTGCTTTATAGGCTGCATATAAAAATTTTGAGAATGTTAGTCCAGGTATTTCAAATGGGTATTGGAATGACATGAATAATCCTAATTTTGCCCTTTCATTCGGTTGCAGTTCGTTAATTTTTTTTCCGTTAAAAATTATTTCTCCTGAGTATATTGTGTATTTTGGGTTTCCCATTATTATGTTGGCTAGTGTGCTTTTTCCGGTGCCGTTTGGACCCATTATTGCGTGTATTTCTCCTGTTTTTGTTGTCAGGTTCATTCCTTTGATTATTTCTTTTCCTTCTATTCCTGCGTGGAGGTTTTTTATTTCAAGTGTGTGTGTCATATTCGTGCCTCTGTGATTTTCATTCCTGCTTTTGAAAGCATTTCGCTGGAAGCGTCAAATTCTTTGCAAACAAAGCATAGTTTGTTTATTCCTTTTTCTGATTGCATTATCATGTCTGCCATTTGTTTTATTTTTTGTATGTCTTTTTGGTTGAATTTGTAGTTGCCTCCTCTTTTGTGCTTTATGTATTGGCATACTGCCGCTTCTGTAATTCCGAGTTTTTTTGCTATTGTTTTTCTTGGTATTTTTTTTTCAATAGCTAGGTATTTTGCTATTTCTCTTCTTACTGCTGGCATTACTTGCCAGCTTACTATTTCGCATGGGAATACTATGCCCAATTCAACCACCTATTAACATGCGTTAATGAGTGTTTTTATTCTTTCTGGTTCGTTTTTGAAGTCATTTTTTTAGTCTAATTTTTGGAGCTGTTTTTTTTGTCAATTTTTATTTTTTTTAATTTGTTTTTTGAAGGATTTTTTTGTTTTTTGTATGTTGTTTTTTTTAATTTGAAAATTGTTTTTTTTGTGGGCTTTTTTTTAGACAATTTTTGTTTTTTTTTTGGTTTGAAGTTTTGTTTTTTTTGGCGAGCCGTTTTTTTGTCATTTTTCTTTTTTTTTTGAATTCTTTTTTTTTGTCAAGTTGTTTTTTTGTTGTTTGTTTTTTGAGTTGTTTTTTTATTTTTTTCATTTTTTTGCAAGTCGTTTTTTTTGTTTGTTTTTTTTTGGCGAGCCGTTTTTTTGTCATTTTTCTTTTTTTTTTGAATTCTTTTT
>CAZNZM010000002.1:0-2911 GCA_964577555.1 uncultured archaeon
GGTTTTGTTTTTTTTTGTTTTTGTTGTTTTTTTTTTGGCGAGCCGTTTTTTTTTGACATTTTTATTTTTTTATTTTTTTGCCAGACATTTTTTGTTTAATTGAAATTTGTTTTTTTTGCCAACTGGTTTTTTTATTATTTTTTTGTAGTATTTTTTTTGCAAATTATTTTTTTTATTTTTCCATTTCTGTTATTTGTTTTATTCTTTTTAAATGTCTTTTTTCTTTGCTTGGCTTTGCTTTGAGGAATGCTTTTAATATTTCTTTTGCTTTTTTTGGGTTGTATGTTCTTCCGCCGAGGCAGATTATGTTTGCGTGGTTGTGTTCTCTTGCGGCTTTGGCGGTGTATTTGTCAAAAGGGTTTGCGGCTCTGATTCCTTTTGTTTTGTTTGCCGCGATGCTCATTCCTATTCCTGTGCCGCATACTAGGACTCCTAAGGAGTTTTTTTCAGAGGCTACTGTTTTTGCTACTTTTGCTGCTTTTTCCGGGTAATCTGTCGGGTTTTTGTCAAATGTTCCAAAGTCTGTTGTTTTTATTTTGTTTTTTTCCAGAAATTTTTTTAGTTCTTCTTTTGTTTCATAGCCTGCGTGGTCTGATGCAATGTAGATTTTTGTTTTCATATCTTTTTTTTTGTTAGCCAAAGCAATTTTAAATTATATATGAGGTTTTATTTTTTGTGATTTTGAATGATTGAGCTTCGGAATATTGGTTTTTTTAAGTCTGGCATAAATGCTATTTCGTCTATGATTCCTGAGGGTAATTTCAGGTTTAATGAAAAAGGCATTCATTTTAGGGCTATTGATCCCAGCCAGGTTCTTTTGGTTGATTATTTTGTGGATCGGCGTGTTTTTGATGTTTTTTCAATTGAGCCTGCTTTTGTTGGGCTTAATCTTGAAGAGTTGAGGAAGATTATTGAAAGGTCTTCTCCTGAAGACAAGATGAAAATGAATCTTACTGAGTCTGATTTGGAAATTGTTTTCAGGAATGAAATGGAGCGTTCGTTTAAATTGCCTTTGATTGATGTTTCGGAAGATGAGGTGAATATTCCTGAGGTTTCTTATGAGGCAACTATTGACATTAATTCTCGGCTTTTGAAGGAAATTTTGAAGGATGCTTCTGTTTTTAGTACTAGTATTGTTTTTAGGGCTAGGGGTGACAAGCTTTTTGTCGAGTCAAAGGGGGTTTCAGGGGCTTTGAATTCTAGTTCTTTGCAATCCAAAGGAATTAAAGTGAAAGTTAATCCTGGTTTGGAGTCTGATGTTGCTTCAAAGTATTCTTTGAGTTATTTGCAGAATATTGTTAGAGAGGCTGGCCCAGACACTATGGTGTCCATGTCTATTAAGAGTGATTCTCCAATGAAAATTTCTTATAACATAGGCCCGAGTGAGATTAAATTTTATCTTGCCAGTATGCTTTTGTAGTTATGATTCGGATTGATGAGTTGAAGTTTGCCAGCAAATATCCTTTTTCAAGGATAGCTAAGTCTATTGTAAAGCAATCTGGGTTGAGTATTGATTCTATTCCTGATGATGTTGTGGAGCGTGCTTCTTCTTTGGTTATTTTTTCTTTGCAGGGCAAACCGTATTCCGAACTTTTAGTAGGGCATTCGGAGATTTTGATGACTAATGTTCTTGCTTTTCCTGTTGCAAAAATTCTTGTTTCTCTTATTGACAGGTTTGAGGTTTATAGAAAATTTTGTCAATCTTTTTATGATGGTTTGGTGAGTTCTTTTGAAGCTGAGCCTGATGAAGTGCTTTTTGATCTTGCTAGGGAGTTGAATATTAATTTTTGGATTTCTGATGGTTTTTATTTTGCGGAGGTTGATATTGTAAGTTATTTGAAGCCGGAGTTTGATTCTGCAAGTTCAAAGCTTGTTAATCAGCAGGTTGAGAATGGCAGGGTTTTTTTGAGTAGGCGTGGTTTTGTAAAGTTTTTATCGGAAGTGATTGTTCATGATTTGAGGGCTTCTTTGCCTGTTGATGTTTCGGGTGCATCAAATGATTTGAAACTTGCGGCCAAGAGAATAGATGCTGTTTATTCAGAAGAGTCAAGGAAAGTTTTTTCAAAAACCGATTTTGGCGAGGTTAATCCTCTTTTTTTTCCTCCGTGTATTTCAAAGCTTTATTCTGAACTCGTTTCGGGACAGAATGTCAATCATTTGGGTAGGTTTGCCGTAGCAACTTTTCTTAATCAAGTCGGTTTGCCTTCTGAAAAAATAGTTGATGCTTTCAGGGCGGCTCCTAATTTTAATGAACATATTACAAGGTATCAGGTTGAAAGGATTTCTGGGAAGAGGGGAAATTCTAAGGGTGCTTATAATTGTCCTAGTTGTGACAAGATGCGGGCTTATGGTTTGTGTGTTGCTGATTGTCCTGTTTCTCATCCTGTTCAATTTTATGAGCGGGAGATTTCTAAGCAGAAAAGGAAATGATTTTTTTTGTGACCGATTTTTAGTTGTTTCAGGGGTTTGTGTATTTTTTTTTGAGAGTTACTTTTCTGACTTTGATTGATGTTCCATCTTCAAATATTATAATATAGTTTATTGGGCTTTCTTTGACTGTTACTTTAGTTCCAATTCTTTTTTGTAATTCTTCTTTAAGCATGTGTTGTGATAAATCTATGGTTACGTGGCTTCCGTTTTTTTTATGAAATCTTACTTTTCCATCATAATAAATTCCTAAATCAGTTATTACTACTTTTCTTCCTGTTAAGTATTCTTTTAATCCTGTAAGCAATTTTAAAAATGCTGTAATATCATGGTCCAAAATTCGTAAAATTGTAGGTTTTTTTCCTATCGTAATTTTTTTGACATTTCTAGGGCTACTCATTCGTTGTGAGTATGCTTTGTTTGTAGTTTGTGTTTGAGTGGGTGGTTTTTCTGGTTTTTTGGTGTTAAGTTGTGTTGTTGGTTG
>CAZNZM010000002.1:3011-151986 GCA_964577555.1 uncultured archaeon
TATGGGCTCTGTTGTTGCAGGTTTTGGTGTTTGAGTGGGTGGTTTTTCTGGTTTTTTGGTGTTAAGTTGTGTTGTTGGTTGTGTTGGTGTTGTTTGTGGGTTTTGTGGTGTTTTGCTTATTATGGGCTCTGTTGTTGCAGGTTTTGGTGTTTGAGTGGGTGGTTTTTCTGGTTTTGTTTGTTGCATTGCTTTTGCTGATCCAAAACTCTTTTTGAATGGTGTTTTAGGGGTTGGTGGTTTTTCGGTTTTATAATATGTAGGTTTGCGAGGATAACGCAGTAATAATAAATAAATTTTTTTTGGCATTTTATAATTATATTTTTGATTTAATATTAAACTTATTGTTTTTTTTTTGTTGATTTTTATTTGTTGCTTGTTAGCCTTAGTTTTAATAAAATAAAGGGGTTTTTTATTTTGTTTATGGGGGTTGAAGATTATTTAAGGCAGTTGCTTGGTGGGTATTATGGTTCTGTGAATGTTTGTTCTGTGCCTGATATTGCCAAGCGTGAATTTGGGGTTGGGGATTTTGGGAAGAAGATTTCTGCTAGGCATCTTTCTTTTTCCAGTTTTGTGGATTTGAATTTTTTTTTGCGTGAAAAGGTTCCTTTTTATATTTCTTATTCTAATGCACTTTATGATTTTCCGAGTGCTCGGCCTATGGAAGCTAAGGGGCTTGTTGGTGCTGATTTGGTTTATGAGTTTGATGCTGATGATTTGAAGACCGATTGTAAAAAGTCGCATGATTCTTGGCGGTGTCAAGGTTGTGGTGCTTTTGGCAAAGGTAATTTGCGTAATTGTCCTGAGTGTGGTTCTGGTACTTTGGTTGATGAGTGGGTTTGTCCTGATTGTCTTGGCGAGGCCCGTTCTCAAGCTAAAAAATTGATTTCTTTGCTTGAAAATGATTTTGGCGTGTCTTCTGGTGTTTTTGTAAATTTTTCCGGGAGCAAGGGTTATCATGTTCATGTTAGGGGTGATTATGTTCGCGGGTTTTCAAAGTCTGCGAGGATTGAGTTGCTTGATTATATTACTGGCAATAATCTTGATTTTGAGTCTTTGGGTTTTTTTTATGATGAAAAGAAAATTTATCATTGTCCTAAATATTCGCGTGCCAAGGGTTGGGCGAGGAAGATTCTTGATGATGTCAAGTCGTTGTTTGTGGAAGGTGATGTTGAAAAAATTCGTGTTATTGGAAGTAGTGGTTTGCCTAAAAGGGGTGGTGTTGCTGTTGTTGAAAGTTTATTAAAAGAAAGGCAGTTAATATTCAAGGGGCTGGATGATGGTTTTTTTTGGGGGGTTAAGGGTTTGAAGCTTAAGGAATTTTGGGGGTCTGTGATTAAGTCTGTTGCTGATGAGTTGAAGCTTGATGTTGATAGGCAGACTTCGGTTGATATTAATAAGTTGATAAGGGTGCCTGATACGATTCATGGTTATACTGGTTTGTCTGCGAAAAGTTTTGATTTGGAGGTTTTTTCAAGGTTTGATCCTTTGTCTGATTCTGTTGTTTTGCCTGGTGATGAGGTGCGTGTTTGCAAGGTAGTTTCTCCAAGGTTTTTTCTTGGCGGGAAATGGTTCGGGCCTTTTAAGGGAGATAGTTTTTCTTGTCCTGCTTATGTTGCGTATTATTTGCTTGCAAGGGGTTCCGCGGAGCTTGATGTTTTATGATTTCGTATGATGATGTGAGGCGCATTCACAGGTTGGAGAAGAATTCCTCAAGGCTTGTTGATGTGAATCAGGAGTTTTATAGTGATTTGCAGGATTTTGTTCAGGCTGAAAAGAAAAAGTATTTGAGCAAGGCTAATGATTCAGGCCTTGTTGATTCTAGGGATTTTGTGAATTTGAAGAAGATGGTTGAGGAGATTTTTTCAATGCGTGAAAAAAAAATTATGAATGCTGCTCTTGTGGCTTCTCATACTGGCGAGCCTTTGGAGGAAGGCATGACTTTGCAGGAGAGGAAGCTTTTCAAACAGGTTTTTGAGTTGCTTCGTTCTCATAAGGCTCTTTTGAATGTGGTTTTTTGCGGGGTTGAAAAAGGCCAGGGTTGTGATACGGATTTAAATAATCTTTCAGTGGAAATTTTGTCTGATATTCCTGCTTTTGTTGGAACTGATATGAAGGAATATGGGCCTTTTAAAAAAGGCGCGGTTGTGGTGTTGCCTGCAAAAATTGCTAAGGTTTTGTTGCAGAGTAATCTTGCAGAGGTGAAATCATGAAGTCTTTTGCGAATCGTAAAAATGTTTTTTTTAGGGTTAAATGTCGTTGTGGGCACGAGCAGGTTGTTTTTGGTGCGGCCAAGACAAAGGTGAGGTGTCTTTCTTGTGGTTCTCAGCTTGTGAAAACCACTGGTTCCAAGGCGGTTTTTATGGCAAAGGTTTTAGAGGAGCTTAATTGAGGTTTTTTTTATGCAAGAATTGCCTGAACAGGGTGAAATTGTAATTGGGCGGATTGTAAAGGTTTTGGATTACGGGGTTTTTCTTGAACTTTTGGAGTATGAGGGTGTTCAGGGTTTTGTGCATATTTCGAATGTGAGTTCCAGTTGGATAAAGAATATTAGGAATTTTGTTAAAGAAGGACAAATAAGGGCTGGCAAGGTTATTGCAATTGATCCTAATAAAAAGCAGATTGATATTTCTTTTACAAAGGTTTCTCAAAGCCAGCAAAGGGAAAAGATTGAGGCTTTCAGGCAAGCCAAGAGGGCTCAAAAGCTTATTGAGTTGTTGGCTCAAAGCACTAATCAAAGCACTGATGTTGCTTGGGTTGAAGTTGGGGATCCTTTGCTTGAAAAGTTTGATTCTTTGTATGAGGCATTTCAGGCTGTTCTTGTTTCTCCTGAAAAGGTTTTGCCTTTGGTTCCTCAAAAATGGGCTGGTCCATTGAAGGAGCTTGTGGAGAAGAATTTTGAGGTTCCTGAGAAAACTGTTAAGGGTGTTGTTGTTGTGCATGTGCCTGGTTCTAATGGTGTTGAGGCTTTGAAAAAGTCTTTGCTTGCTGGAGCCAAAAAGGGTGGCAAGAATGTTTCTATTTCTTATGAAGGTTCTGGCAGGTATTTGATTTGGGCTACTTCAACCAATTATAAGAATGCTGAAAAAATTTTGCGTTCCGTTTCTGATGAAATAATTTCTTTTGCAAAGTCTGTTGGTGGCGAAGCTGAATTTGAGAAAATAGATAATTGATTTCTTAAACTTTTTAGGAGTATTTTTTAAGCTTTTGCAAATCAATATTTTGTTGGTTGTATGCCTACTAGTGTCAAATTTGTGTCCAATAAAAAATTCAAGGATGCTGTGCTTTTTACAGGTTTGCCTGGAATTGGGCTTGTTGGCAAGATTTGTGTGGATTATTTGCTTAAGCAATTCAAGGCTGAAAAGGTTGCTGAAATTCATTCTGATTTTTTTCCGCCAAGCGTTCAAACTGAAAATGGCATTGTTGAAATGATAAAGGATGAAATTTATTATTTGGATTTTGGTGGCAAGGATTTTCTTTTTATTTCAGGCCCTATTCAACCGACATTGGATGGGCGGTATTCGTCAATGCAGGAGCATTTTGAATTTTCAAGAAGCATAATCGAGTCGTTGAAAGGCAGAGGGCTTGGCGAGATTTGTACTTTAGCAGGCATAAATATTGGGGACAAGCGAATGCAAGTAGAGCCGCGCGTGGTGGTTGCTGCTACTAATAAAAAAAAGCTTGAAGAGTGGAAAAAGCTTGGAGCGGTTTCCGACAGGCCGATTGGAATGATAAGCGGCGTTGCCGGTTTGCTTTTGGGGATTGGCAAAGAAGAGGGGATTGAAGGCGCTTGTCTTATGGGTGAAACGAATGCTCGTATGATTTATGGCGATCCAGGAGCCGCCAAAAAAGTGGTTGAAATACTAATAAAGCGTTATGGGTTCAAAGTTGATATGACTTCCATGGATCGAGAAGCAAAGGAAATTGAAAAAGCGTTTGCCGAACTCAACAAGCAATTTGAAGAACACGAGGACACTCCTGCTCATTTATCGTATGTCAGATAATTAAAGCTTGCGTAATATTTTTTTAATTTTTTTGTGTCTGAAAGAAAATTTTAATATCGTGTATACGATAATTTTCAAGATTTTTTCTAATCAGTTTTTTGTAGAAAATTTGTTTTTTTTGGTGAGCCGATTTTGTTTTTTTTTTCTTATTTTTTTTTGGTTTGTTTTTTTTTGTTTGTTTTTTTTTGGCGAGCCATTTTTTTGTCATTTTTCTTTTTTTTTTGAATTCTTTTTTTTTGTCAATTATTTTTTTAATTGGATTTTGTTTTTTTTTGTTTGTTTTTTTGTGAATTCTTTTTTTTTGTGAGCTGTTTTTTTTATTTTTTTTATTTTTTTTTGTTTTTTTGCAAGCTGTTTTTTTTATGGAATTTGTTTTTTTTTAGCAAGCCAATTTTTTTTGAATTATTTTTTTGATTTTTGTTTTTTTTTGGCGAGCCGATTTTGTTTTTTTTCTTATTTTTTTTGATTTTTGTTTTTTTTTGGCGAGCCATTTTTTTGTCATTTTTCTTTTTTTTTTTGAATTCTTTTTTTTTGTCAATTATTTTTTTAATTGGATTTTGTTTTTTTTGTTATTTTTTTTTGTGAATTTGTTTTTTTTTTCGTTTTAGTTATTTTTTTTTGTTTTTGTTGGTTTGGTTTTTTTTTGCAAGCTGTTTTTTTTTATGGAATTTGTTTTTTTTTAGCAAGCCAATTTTTTTTTGAATTATTTTTTTTGATTTTTTTTTTTTTTTGGCGAGCCGATTTTGTTTTTTTTTCTTATTTTTTTTTGGTTTGTTTTTTTTTGTTTGTTTTTTTTTGGCGAGCCATTTTTTTTGGGCAATTTTATTTTTTTATTTTTTGTCAGACATTTTTTTGATATTTTTTTAATTGAGTTTGATTGAAATTCGTTTTTTTTTGTTTTAATATTCTCCTATTTTTTTTGTGGTTGGTTGTTGGTTGGGCATTTTGTTTCGTATTTCATTTCTTTACTTATTTTTTCAAATTCTTTTTCGTTTTTGCATATTATTGGTTTTCCGTATTTTCCTCCACCGCCAGGAATATAAAGCACTAGTCCTTTTCTGAATGCTGTTATCATTTCTCCTATTTCTTTGTCTTCTTTCATTAGTTCTGCTTCTGGGGTTTCTGTCAGTATTTTTATTTCGTTTCCGAATTTTTCCACGAGTTCCATCCATTTTGCTTGGACTTTTTTTGTTTCGATTCCTTTTGAGTTTGTTGCTGTTTGGATTATTTCTGCAAGTGGCAGCATGTATTGGTATGGTGGCCTAAATTTTGGGTGTTTTTCTTGTTCCGTGTCTTTGAGCATCATTATTCTGTCCATTACTCCGCGTTTAATGTCTGTTTTGCATTTTATGCATTTCCATTTTAGTGTTTCCGCTTCTTTCAGCGAATATTTTTTGTGGCATTCTGAGCAAGCCGTGCAGTGGTATTTTCCTTCTTTTGGATTAAGTCCTGCGTTGAGTGTTATTAATTTGTCTTCGCGTTCGTTGAATGCTTTTTTTAGTGATTTGAAATCTGGTTTTTCCATTTTTATTTTTATGAATTCTCTGCCAATGCGGTGTGGCCAAGGTGAATGTGCGTCAGAACTTGTGAGGAATGCGTATGAATGGTTTTCTGAAATCATGTCCGCCATGTTTGTGTCTGCGCTTAATCCCAATTCTATGAATTTGAGTTCTTTGTGCATGTTGCCGTATGCTGTTTTGAGTGAGTCGTAGAATGCATAAATGCCTGTGTATGGCGTGAATGAGTGTGCAGGTCCGAATATTCCACCAGAGTCGTGTATTTTTTCAGCCAATGCTTCTGGGGTTAGTTTGATGTATGGTCTGCCGCACATTATGCAGTCAAGGTTGCCGTGTGGCAAAAGTTTTTCTCTTAATTCTAAAGCGTTTTCAATTGCTGGGAGGTAGAAGAGGTGGTGTATTCCGTTTTTGTCTTCTGCTTCTCCGCCTATTATGTAATTGCAGTTTTGGTTTTTGTCTGCATAAACCCCGTTTTCTGTTTCTATTATGTTTTGTTTGACGTGTTTGAGCCATTCTTTGTGCAGTATGTCGCCTGTTGATAGCACTTCTATTCCTTTGAGTTTTGCTTGTTCGGATAAGATGGGTATTTCCATGTTTTTGCTTACCCCTCCAGCGTATTTTCCATGTATTTGCAGGTCTAAAACGAATTCGCGCATTGATGATTTTTTGCCAAGACATTGTTTTAAATTGGTTGCAGGAGGGTTTTTTTGTTGTAGGCGTTTTTATGTCAACTGAATTTGATTTAGGACATACAATGAGAATAACTGGCGAGTCTAAAAGTGAGTGGTTGAAAAGAAAGTTTGAGACAATGGTGTTGCCGCAGTTTAGGGTGGTTAGCCAAAATTCTGTGCTTGATGGAAAAAGAGTTCTTGAGTTTGGTTGTTTTGCAGGTCAATTGACTGATTATATTAACAAAAATTCTTCAGCTAAGTGTGTTGGGCTTGACGTAAAATTGCTTGAAAAGAGAAAGGGTTTGTATGAGTATGATGGGAAAAGAATTCCTTTCAATGATGGAGAATTTGATATTGTCACTTGTTTTGAAGTGATTGAACATGTTTTTAATCCTGTTGAAACTTTGGCTGAAATAAACAGGGTGTTGAAAAAGGGCGGGGTGCTTTATATTACTGCGCCGAACAAGTTTTGGGTTTCGTTGGGTTGGGGGCATAACAGTCTTGAAATGCATTTGCGTCATATTTTTCGTAAAAATCCTGATTGTGTCAATCTTTTTTCTTGGTGGGAAATAACTAAACTGCTTGAAGATGCTGGTTTTAATTGGGTTTCTTTGCAAAAAAAGCCTTTTTGGTTGTCGCGCGGCTGGTTGCTTAAATGCGTGAAAATAAAAAATAAATAAGCATTAATATTGTGTTGGTTGTATTTTTTTGGGTTTGGAAAAAAAGGTTTTTTTATGGTAAAGTTTACTGAGACGCAAAGAAAAATAGCTGTGTTGCTTTTACATGCTTCTAAAACTGCTGATGACATTTCAAAGCAGTTGAATTTGCCTTTGATTGAGGTTAATGATGCTTTGAAGGATATGTTGAAGCTTAAGGTTGTGAAGCTTGATGGTTATCCGCCTAAGTATTCTTTGATGGAAAGTATTGTTGAAGCCGTGAAAAGGCGAAAGGAGTTGCAGGAAAAGGATCCTTTTGAATTGAGGTTGAAAGCCATTATTGAGTTTAAGGCTGTGGAAGAAAGTCTTCTTGAAAAAATGGTTTCCGAAATAGAGGCAAAGTTGCGCAAGGAAAAGAATTTTACTATTTATGAGATTTACCGGGCCAAGCCTATTAAGGAAGGGACTCATTATAGCGCTTATTTGGAGGTTAATTTCAGTGTTGCTGATTTTTCAACTTTGGTTCAATTCATGTATTATTATGGGCCTGTTTCTGTTGAGGTCATAAAGCCGCAAAAAATAGTTATTTCAATGGACGATCTTCAGGATGGGCTTATGGACATGGCTGAAATGATTCAAGCTTATAATGCTTCCATGCTTAAATACATGGAAAAGGAAGAGCTTGAAGAATTCGCAAAAAACCTTTACAAGCCAAGCCAGGATTGATTTTTCGTTTTAAGTCGTAATTGTTATTATAAATTGTTTGGTTATATATTTTTTGAGTGTTTTTCAATGGGTTTCCAACCTTATTTTCGTCGCTTGCCAAATACCTTTTCTTTAATAGCCATAAAAAAAAGGGTTTTTTTGGCGGTTTTTTATGGTTTGGAAATCCTAAAACGAAATGTATTTAAATAAAGTGAGTCAAGATTATGAAAGTTTTCTTAGCCATAAGTGACATGGTTAAGAATATGTATTTTCATTGGATAAAACGTGAGGTGAAACGAAAATGAAAGGATTCAACGTAAAGAAATTGGCTGCAATTGCAACCGGCGCAGCTTTGCTCGGTACTGCAGTGGCTCCAATTGTCTCAGCAATAACTGTTACTAAAGGAGACATCTATAATTCTGATGGTACTCCAAAAGTCAACATTGTTGTTGGATCTCAGGCCGCGGCTTCAGACGGTGTCTGGGCTGGAAATTTGGCGGCAAAGATAGCTGAAAAAGCTACTACAACAAAGCAAGTTAAGGTCTCGCTTGGTAGCGGTGCGGAAGGCAGCGAACCAACAGCTAATTTGGATCTTTCAGATCTTGTTGTTGACGTTACTATAGGCGGAAAAGTGACAATTAGCGGTCAAAGCAAGAGGTATTCAGAGTATATGAGCTCTGTTTCTAACTCTAAAGAAGTAAATTCAGCTCTTGACAATACAAACGATTCAAACGCTTTGACAGATTCGACTTTGCCGTTCTTGTTCAACAACAGCTCTATGAGGGCTAAAGTTGACAATAATTCTTCAACCATTACGGTTCAAGAAAAAGTCGGGGTAAATGTTGACGCAAAGTTTTCAACAGACCAAGACTTGAAGGATTTGGTTGCCACAATAGGCACAAATGATATGACTTATCAAGTCAATTTTGGTGGCACCACCGGAGTGAATTTGGGAACAACCAACTTTACTGATGGGTCAGACGACGATGTTGAGGTGGCTTTCTTTGGAGAGAAATATAAGTTGAACGAAGCCGTCTTGACAGGACAAAAAAAGGTAAAATTAGTTAAATCCAGCGCAAAAACATCATTCAATGAAGGCGAGGTTATTGAAGGCCTTGTTGGTGATGGAATGTATGCTGGAAAAGATGTTAAAGTGAAAGTTGTTCAAGTCGTGTCAACAGGTCCATCGGCAAGTTCTTATCAAGCAACTTTCCAATTATTGGATAGCGAGGGCAATATAATTGATGTCCAAACAGTAGGCTCTGGAAACAATTTGAGGGATTACTTCAAGGACAGCAAAGACGATTATGCTCTCTCAAGCAATGTGTATATTGATACAATTGCAACAGGTGCAACATCAGGCGCTGGCTATGTTGAAGTAACCAAAGGCTCTGATACGCTTGAACTTTGGGATACTAAAATCTACCCATACAAGAGCGACTATACAGGGACAAAACCTTATTCGGTTTCAATAGGCACTAATGATAACTATTTGAAGTCAATCAAAATTGTGAACACTGCTGAGAAGTGGGAAGAAACCAAAACAGGTTATGACCTTGGTGCTCTTTACCCTACCAACTCTGGCCAGTCCTTGACCGGCAAAACAGGAACAACAGCAGTATTTGGGCAATCTTGGCCTGATGGAACCCTTGGAAAAGGTTACTTCAAGGTTGAGTTCCTCGGATTCCAAGGAAGCGAGGAAAGAACAACCACTATGATTGGCAAGTCAACTGAAAATCTGCCATCAGGTTCAACTGGTGGAATAACATTGTATGCCGACGACGACACCAAAATGGAAATTCCGTTCTACATCCAAGTTGATGATTCAAACGGCTCGTTTGAATTCATGCAAAAACCATATTCAGTGTTTTATGACTTTGGTTCAGGCGGAAAAACAGGGACTTACGACGTGAACGTTGTTGTCACATCAGGCGACTACGTGAACGGCAGACAGTGGACGGTTTCAGCTGATACTATTGGCTCTGCTGACGTTAACATAACTGTTGGTTCTACCACCCACAGTAATAAACAAACAGGCTTTATTTTCCAAGTCGAAGATGTAAATTATATGATAGTAGATGCTAACACAGCGACTAACAAGACAACAATCGCTGTTGACACCGCTGTTGAGTTGTTCTATGGTAATGTGTCTGATGACGCGAGTTCAAAGAATGCGGCTACTGCTGTATTCAACACAACCAGTGGAACATATCAAACAAAAGGGGCTTATGGTAGAATCCTTTTGTCAAACAATGCAGCGTTTGACATAAATGGAACTACTGTTGGTCTTTACGGCACCGACAACCAAAGAAAGATTTATTACGTGCCAAAGTATAACGGCAACGACTTTTACTTGTTGCTTGAGGCACAGCAATTAAACAAAGACAAGTCAGGGCTACAAAATGGCCATAACTTGTACTTCTTGGGTACAAGCTTGCCGGTAGATACTTCATATACTGAAGTAAAAGGCGTATCCGCCAACTATTATTTAGGTAACATTGGTGGTGACACAACTTTAGGCTCTACTGCAAGGCAATACGGCTATTATGTGCCTAAAACAACTGACTTCAATTCAGCAGCTGCATACTCTGCAAGCGACGCATACTTCGTTGCAGAATTCAGATACATTAGCGCTATAACAAGCGATTCAAACACAGACATATACATCGATACTTCGAAGGGAGCACCTCTCGGTACATTCCCGATACAGAACTTGACAGGATACTCTAGCGCAGTAAGTTATAATTCTGACGCTATTGTATTAAAGCCTGGTTCCGATGCGGCTTACTTCCAATCGATGTATACGGATTCAGGCTCTAAATTTTCAGTGACCAACGACGACGTCACTTTGAGTTCGCCTCAAAGAGCGGAAAAAGTTGAAGTTGTTGTCTACGGCACTGAATTGCAGAGAACTGTTGAAGGCGAAAAAGTCAGTTTGAAAGAAGGTGAAACAAAAGAATTGCCTTCAGGCACAAAGGTGACTTTCAGCGGAGTCAAGGGAGGAGCTTGTAAAGTAAGCGCAGGCGAACCTGGACAACCAGGTATTTGTAAAGCGGAACCATCTTCTTACGTTGTTCCGGCTCCAATTAGAGGAAACCTCGTATTCCTTGACACGGAAAGCCCGGCAGGAACCAACATAATTGTTGGTGGTTGGGCAGTCAACAAAATGGCTGAAAAAACCAAGTCAAAGCTCGTAGCAGCAGGCGACATGGTTGCCGAAGTTGACGCAGCAAGCGGCGACATATACGTTGCAGGCTATACTGCTGAAGACACCGGAAGGGCAGTAAAAGAACTCATAGACGCAATAGATGCATTGCAATGAAGCTGTTTTGCTTCATTGTAACTTATTTTTTTGGTTGCTCCTGAAAAGGAGCAATCAACTCTTTGTTTTTTTGTGTTGGATTAAACCCTTGTTTTTCTTAATTTTTTGCAATTTTTTTTGAAATTTGTTTTATTTTTTTTGCTAGCCGTTTTTTTGTTTATTGTTTTTTTATTTTGAAAACTTGTTTTTTTTTGCAAGCTTTTTTTATCGTTTTTTTGGCATTTTTTTGTTTTTTTTTGAAGCCGATTTTTTTGTATTTTATTTTTTGTTTGGTTTTGTTTTTGTGTGCCTAATTTTTTTTAGCCATTTATTTTTTTGTCTTTTTGCGAGTCGTTTTTTTGGTCTATTTATTTTTTTATTTTTTTTACCAGGCATTTTTTTTGAAATTTGTTTTATTTTTTTTGTTTATTATTTTTTTGTTTTTTTAGTCAGTTTTTTTTGGCGTTTTTCTTTGTTTTTTTTTGCGAGCCGTTTTTTTTATTTTGCTTTTTTGTTGTTTGTTTTTTTTGGTGAGCCATTTTTTTGTCTTGTTTTTGCGAGCCAATTTTTTTTAGGCGTTTTTTTTGTTTTTTTAGCACAGTTTTTTTAGTTTTGATTTTTGTTTTTAGCCATTTTTTTGGGTTTTTAAGCATTTTTTTTAAGGTGTTTTTTTTTGCGGGTTTTCTTTTTTTAAGAGTTTTGGGGTGTTATTGTTTGATGGATTCAAAAGAAATTTACTTTTATCTTACCTTAGTTGTTGTAATTCTTATTGTGGTTTTTGGTGTTTATGTAGTGCTTAATATTGATTTTTCAGAGTATAAGCATGTTGTTGTCAAGCAGAATGTTGAGTTTGTATCTAACAGTGCAGAGCCTTCTTTAATAATTGATTCAATAAGGTCTGCTGATACTTTGGTATTTTCTCCTGCTTTTGTTGAAAGCGGGGAGGAAAATTCTTATATGGTTGAGTCTCTTACAATGTTTTCAACTGTTTTTTCCGCTAAAGGTAAGAATTTGATAGTTTTGGCAAGGGTTTTTGATTCTTCTGGCAATATGGTGTCTTGTAATTCCAATTTTGGGGATTTGAAGAGGAACGAAGAGGTTTCTTTGGAGGATTGCAAAAAAATGTTGTCTGATAAGGATTCTGCAATTGTGCTTGTTCAATTGCCTTCTAATTCGCGAAAAGCAAGGGTTGTTTTGGAGGGCAAATCCGCTGAAATAATTTCTCCTGATATAAAGGCTGTTCCTTATGTTTCTTTTGCTTTGTTGGAAGCCATTTATCCTGACTCTGCTAATATAATAAAAAATGTCAATTTGGCTTTGGCTGGAATGAAGTGAGGCATTAAAACATGGTTGTTAGGCTTCGCACTATTTTAGTTTTTTTCATGATTTTTGCAATTGTTTATTTTATAGTAAAGCTTGTTTCTTTTTATTGGCTGGTTGTTTTTTTTAATATAATTCTTATTTTCATAAATAGTATTTTTTTGTTTGCGTATTTTGAAATCAAGAAGCCTAAAAAGTTTTTTTTTGATGAATGGCCTTCTGTTTCTGTAGTTATTCCTAATTATAATGGCGCAAAAACTGTTAAAGCATGTATTGAGGCTGTTAAAAAGCTTGATTATCCTTTGAAAAAGGAAATAATTGTGGTTGATGATGGTTCAAAGGATGATTCGCTTGGCATTATTTCAAAAATTAAGGGTATTAAAATAATTTCTTTTAAAAAGAATCGTGGAAAGTCGGCTGCGCTTAATGCGGGGATTAAAATTGCAAAAGGCGAGCTTGTTGTTACAATAGATTCTGATACTTATCCTTCTTCTGATTGTTTGATGAAAATGGTGCCTTATTTTGGCGAGGGTGTTGGGGCGGTTACTGGTTTTGTCAAGGCTCATAATGCGAGGAATTTTATTCAAAAAATCCAGGAGATAGAGTATTTGATTTCTTTTGGTTTTTTTCAGAGCGTGCTTTCTGACATAAACGCTATTTTTGTTACTCCTGGGCCAATGAGCATTTATCGAAAAGATGTTTTGAGAAAAATAGGTGGCTTTGATGAAAATAATATTACTGAGGACATGGAGATAGCTTTTCGTTTGAGAAAGTATGGTTATAAAATCGTGGCTTGTACAGAAGCCTTTATTTTTACTGAAGTGCCTTGCACTATAAAGCAATTGTTTAAACAACGTGTGAGGTGGTATAGGGGGAAGTTTGCCAATACTTTGATTTACAAGAACATGCTTTTTAACCCTAAATATGGCGAATTTGGGCTTTTTACTTTTCCGTTTTCGGTGATAGTTGAGTGGTGTATTGTGTTGTTTATTTTTGTTTTTGTTGCTGGCAATATTGATGGTTTTGTCAATTATTTGTCTTATGTTTTTTCTTATTTGCAATTGTCCAATGTTAATGCTTTTGCTTTGTTGCCTGTTTTTACTGGTTTTAATCCTAACTTGTTTTTTTATATTATAGGCGGAGTTTTTTATTCTGTTTTTATATATTTGAGTCATTTGCTTGCAGGCGACAATTTAAGGCTTTCCAAGTTGCCTGAAATAACACTGTTTTTATTGGTTTATGGATTATTTATCCTTGTAGTCTTTTTTGTAGGTTTTTATAAGGAGATAAATAGTAGTGAAAAGATATGGTGAACAAGTATTTTTTGGCTATTTTGCTTACTTCCATATTGGTTTTGCTTGGTTTTTCTTTTACTCGTTGGGTTGACGAACAGCGTTTAATGGAGTTCAAAAATTCTTTTGACGAAGCTTATTTGGATTATCAAAGCGTTGAACAATTGTTGCTTTATGAATCGCTTTTTTCTGATCGGGAACATGTTTGTCCGGTTATTCGTGCAAGCATAGATTATCAAATTGGAAAGTTAAGGAAGTTGCTTTTTGAGCTTGAGGTTGCTCAAAAACAAAATGTTTTTTCAAATTTTGAGGTTCTTAAAAGAAAGTATCATTTTAACAATTTGCAATTGTATTTGCTTATTCAAAAGGCAACTGATTCTTGCGGTTATTCTGATTTGGAGCCTGTGCTTTTCTTTTATTCTGATAAAGAAAATTGTCCCGAGTGTGTTGTTCAAGGAAAGGTTTTGGATTCGCTTACTTCTAATTGTTCAAACTTAAGGGTTTTTGCTATTCCTTATGATTTTAATATTCCGCTTATTAGTGTTTTAAAAGAGAGAAATAGTGTTGTAAGGGTTCCAACTGTTATTGCTAATGATAAAAATTATGTTGGCTTGGTTTCCGGCAACAGGCTTTTGGAAGACGGACTTTATTGTCAGACGAATTAACTTGTTTTTTTATTGTTTGTTTTTATTTATTGTATTTTTATCGTTTTTCATTAGTTCTCTTAGTATTGTGGTTGCGTAACCGCCTTTTTCCAGTTTGAATGAAATTTTCATTTTGAGTTTTTCTTGGTTTAGTTCGTCTTTTGTTATTTCAATTATTTTTGTTTGTTGTGGGTATATAAGCATTTTTTTTCTTGCTCCGCTGCAGCTTACTTGCATGAAGCTTTTTACTTTGAAGTCTTCTAATTTTATTTGTTCTTTTTCCAATATTTTTTTTTCAATTTCTCCGGCTTTGCCTTCTGCTAATTTTAGGTCGAATCCGAATAATGGTCCTGCCGCGTATTTTTCTTCTATAATAATGTCTCCTTCTATTGGTTCCAAACCCAATCCGGATTCTATTCTTTCGTTTATCACCATGTTGAATAAGTAGCTTTGGTACGCGTGTGTGAAAAGATAGATTAGGTGTTTTGGCATTTTTTGAAAAGCTCCAACAAAGTCATGAGGGTAGTTTGCAAGGTGATGCATTATGGTTCTTTCGTATCTGAATTTTTTTGGAAATTCGCGTAGTCCTTTTTTAAAGTCTTTGGTTTGTGCCAAGTTTTTTCTTGCTTCAAGTATTTCTTTTTCTTCTTCCGAACCATGGGTTAGGTATGTCATTATCGCTTTTTCAAAATTTCCTTTGATTAATTCTTTTCCAACCAAGTGTGTTACTTTTCTTATTCCGCCAAATCTTTGTTCTCCGAAGTAATTTGCCACTCCTTTTGTTTCCATTTCTGAAAAGCATTTTTTTGTTGTCTCTCTTAATTCTTTTTCGTTCATTTCTATGTTTCTTATTGTAATTTCAAATTCGTTTCCTTGCAAGTCGCCTATTTGTATTGGCTTGTCTTTCCATTCAGGTTCTGTTAATGCAATGTATCTTGCTTTGAAATTTTTGAGCTTGTTTATATCAGGTTTCCAAATTGAAATTTTTTGGGATGTTATTGCTCGCCTGTCTTTTAAGCCAGCGTATCCTGTTCTTTTTGGCGAAATTCTGAGTATTCTGCCGATTCTTCTTATTGCTTCTGTTGTGTCCAAATTGAATTTTTCCATTGTGAGATGAAGGTATTCTTTTTCGTTTTCAGGTATTTCAATTGGTTCTTGTGTTATTTCGTTGTTTTTTCCGAAGGCTTTTGTTTCAAGTTTTTTTCCTTCAAGCGTTATTTCTCTTACAATGAAATCGGAGATTCTTTTTTTTATTAAACCGCCTATCCCGTTTGTTGAAGTAGTGTAGTGTTTTATTTCAACCATAAAAAATCATTTTTAATTTTTATATTTTGTACCTTAAAATGGCTCCCAATCCGCCGAATCCTTTGAAAAATTGGTCTCCTTCTGGTGTTTCTGTTGAGATTGCCGCTACTTTTGTGTTTGTGTTTGCCGCCAATTCTTCTATATAGTCAATGTATTCCATTTCTTCTATTATTTCAATTTGTTCTGTTTCTTTGAATTTTTTTTCTTTGTCTACAATGTATTTTATTCCGTTTGTTTGGTTTTCTTTGATTTTGTATACTTCCCATTCTATTCCTTCGCTTACCAATACTAGGCTTGCTTGTCCCAATTCAAGAGCTTTGAGTACTTCTTTTTCGCCGTATGTTGCTAATTCGTCTTTTGCAAGTTTTTCAAAAAAATCTGCTATTAGTTTTCTTTCTTTCATGAGGTCTGTGTCTTTTAGTACAGTTTCGCTTTTTTGTACTAGTTCTCTTATTCCTCCTTCGTCAGTGTATGATGCGTCAAGCATTGCAATTATTTTGTTTTTGAGCCTGTGGTCTAGCAAGTCTTTTTCCACAAAAAAGTTTTTTGACATTCCGGGGCCGCCTATTATTAATCCTTTGAATTTTTCTCCGTATGGCAGGAATGCAGCATTTGCTTTTTCGCTTATTCTTTTATAGAATTCTTGTTCTGCTTCTTCTCTGAGTCTTTCAAATCTTTGAGAGCTTTGTCCTCCGGCCCTTGATTTTCCGCTGTATCCTGAAGTGAATTTTCCTATTATTTCATATCTTTTGCCTATTAATGTCGCTATTGTTGCTTCGCTTTTGTCAATTGTTATTAATCCGTAAATGTTTTGTGGTTTTGACATTTCTTTTAATGGTTCAAGGTAGAATTTTGAGTCGCACCAGTATAATTTTGTTCTGAGGTCTTTTATTGGTTTTATTGTGAAAAGCCGGATGTCTGTTTTGCCTTCTGTTTCGGAAATGTTGCCGGCAAAAATCGCTATTCCGTTTTCAGGTATTTTGAAGTCTATTTGTTTGAGAAAATTTATTATTTTTCTTAATGCGGCTTGGACGTTTTTTCTTGTTGTCGGGCTTTTAATGTTTGAGCTTTGGCTTATTTCTTCTGTGAGTTGTCCCATTACTCCGCTTCTGTCTGCTTTGTTTGGAATATATACGCTTATAAGTTCTGTTCCTCTTCCTTGGTATTCTGCCATTTTTTTTAGTTTTTTTTTGAATACTATTTCTTCGCTTTGTGTTGTTTCATATTCTGGCATATTGTTACCTTTTTATGAAAATCAGTGATTTTTCTAAGAATTATTGGTTTGCATCATTTTAATTCATTTATTGCATAAAGCTTAAATACCCAGGACGCTGTTGTCGGCGTGTTTCATGTTTTCATGTTTTTTTTGTTTTGGCCCGCTTTTTTTTGGGTTGTTGTTTGTTTTTTATATTTTTTTTGCAACTCATTTTTTTTTGAGTTTGTTTTTTGCAAGCCAAGTTTTTTTGAATTTATTTGTTTTTTCTTGGCTTTTAGTAAAAGTTATATATTCTTTATTCTTAATTTTTAGGAATTATGTTCGACATGTTTCAGGAGGGTGGCGAGACTTCTTCGCCTGATGCGGGTTATTTGCAGTCTTCAAATGTTTTTGTTGTTTCAATTGGTGGCAGTATTTTGTTTGAAGAGAATGAGCCAAGCCCTGAAAAGTTCAAGGCTATTGTTGATGTTGTAACCCAATTGCATCGTTCTGGAAAGAAAATTGTTTTGGTTGTTGGAGGTGGAAAGGTTGCAAGGCTTTATTCTGGTGTTGCAGGTTCTTTGAATTTGAATAAGTTTGAACAGGACTTGGTTGGCATAAAAGTAACGAGGCTTAATGCTTCTCTTTTGGCTGCTGCAACGCCTGACGCTCATAAAAAAGTCCTTGAAGAAATTGTTGATGCCAAGAATGTTTTGGACAATGGGAAAATTCCTGTTTTTGGAGGCTTGGTTCCTTTTTTTACCACTGATTCTGTTGCTGCTCTTCTTGCTGAATTTCTTAATGGGGTTTTTGTGAATTTGACTGATGTTGATGGAATTTATGATTCCAATCCAAAGGAAAATCCTGATGCCGTCATGTTTTCTGAAATATCATATTCTCGCCTTGTTTCTCTTGCAATTGCTGCAGGTTCTGCGCCGGGGCAGAATGTTGTTGTTGATATTGCGTGTGCAATGATTTTGAAAAGAAGCAAAATTCCTGCTGTTTTTTTGAATGGAAACAATTTGGACAATTTTATGGCTTATATTAATGGCCAGTCGTTTGTTGGTACTGTTGTGAGAGATATTCCTGAAGATGTTTCAAATTCCAATTTGTCGGATGTCGGTGGTTTTCCAGATTCCGTTGTAGTGGGAAAAAAGAAGCCTAGGAAAAGGCGTTCAAAAAAACCTGTTGTCGGAAAATCCAAAGACGATTATTCACACCCTGACCCTTATCAAATTGATTTTTGATTTTTTGGAAAGTTTTTTTTAGTGCATGAATTCGTCTGGTTTCCAGTCTTCCCATTTTTTTATTCCTATTGCGATCAGGCATTCTGTGGGGTTTATTATTAGCATTTTCCAGTTTTCTGCGTCGTCTAAAACTATTCTGTTGCATGCCGTGTTTACTAGGCAGTCAAATCCTGTTCCAAGCATGTAATTTTCATTTACTAAATCCATTTCAAGCAGGTATGCTTTTTTTCCTGTTTTTTCAATTTGTTTTTTCAGTTCCAGTGCTTTTTCTTTTTGTCTTTGTCCTGATTTTATTGAAACGATTATTCCGAATGTTTTGGCTTGGGATGCCATGGCTATTGCGGCAAATCTTTTTCTCATTAATTTGTCTTTGTTTTTTTCGCTTATTTCTTCAATTGTTTTTGTAATTGGATTCACTACTATTACTGGTTTTTTTGTGTTGAACACTAACCCCATTGGGTGGAAGTAGCCGTCTCCAAAGTAGACGTTTGCTTGTATGTTTGGTTGTGCTTCTTCCACAACGGTATAATTGCATCCTAATATTTGTCCTTCGGATGCTATTCTTTGGCTGCCTTTTCCAATGTATGTTTTTATTCCGTTTCTGAATAGTATTTCTCTTATTTTTGGGATGTGTGTGTTGTATTGTGCGTTTGCTACCAGTGTAATTGTTTCTATTTTTCTTTTTTTTAGTTCTTTTAGCAGTTTTTCTGTGCTTTCTTTTATTTCTTCTTCGCTCAGCTTGTATTCCAATGGCAGATAAAGTATTTTTTCGCTTTTATGAATTGGACTGTGTCCTATGTGTATTATTGCATCAGCATTAAGCACTTTCATGTCGTGCAATGGGAGGTCGCATGCTCCGTAGCATGGATCCATTTTTATGAAAATGTTTTCGCAGACTGTTGATAAGGTGTCTGCTATGAATTTGGTTTTTTGTTTCAAGCCTTCAGGTATTTGTATTATTGCTGTTTGTGCTTTTTTTTCCTTTAAAAATTTTTTTGCAGGTTCAAGGTCTATTATTAATTCTGCCATAGTATTGTTTGTGTGTTAGAAAGTTGTTAATACTTTATGTATTTGGCGATTTTTTTTGTTTGATGTGTTTATGTTTTATTAATAAATCAGTTGTTTTTTTGTTGTTTGTTTTTGTCGAGCCATTTTTTGAGTCAATTTGTTTTTTTTTTGAGTCATTTTTTTGTTGTTTTTGTTTCAGTTTTCTTTTCTGTTGTTTTTGTTTCTTCTTTCTTTGTTTCGGTTTTGCTTGCTTCTGTGGTTGTGCTTGTTATTGTGCTTGCTGCTGCGGCTTTTGCTGTTTCTTCTTCTGCAATTATGTCTCTTGTTTTCTTTGGTTTTGTGCCTATGCTTTGAACGTCTTTGTGTATTATTACTTCTATTTTGCATGGAAATCTTGCTTTTGCATACATTAATGCTTTTTTTGCTTTTTCTTTGAATTCGTCATTTACAAGTACTGAGAATATTTTTTGTTTGTCTCTTACTCTTACTGCCCTGCCTATTGTTTTGCCAAATGCGTGGCTCATTCCTTTTTGTATACGGTCCGCGTGTGCTCCTTGTGCTTGCTTGTTTTCTCTTAATATGTGGTATGAGTATACTCTTAGTTTTAAGAAAAATTCTTCTTTTCCAACTAGTTTTATTAGTTGTCTGTTTATCATTAGTCTTGCGCTTTCAATTGCGTTGTCTCTTATTTGGATTCCCATTGGCGGGACTCTTACTATGAGATCAAGTATTGTGTCGAATTCTTTTTGGCCGTTTCCCATGTTCCATTGTCTTGTTTTTAATCCTGGCACTGCTCCGATATAGTCTTTTTCTTGCACTTTTTCTGCGTGCCTTGTATATGCCCTGTCTCTTGTGTGTCTATAGCAGTATCCTGGCCTTAAACCCATATTATAATCACTCAAAATAAGTTTTTTTTATGCCTAAAAGTTACTTATTTTTCCTTAGAATGCTTTAAAAAGCTTCTCTCGGCGCTTTTGCTTGTTCTTTTTGCTTTCGCTTTTGCATCTTGTTCTTTGTCATTTTTTTTGTTTTGGCGAGCCGTCTTTGGCAATCATATTTTTAATTTAAATTTTTTTGTCTTTGTTGGTTTGGTTTTTGTGTGTTTTTTTTGTTGTTTTGTGAGATGTTTTTTGGTATTTTTTTTATTTTTCGTGTGTTTTTTTGTTTTTGTGTGGCAATTTTTTTTAGTTAATTTTGTTTGTATTTTGGCTTGGTTTTGCAAGTTGTTTTTTTATAAATATTTTCTTCTTATCATTTCGAGGCTTTCCATTCTTGTTTCTAATTTTTTTCTTTGGTAGTAATCAAGTTTTTTTATATTTTTGAGGAATTGTTTTAATGCAATGGCTTGTTTGTATGCTTCTTCGTTTCCGTTAAGTGCTTTGTTTTCGGCTTCTTTTATCATTTCTGTTATTGTTTTTTCTAATTGGTCAAATTTCGTTATTTTATTTTCTAATATTATTTGAATCAGGCTTTCAACCAATTGTTTTTTTTCTTCCTCTTTCATTCCTGTTTTTGGCCAAAATATTTCCCCTATTAATTTCATTTCATTTTCCAAACTTACTTCTAATTTTTTTTCTCTGGTGAATTTTATTCCGTAGTTATGGGTTCCGCTTGTGTTTATTGGCGGTCTTTTTTTGGGTTCTCTCTGTGCAACTATTATATTTAATAAGTTTTTTAATCCTGTGGCCAAGACTGTTTTATTGGTTCGTGATTGCATTCTTTTTTTCATAGTATAAAATGGTGTTCTTTTATTTTATAATTTTGGTGTCGTTTTTTTGTGTCGATAGTTTTATTTAGTTTAAAAACAGATATATTGTTTATTTATGCCGAACAATGCTGAAGAAATTTCTTTTGAAGATAATGAATTAGTTAAAAGAGTTTTTGAAGATAGGCAAAGGGATATAATTTTAAAAGTCAAGGTTTATCTTTCCGCGAAAATGGGAAAACAGGAGATTTTGAAGCGTCTTGAGGAAAATAATTTGTCTCCGCAGGAAAAAAAAATGGTTTGTGATATGATTGAAGAGTATTATTTTGTCGAGCAGGAAAAGTTAAACAAGTTTTTGATTAAGGGTTTTTTGGCTTTGTTGTTTGTTTTTTTTGTTTTAGGTGTTTTTTATTACGTATTTTTTTTGTATAATTCCACTTATTTTTCTTCCAAGTGTTCTAATGTTGGTGAATTTTCAATTGATGGGGATATTATGCAAAGATCTTATGTGGTTAATGCTCTTAAAATAATTGAGTATGATTGTGATTATTTGAAATTTGTTAATTCTTTTGTTCCTAATCTTATCGTGAGGAATATTTCTTTGTTTGAAGGTGGTTTTTATGAAAAGGATTCTCGCACTGCTGTTTTGGATATTAAAAAATTTTCTTATTATGGTTTGGCCGGAGTAATTGTTCATGAAGCATGTCATGGTTATCAAGATGCTTTTGGTTTGGATTTTTCAGAGTCTGAATGCGTTTCTACACAATACAATTTTTTGGAGAGTATCAATGCTTCTGATTCAGAGTTGATTTATGTAAGAAATATTGCTTCTTTTAATCCAAAGTATTCTTTTGGGAAGAAAGATGTTTTTGCTGAATGGAAATCCAAGCAAAAATAGTTTTTGACTTTATTTGATTATTTTTTGGAGTTCTGCTGCGCTTTTTATTGAATTTTTTCCTAGTTGTTTTTTTGTTCCGAGTCCTGTCAATACTCCTATGAATTTCATTCCTGCTGCTTTTGCTCCTTGTTTGTCGTATACGGAGTCTCCTACTACTATGCATTCTTCTGGCCTGAGCCCGAGTTTTGCTGCTGCAATTAGGAAGCAGTCTGGTGCAGGTTTTCCTTTTGTGACGTCGTCTATTGTTATTACTGCGTCAAAGAGTTTTCTGAATTTTTTTTGGGTTGAATGGAAATATATTATGTTGCTTGATCCTGTTGCTATCGCCATTTTTATTCCTTGTTTTTTGAGTTTTTTTATTGCATTTATTGTTCCTTTGAATTCCAATTTTTTTTCTCCTATTAATTTGAAGTAATAGTAGTGCCTTTCTTCTCTGAGATCAGCCAGTCTTAGCCCGGATTTTTTGACGCTGTCAAGTCGTTTTAGTATGTCAAGTGTGCTCATTCCCATTAGTTTTTCTATTTCTTTTGGCTTGATTTTTATGTTGTAGTCTTTTAAGAGTAATTTGAAGGCTTTGTAGTGGTATGGTATGCTGTTTATTAGTGTTCCGTCCAAGTCAAAGATTATTCCTTTTGTTTGCATTTAATCAAAATTATTGTAAATGTTTTATTTTAATGTGTTGTTTTTTTTGTGAGATATTTTTTTGGTATTTGATTTTTTTTAGCAAGCCAATTTTTTTGTCAGGTTTTTGTTTCGTTTTTTTTTTAGGTTTTGCAAGTAGTGTTTGTAGATTAAAATTATGCCGATTATTAGGACAATTGTTTGTGTTATTGTTGTTTCTGCTGTTTGGTATATTCCGAGTTCTTTTATTTTTGGAATTTGAATTATTGTTTCGTTTATTATTTTTGCTTCTTGTAGTTCGTGTATTCCTTTTCCAGCAAATTTGAATGATAGTATAAAGAGAATTATGCTTGTAATTGAGAAAATTGTTTTGGTTGGGAGTTTGTTTTCTATTTTGTTAATTAAAAAATACGCAATTGAAAGGAAAATTATTCCTAATATGAAACCTGCTATTATGTTTGGTTGGTTTGTGGTTATTGCAAGTGCTTTGTAGAATAATACTGTTTCAAATCCTTCTCGGTAAACTGCTAAAAAAGCTATTATGGTGAGTGTTTTTTCGCTGTTTTTGTTAATAGCGTTTTTTGTTTGTTTTTCTATGTGATTAACCCAAATTTTTTTGTCTATTTTTCCTAAAAACCAGTTTGTGGTGTATAACATTATTATTGCTGCAAGGATTGTTGTTATTCCTTCTATTATTTCTTTTTGGCTTTTGTTGCTTTCTAGTGTTTCATTAAGGGCTATTCCTGTGATAATGCTTGTGATTATTCCTAGTGCGACTCCGTAGTATATGTATTTTTTCTTTTTTTCATTTCCCGTTTTTGAAAGGTAAGCTATGATAGTTGATATTATGATAATTGTTTCAAGTCCTTCTCTTGCAATTATTGAAAATGATTCGGCTAAAATCATTGTGCTGTTTTCTTGGTTGTTATTTTTTTGTGCGTAATTGCTTATTGTTATTTGCGAAATTAATATTATTGATATTGCAAGTGTTGCGAAAATTGTTGTTTTTTTCATGGATTTATTCTTTGGCGGGTGTTTTTAATTTAAATCTATTTTTGTGTTAATATTTGTTGATTGTTTTCTGTGAGAAATATTTTGGTTGTTTCCATTAGTATGAATCCGATAATTGAGATTGTTATTATTTCCATCCAATTATTTAATGTGATTGGCGTTGTTTCAAAAATTTGTTGTAGTGGTGTTAGATAGATTATTGCTATTTGTAATATTATTGATGAAGTGATGCCAATTACAAGCCATTTGTTTTCCGTTATTTTTGAAAATCCTTTGAATGGTTGGATTGATCTGCTTCCTATTGCCGCAAACATTTGGAATATTACAAGGGTTGTGAATGCTATTGTTTTGGCTTTTTGTTCCCCTTCCCAAGCATGTTTTAGAAAAAGTAGAAAACTTCCTATCCCCATTGTAATGCCGAATATTATTATTGCGAGTAGCATTTTTCCTTGCAGTGGTTGTTCTTCTTTTTTTATTGGTGGGTTTTTCATTACTTCTTGGCCTGATTTTTCAAATCCTAATCCTATTGCTGGCAGTCCGTCTGTGAGAAGGTTCATTACAAGTATTTGCAATGGGTTTAATGGTAATGCCGTATTTTTTATCAAGGCTGCTATTACTATTGTTATTTCTCCAAGGTTGCATGATAAAAGGTATTTTGTGGAGTTCATTATTTTGTAGTATGTGTTTCTGCCTTCTTTTATTCCGGTTATTATTGTTGTGAAATTGTCGTCTGTTATGGTTGTGGCTGAGACTTCTTTTGCTATGTCTGTTCCTGTTATGCCCATTGATATTCCGACGTCTGCTTTTTTGAGGGCTGGTGCATCGTTTACGCCGTCTCCGGTCATTATGACTACTTCGCCTTTTTTTTTGAGTGCTTTTATTATTTTGAGTTTTTGTATTGGCAATGCGCGTGAAATTATTGTTACTTTGTCTATTATTTTTTGCAGGTTGTTTTCGTCAATTTTTTCAAGTTCTTCTCCTGTTAGTACTATGTCTTCTTTTTTGTAAATTCCTATTTTTTCAGCTATTGCTTTTGCTGTTTCTGAGTGGTCTCCGGTTATCATCATTATTTTTATTCCTGCGTTTTTTGCATTTTCAATTGATTCTTTTACTTCTTCTCTTGGAGGGTCAATCATTCCTATTAAACCAACAAAAATCAGGTCTTTTTCTATTTCTTCTATTGTGTATTTTTCTTTCATATTTTCTTTGTATGCAAAGCCAAGGACTCTTAGGGCGTTTTGCGCGAATTTTGAGTTGGTTTGCAGTATTTTTTTTCTGTCTTCTTCGGTGATTTTTCTTTTTTTTCCGTTTTTTTCCAAAATTGTTGTGCATTTTTTTAATAGAATGTCTGGGGCTCCTTTTGTGAGGGCTTGTTTTTTTCCTTTGTCGCTTATTATTGTTGTCATTAGTTTTCTTTCTGGATCAAATGGCAATTCTTTGATTATTTTGATGTTTTTGTCTTCGGTTTTGTATCCTGTTTTTTTTGCAAATACTAGGAGAGCGGCTTCTGTAGGGTCTCCAATTACTTTCCATTTGTCGTTTTCTTTGAATATTCTTGAATTGTTGCAGAAGGTTGATATTTGAGCCAGCATTTGTATTGCAGGATTTTTTTTGTCTTTTGTGATTAGTTCTCCTTTTGGTTCGTATCCTGAGCCAGTTATTTCGATTTCTTGGTTTTCAATAAAGATTTTTGTGACTGTCATTTCGTTTTTTGTTATTGTGCCTGTTTTGTCAGAGCAGATTATTGTTGCTTGTCCTAAGTTTTGTATTGCGTCAAGTTTTCTGACAATCATTTTGTTTTTTGCTAGTTCGTTTGCTCCAAGGGAAAGGCTTATTGTTACTACTGCTGGAAGGGAATTTGGTACTGCCGCTACTGCAAGGCTTATTGCAAAGACGAGCATTTCGTCCGGTTTTAATTTGCTTTGTATTATGCCTAATAAAAAAACTATTCCTATTATTGCTATTACTAATAAGCCTATTTGTTTTGACATTTTTTCAAATTTTTCTTCTAACGCGGTTTTTTTGATTTCTTGATGCATTATTGTTTCTGCTATTTTTCCAAATTCCGTGTTTTTGCCTGTTGCTGTTGTTATTGCGTTTCCTTTGCCATAAGTTACTATTGTTCCTGAAAAAGCCATGTTTTCTTGGTCTGCAATAGGGCAGTTTTCTGGCAGTATTTCAGTTATTTTTTTTGAGGGCACTGATTCTCCGGTCAGACTTGATTCTTCAATTTGGAGGCTTGTTTCTTCAAAAATTCTGCAATCTGCTGGCACTATGTCTCCTGCTTCAAGAAGTATTATGTCGCCTGGCACTATTTCTTTTGCGGGTATTTTTTTTTGTTTTCCTTCTCTGATGACTTTTGCTATTGGTGCAAAAAGCCTTTCCAGTTTTTCCATGGATTTTTCAGCTTTGTATTCTTGGAAAAACCCCAACAAGCCTGAAAGTATTATTATTGTGATTATTGCAGTTGCTTCAAGATAGTCTCCTAATATTATTGAAAAGCATGTCGCCAAAAAAAGTAGTAATTGCAGAAAGCCGGTGAATTGCGATGTAAGTATTGTCAGCCATTCTCGTTTTTTTGTTTTTGGGATTTCGTTCAAGCCGTATTTGTTTATTCTTTTTTTTGCTTCTTCTTCGGAAAGCCCGTTTTTTGAAGATTGGAAGTATTCAAATATTTTGTCAATGCTTGTTGAATGCGGATTTTTCATTTAACCTAAATAAAAGAAGTTTTGTTAATTAAATATTTCTATTTCAAAACGAAAAAATGAATATTAATAGATTGTCTGTGATGTGTGCTATGATTGACGGTGCAAGGCTTTTTTGTTTGTAACAAATCCAATTAATGAAATATAATGAGCCATACATAATACCTCCTCTAAATGCAGATAATTGATTTATTGGCGGGTGAATTATTGCAAATAAGAATGCTTGGTCAATTATAATAAGAATGATTAGTAATAAGTGTAATAAGTTTTTTTTGCCGATTTTGATAAAAATGTCTGTTATTTTTGCGTTGGTCGGTATTTGTTGAATTGTTTCTTCAATTCTTGTTGTTTTATTAATTATTGCAAAACCAATGACTCCGAATATGATCCCTCTGAATATTATTTCTTCGAATATTGGCATCAAGAAAACAACAGTTATTATAATTCCCTGCAAGTTATTTGTTGGCAATTTTATTATTGGATGCTGGAGAATACAGTATATTGATATGATGCAATTTATCAATAAATAAATTATCATTCCGGGGTGAAATTTAAATTCTAAAGGTTCGATTATTGTTTTTATTGTTTTTTTGTTTTTCTGTAAAAATTCTTTTATAGGGTATTTTCCTTTATCTTTATAAAATTCTGTCGCATCAATAATTTTTTTATGAATGATTTTCTTGGTTGTTGGAAAATTGGCAATTATGTAAATAATTACTATTATAAGCAAAGATATTAAGTCTGGTTTTGGAATGTCTATGTAAATGTAATTTTCAAACATTTTTTTATCACTATTTTTGGCCGAAGCTGGGAGAGGGAGTCGAACCCCCCTAGCCCGCTCTGCAGGCGGGTACATAGCCGCTCTGACATCCCAGCTGTTGTTTTTTTTGTTTTAAGAAGAAGTGTTGAGAAAGGATTAAAAGCAGTCGTGTGTTTTTGTGTTTTGATTTTTTTGTTTTTTTTAGCCATTTTAGGTTTTTTTTTATTTCGTTTTGTTTTTGGTTATATTTTTTTGCCGAGTTTTTTTGAATTTTACTTTTTTTAGTTTTTATAAAAAGAGTGGTGCTAGTACAAGTGTGATTGTTGCTAATAGTTTTATTAGTACGTGTAGTGATGGTCCCGCGGTGTCTTTGAATGGGTCTCCTATTGTGTCTCCGATTACTGCTGCTTTGTGCGTTTCGCTTCCTTTTCCGCCTTCATACCCTTCTTCTATGAATTTTTTTGCGTTGTCCCATGCTCCGCCTGCGTTGTTGAGGAATGTTGCGAATAGTATTCCTGTTATTGTTCCTACCATTAGCATTGCTGCTACGGCTTCGTATTTTAATGCAAGTCCTATTACTAATGGGAATATTACTGCTAGTGCTCCTGGTATTATCATGTTTTTTAGTGCTCCTTGTGTTGTTATGTCCACGCATTTTGCGTAGTCTGGTTTTTTCTTGCCGTTCATTATGTCTTTGTCTTTGAATTGTCTTCTTACTTCTTCAATTATGTATGTTGCGGTTTTGCTTACTCCTCTGATTGCTCTTGATGTGAATAGAAGTACTAGTAGTGCTCCCATTGCTGCTCCTACGAATACTTCTACTTTGGCTATGTTGACTACTTCAAATGTGTTTTTCGATAGGTGTGTTATTTCGCTCATGTATGCTGAAAATAGGAGGAATGCTGCAAGTGATGCGCTTCCTATGGCGTATCCTTTTGTGAGTGCTTTTGTCGTGTTGCCTACTGAGTCTAGTTTGTCAAGTCTTGTTCTTGTTTCTTTTTTTTCTCCTGAGAATTCTGCTATTCCTGCTGCGTTGTCTGTTATTGGTCCGAACATGTCCATTGCTAGTACGTATGTTGCTGTCATTAGCATTCCTATTGTTGCTATTGCTGTGCCGAATAATCCGCCGTTTTCGATGCCTGTTTGTTCGCCAAAGTTGTATGCCATTAGTAGTGCTATTGAAATTGTTATGAGTGTTGGGCCTGTTGATTCTAATGCTAATGCAAATCCTGATAGGAAGTTTGTTGCGGCTCCTGTTCTTGATCCTTCAACTATTCTTTTTACTGGTCTGTGTTTGTGTTCGGTGTAGTGTTCTGTTATGAAGACGAATATTATTGAAGTGGCTATTCCTATCATGCCTGCTCCAAAAAACCATATGTTGTTGAATAACCAGTCTGTTGCGAAGTAAAGGAAAATAGAGGATAGTATTGCTGTTAGCCAGTATCCTCTGTTCATTGCTTCCATTGGGCTTTCTTTTTCGTTGAGTTTGACATACATTATTCCTGCTATTGATGCTATTATTCCTAATGCACTGGCGAGTAGCGGGAATACTACTCCGTTTTGTCCGAATATTGGGAATAGTGCTACTCCAAGTATCATTGCTCCTATGTTTTCTCCTGCTGTGCTTTCAAATAAGTCTGCTCCTCTTCCTGCGCAATCGCCTACGTTGTCTCCAACCAAATCTGCTATTACTGCTGGGTTTCTTGGGTCGTCTTCAGGTATGTTTGCTTCTACTTTTCCGACTAAGTCTGCTCCTACGTCTGCCGCTTTTGTGTATATTCCTCCGCCTAGTTGTGCAAATAGCGCCACAAATGATGCTCCAAATGCATATCCAACTATTATGAAGGGTGTTTGTTCCGGGTTAGATCCAAATAGAATGTATGTTATTGAAACGCCAAGCAATGACATTGAAACTAGTAAAATTCCTGCTACTGCGCCTCCTTTGAATGCTATGTCAAATGCTGTGGCGAGTGATGTTTTTGCTCCTGCTGCTGTTCTTGAATTGGTGTTGACCGCCATTAGCATTGAAAGTATGCCTGCCAGTGCGCTGAGTGTTGCTCCTATTAAGAATGAAATTGATGTTGTCAGGGATTTTTCATGGGAGAAGAATTGGAATATTATGTAAAGTGCTGTTGCCACTATTATTGCAAAAATTGCTATTGTTTTTGTTTGTCTTTTCATGTATGCGGCTGCTCCTTCCCTTATGTATTCGGCTACTTCAATCATTTTTTCTGTGCCTTCTTCTTTTTTGAAGACGTAAATTGCCAGCAATGCCGAAATAACTAAAGTGATTATGCTTATTATGAAAACAATTAGTATTGGATCCATTAGGAATTCCTCGTTTTTCTTTTGTTTTGGCTTTGTATAAAGTAATTTGGCTAACCCTTATAAAACCTTCTTTTTTGGCCGTTGCGTTACTATTGTTTTATGTTTTTTGCAAAGTTTTTTTTCGTTTTTTTTTGTTAGAAAACTTTTTTTTATTTCAACTCATTTAAAAAAATAAGAAATTTTTTTTGTCTTTTTTTTGGCTCGTTAATGTGCTTGTTTTAATATTTTGTTGTTTTTATTTTGTTATGCAGAAACCTATTTTTTCTATTGTGGCTGTTTTGTCTTTGGATGGAAGGATTGCGCGTGATTCTAAGCATTTTACTGGTTGGTCTTCAAGAGAGGATAAAGAATTTTTGCATTCTTTTCTTGACAATTCGGATGTAGTGGTTGTTGGCAGGAATACTTGGGTTGCTGCGAGGCATCGTCTTTCAAAGCGTAATTGTGTTGTTTTTACTTCAAAAGTTGATGGTGTTGTTGTCAAAGGTGAAAATCTTGTTTTTTTCAATCCTCGTAAATCTGATTTTTTTGATTTTGTTTCCAAATCAGGTTTTGTCAAAGTGGCTGTGCTTGGCGGTTCAATGGTTTTTTCTTATTTTTTGGATAATGGTTTGGTTGATAATATTTATTTGACTGTTGAGCCATTGGTTTTTGGTTCTGGTTTGTGTTTGTTTGATTCCAAGTTTGAGATTAGAAAATTCAATTTGGTTTCTTTCAAGAGGTTGAATTCTAATGGGTCGTTGCTTTTGCATTACTCAAGGCAATAAAATATAATAAAATATTTTTGTGGCAATTGTTTTTTTTATGGTTGGGCTTGAAGCGGTTTTTTTTGATTTTGATGGCGTGATTGTTGATACTATGCGTTTGCATTCGATTGCAACTGATTTGGTTTTTAAGGATCTTGGCGTGGCTTTTCCGCGTGATAAGTTTAATGGAATGAGTTCTATGAGAACTTATGATGTTTATAAGGCTGTGTTGCCTGATTTTTCTGAAAGCGAATTGCGTTTGCTTGAGGCAAAAAAATATTCTAAGTTGAAGGAGTTGTCAAATTCCGTGGTTGTTTATCCGGGTTTTTTGGAATTTTTGTCAAAGCTTTCAGGGTTTAAAATTGGCGTTGTTTCAAATTCGAGGCGTGATTTTATTAATTGGGTTCTTGGAAGGGTTTGCAATAATTGTAAGTTTGATGTTGTTGTTTCGGCTGATGATGTTGTAAATGGCAAGCCTGATCCTGAGTGTTATTTGAAGGCGGCTTCTATTTTTGGTGTCAAGCCTGAAAATTGTGTGGTTATTGAGGATTCTGTTGCCGGCGTGCTTGCTGGAAAGTCTGCCGGCATGAAGGTTGTGGCTCTTACTCATACTCATGACAGGATTTTTTTGTTGGATGCCGATCTTGTTGTTGATTCTTTTAAAGAGCTTTCAGTTGAAAAGTTGAGGGGGCTTTTTGTTGCTTGAAGCCGTGATTTTTGATTTTGATGGCGTGATTGTTGATACTCCTGGAATTTATTTTAAGCATATGAAGAAATTGTTGCAAAAGTATCATGCTGATATTTCCAATGAGGATGTTTCAAATCTTGTTGGCAGGCATTTTGAAGAGGAATTGGATTATATAAATAAAAAATATGGTTTGAATATTTCGCTTTATGAGTTTGTGGCTGAAACAATAAATTCTGCAAAGGAAGACTTTGCAAAGCTTGTGCTTGATCCTTGTCTTAAAAATTTGCTTGTTGAGCTTTCACAGTTTGGTGTCAAGTTGGCAATTGCTTCAAATGGGCCTAAAAGCAATATAGATTTTATTGTTTCGCGTTTGGGTGTTGGAAAGTATTTTTCTGTAATAATTTCAGGCGATGATGTTGAAAATTATAAGCCTTTTCCTGATGTTTATCTTGCCGCTGTTGAAAGGCTTGGCGTGTCTAAGAGAAATTGTGTTGCTGTTGAGGATACTTTGATTGGCTTGAAGTCTGCTCAATCTGCGGGTTTGAAGGTGGTGGTTATTCCAAATGAGTTTACTGTTTTTTCGGATTTTTCTGGAGCCAGTCTTGTTGCCAAAGGTTTTAATGGTTTAACTTATAAGGTTCTTAATGGGCTGGTGGAATGAAGATTGCGTTTTTTTCTGATACTCATCTTGGTTTTGATGAAAAGGGTGAAAGGGCTGATGATTCTTTTCTTGCTCTTGAATCAGCTATTGAACTTTCAGGCAATCATCGGGCTGATTTGATTGTTATTTCTGGGGATATTTTTGACATGCGAATTCCTTCTCATTCTGTTCTTTACAAGTCTATTGTTTCTTTTTCCAAGGCAAAGAATTTTTCTTCCAATGTAATGCTTTCAATTGGAAAGGCTGGTGAAGAGAAGTCTATTTCGTTTTCAGGCATTCCGATTTTAGCAATTCATGGGAATCACGAGTATTTGGGCAAGGGTGTCAGGTCTGCTCTTGATTTGCTTGATCTTTCTGGTTCGTTGATTTATTTTCATGGAGCCAAAATAGTTGCAAGAAAGGGCTCTGAAAGAGTTTGTATTTTTGGGCTTGGCGCTGTGCCTGAAAAATCGGCTCTTGATGTTATTAGGTATTGGTCTCCAAAGCCGGAGGAAGGTGCTTCCAATGTTTTGGTTTTGCATCAGGGTTTTAAGGATTTCATGGCTGTTGATGACGAAATGATTGCTTCGCTTAGCTTGGATGATTTGCCTAAAGGTTTTGATTTGATTGTGAATGGCCATTTGCATTGGAGTAGTATTCAGGATTTGGGTGGTTCGATTTTTCTTCTTGCAGGCTCGACAATTCCTACTTCTATTAAAAAGCTTGAAGCTGAAAAATTGAAGGGTGTTTTTTTCTTTGATACTGTTTCCAAGTCTCTTGATTTTGTGGCTTTGCCTTTTCAAAGGAAAATGTTTTATCATAAAATAGTTTTTTCAGATGCAGATGCTGACAAAGTGCTTTCGGAATGTCGTAGTTTTGTTCTTGGTGATTTAAGTGTTTCTGGTGTTTTGAAGCCTCTTATTAGACTTAATCTTGTTGGCACTTTGAAAAAGGGTCTTTCTAATGCCGATGTTGATTTGGGCCCTTTTATTAATGAATTTTCTTCCAAGACTTTTCTTTCTGTTTCAAAGAATTTTTCTTCTTCTTCGTTTAAAACAAAAATTTCCGAGTTAAGGGAGTTGCAGAAGGAGAAACTTTCAATTGCTTCTGTTGGTTTTGAGTTGTTGGAAAAAAATCTTGCTGAAACCGATTTTGGGAAGGAGTTTGACGCCAAAAAACTTTTTGAATTGCTTGGGTCTGACGAGCTTGATGAGGCTATGTATCTTTTTTTGAAATCGTGATTTGTTTTTTTTGTAGAATGTTTTTTGTTCAAATCATTTTTTTTAATTTTTTTATTTTTTTTCGCTGGCTTTTTTTAGAAGTTTTTTTCAAGATTTTTTTATTGGTTTTTTTGTTTTTTTTAATTTGTTTATTTTTTTTGCGAGCCAAGTATTTTAAGTGTGTTTTTTTGTGTGAAACTTTTTTTTTGTGATTTGTGTTTTTAGGTAATTTGTTTTTTAGACATTTTTTTATTTTTTTAATTATTTTTTTAAAAATAATTTTGTTTTTTTGCGAGCCGTTTTTTTGTTGTTTTTTTTTGGATTCTTTTTTGCGGGACGATTTTTTTGTTATTTTTTTGTGAATTTGTTTTTTTTAAGTTTGTTTCGGAATTATGTTTTTTTTGTGCAATTTTATTTTTTTGTGGTTTTTTTTTGGCTATTTTTTGCGAGCCGTTTTTTTTTAATTTTGTTTTTTTGTTTTAGCCACTTTTTTTGTCATTTTTTTTGAATTGTTTTTTTTATTCTTTTTTTAGGAATTCGGCGTAGTTTACCATGTGCATTATGGATTTTGCCGCTGAGCCGGGGTAGTCGTATGTTGTGAATCCGTGTTCTTCTATTTTTTTTAGTTGTTCTGCGGTGTATTCTCCTCCTACTGCAACAACTATTATTGGTTTGCTCGTGTTTTCTCTTGCTTGTTTTAGTATTGTGAGTTCGTCCGCGTTTAATGTTGAGAGTGTGAATAATATCATTATTACTATTATGTCTACGTTGTTGTCTTCTATGCATGCTTTGATTGCAATGTCGTATTTTTTGGCGTCTGCGTCTCCTAAAAGGTCAAGCGGGTTTGAGATTTTTATTTTCAGTTCTTGTTCTAGTTTTTCTTTTGTTTTTTCGCTGAGTGTTGCTAGTTCCATTTGTCTGTTTATTATGTGGTCTGCCATTACTATTCCGAATCCTCCTCCGTTTGTGATTATTTGTACTTTTTTGCCTTTTGGGAGGGGTTCGTTTTCAAGTATTTTTGCTGTTGAAAACAGGTCTTGTATTCCAAACGCTGATATTATGCCTGCTTGGTGGAAGACTGCTTCGTATACTTTTGCCGATCCTGCGAGTGAGCCGGTGTGTGAGATTGCTGCTTTGCTTGTTTCTTCGTGTTTTCCGCCTTTTAGTATTATGATTGGTTTTTTTTTGGCGACTTTTTTTGCTGTTTCAAAAAATTTTCTTCCGTTTTTTGCTCCTTCTAAGTACATTGTAATGACTTTTGTTCCTTTGTCTTCTCCAAAGTATTCGAGTAAATCTGATTCGTCTATGTCCATTGCGTTTCCGTATGATGCGAATTTGTTTAATCCGAATCTTTGTGTTGCAGCCCAGTCGAGTATCATTGAACCAAGTGCTCCGGATTGTGATATGAATGACAAGGTTCCTTTTGCAGGGCTTTTCATTCTTGTGTTTTCAAAAAACGTGGTGTCTATTCCGCTTTCTGTTGATTTTACTCCTACGCAATTTGGGCCCATTACTCTTGTTTGAGGGTATTTGTTTATTATTTGTCTTATCTTTTCGGTTAATTCTTTTTCTCCTGTTTCTGAAAATCCTGCGCTTATTATTATTGTTGCTTTTATTTGCATTTCTGCGCATTCTTCAAGTGTTTTTGGGACGAATTCTTTTGGCACTGCGATTATTGCAAGGTCTATGTTGTCTGGGACGGCTTTTATTGAGGAGTATGCTTTTGTTCCTTGTATTGTAGTGTATTTTGGGTTTATTGGGTATGCTTTGTCTTTAAGAGCGTTTTTTATGTTTTTAAAAATAGTGTATCCTACGCTGTTTTCGTTGTTTGAGGCGCCTATTACTGCAGCGGTTTTTGGGTTGAAGAATTTGTCTATTGATTCTATGTTTTGTTTCATAATTGATAATAAATATTTTAACGATTATTAAGCTTTCTAATTGCATGAAGTTTGGTGTAATTTCAAGAATTGAGTTGTTTTATGTTGTTTTACAATTGTTGATTGGGGTTAAGTGTTTGTTTTTTTTCTTTTTTTATGGGCGCGGGAGGGCAATGCCTTTTAGTTTGTTTGATTTTCCATCTGATGCTTTGTTTTTTGATTTTGTTTTTCATGAGTTGATGCATGTTTTGATAGGTTTGCTTGCTTTGGTTTATGGAATGAACGTTCCTGAATTTAGGGTTGGTTTTTTGCTTCCTCGGATTTTTTTTGCTGTTTTTATTCATAATTTTTTTTATTGGTTGACTAATGTTCATCCAAGCGTTATTTATTCTGTTATTGATTTTGGTTCTGATTCGGTAATTTTATTGAGTTTTGTTTTTACTGGCTTTTTATTGGGTAAGTGGAATAAATTAAAAGCTTTTAAAGTTCCTTTTTTTTAGTATTTTTTTTGTTTGTCTTTTGGCTTGTTTTTGCAAGCCATGTTTGTTTTGTAAGCAGTTTTTTTGCAGAGACATTTTTTTCATTTTTTTTGAAATTAATTTTATTTTTGTATTTGTTTTGGCTGGTAGTTTTTTTGTGAAGCCATTTTTTTTAGGCATTTTTATTTTTTTGATCTAAATTATTTTTTGTCTTTTTTTTGGTAAAAAATGTTTTTTTATTGTTTGCTTTTTTGCAAGCTGTTTATTTTTTTTGAAAAAATAATTTTTTTGTTTTTGGTCGTTTTTTTTTGCGAGCCGTTTTAGGCAATTTTATTTTTTTTATGGTAAAAAGTCTTCTTCTTTGATTTTTTTTGGCACGTATTCTTCTGTTATGAATCTTATTCCTTTTTTGCTTAGTGCTTCTAATTCCAGTTTTACTGCTTTTTGTCTCATGTTTGTGAATTCTTCTTTCCATTGTTTTGCTTGGAACCATTCGTAATTTTCCATTTCTTTTAGCCTTTTAGCGTCTAGTTGGTTGAGTTTGATTGTGACTTCTTTTGGTATTTTGAATTTTTCAATGTCTAGTGTTGTTAGTCCTACAAATTTTGCTGCTGGAGTTGCCAGTTTTTCTTCTGAGTATGAAAGCGATATTGAGCCTTGTTTTATTACTGAGTATATGTACATTCCCCATGGGTCTGCATCGCAGAGCACGTATAATGGCAAGCCGTATTCTTTGTTTAGTCTTTGTGCAAGCCTTCTTTCTCCTCTTCCTGGTTGGCCTCTTCCTGTTAGTATTATGCATTTGTGTTTTTTCCAGAATTGGTCTTCGTTGAATCTTCTCCATACTGCGTCTTTTTCAATGAATAGTATGTATTCTGCGTTGACTTTTTTGAATTCTATGTTGTCTGGTTCAACGTTTGATGGTACGCTCCATCCGCCTGAGCCCATTTTTGTTAGGTCTATGTTGTCTTTTCCGTCTCTGAGTTGTATGTCTCCTGCGATTATTCCTTTTGCTGAAGCCGCTAAGTGTAGTTCTTCTCTTAAGAGGTCTAGTGATGCTTCTATGTCTTCGATGCATGGGTCTGATTCTGATTGTTCTTCAAAGGTGTTTTCGTTTGTGCCTTCTATTGTGTGTTTTAGTGCGTAGTAAAGATCCCTAATGCTTACTGTTGCTTTTGCTTCTATGACTTTTTTTATTTCTGCTGCTACGAGTATTGTTTGCATGAATTTTCTGCTGTGTGCAATGTTGAGGAATTGCCTCTCTGACATTTTGTCCCCGAGTTTTATTGTGCCGGTTTTTTTGTCAAAGAAGACGTTTCCTAGTGTTCTTACTGGCACTGCGTATGTTGGTCCTTTTCCTGCTTCTATTTGTTTTAGCAGTGTTGTTCCTATGTTTTCAAGTTTTTGTTGTACCTCTTTGTCCGCCATTTTTACTCACTCTCTTCTTCAAATCTTTGTTTATTTTTTGTTTTTTCTTTTGCTTTTTTTTCTTTTTCTTTTATTTTTTCAAAATTTTTTTCAATTTCTTCTTCTGTTGGTTCTCCTTTTGCTTCTAATTCTTTTTCTTTTTGTTCTTCTAGCTTAAGGTGTTTTAGCACTATGTTGTGGAGTTTTTCTTCTATTTCTTTTTTGTTCTTTTTTGTCAGTTCTGCTATTGCTGTTGCTACTTCGCTTGCGTATTTGTAGTACATTTTTCTTTTTGCTTCTTTTTCTGCTTGTCTTCTTACCATGCCAACGTAGTGGTATATTTTTCTTCCTGTTTCCATGATGGCTAATCTCAATTCTTCCATTATTTCGTCTTCGTCGCTTATTGCTTGTTTTCCTGCGCTTGTGTATGGTATGTGTACTGATATTAGGTTGACAAATATTGTGAGTGGCGCGTTTTCATAGTCTTTTAGTCCGTATCTTTTCCAGTCAATTGTTTGTATTGCTTTTGTTATTGCGCATCCGCCTTGATCGAATAGCAGTGGCGCTCTGTTTGCGAATCTCATTATTTCTATTTTTCTTGTTTTTTGTCCTTCTTCGTTTGTTTCTCCTTCTTTGCCTGCATTTCCGCCGTATGCTATTCCTACTTCTATTTGGAATGGAAATCCGCCTTTATATACTGCTGGTTTTCTTGTTACAACTGAGATGAATTCTGGTTTTACTATTGATTCGAGGCTTTTTTTTATTCTTTCTTCTCCTATTGGCAAGAGTCCGTCTGTGCGTGGCGCTATGAATGTCATTTTTTTGAATTGTTGTATTATTTCTTCCGCTTCTTCCCAGGTTAGTTGGTGGGGGTCTTTGTTGAGGTCAAATTTTAGGTTTTTTTGCATTTCTTCGATTGATTTGTCGCCTATTCTGTCGAATGTGTTTTTTAAAAAGGTTGAGACTTTTTTTGCTTCCGTGTACTTTGCAAGGGTATAGACTTCGTCCACGTTTACTCCTTTTGGATGTGGTTTCATTTCTATTGGTTTTCCAGGTAGTTCTTTGAGTGTTCTTTTGAAAATTGTTTTTTCTCCTGTGGGTTCTATGAATATTATTTGTGCGTGCGGGTTTGCTATTGCTGTCCTTCTTAAGTATTCTAATGGTGCTTGATCTGAATTTACGTATTTTACTCCTTTGAATTTTGCTTTTATTATTGTGCCTCTGAATTCTTTGTTTATTTCTTGCAAGTTGGATATTTTTGGTTCGTTTTTTTTAGGGTCAATTGTGAGTTCAAGGCTTATAGGTTTTCCTTTGCCTGTTCCTGTAATGACTTGTACTGCTTTTCCTGTTGTTATTTGTGATAGCATAGTGCATCCTGATGCTCCGATTCCTTGTTGTCCGCGTGTTTGCATCATTCTGTGGAATTTTGTTCCTGCTAAGAGTTTTCCAAGAGCTTTGCCTACTGTTTCTTGTGTCAAGCCAGGCCCGTTGTCTTTTACAATGACTTCGTAATATTCTTCTCCAAGTTCTTTGATTTGGACTTCTACGTCTGGCAATATGTTTGCTTCTTCGCATGCGTCTATTGAGTTTGTAACATATTCGTGGACTATTGTTGTAAGTGTTTTGATTTTTCCGGTTAATCCTAGCATTTGCATGTTCTTTTTGAAGAATTCGGCCACGCTGTGTTCTTTGAATTCTTTTGCTATTTCTTCGGCTGTTTTGCCGTTGCTTTGTATGTTTTCTTCTGCCATTTTTTTCACAATTCAAATTTTTGATTGTTGTAATGTCTTTTTAAAGATTCGTATGCCATGTTGTGTGTTGCTCCGCCCAAGAGCATTTCTATTGCGCTTTTTGCTTTTTCGACTCCTTCTGGTTTGCCTATTATTGATATGGTTTTGCCGTAAACCGATATTTTTGTTCCTGTTTCTTTTTCTATTTCTTCTCTTGCTTCTCCTTTGCTGCCTATTACTCTTCCTTTTTTTGCTTTCATTCTGTTTTCGCTTTTTCCGAGTATTTCTCTTAATTCAATTATTTCGAGTGTTGTTTCGTCTTGCAGTAGTTTGAAAGCGTTTTCCGGTGAAAATCCTCGCCCTATTGCTTTTACTATATTCATTGCTTTGAGAAAGCCGATTGGGTTGCCTTTCATTTGTATTTCGACTTCTCCTGAATTGCTGTCAATTTCAATTTTTGTATGCGTAGTTTTGGCTATGTATGTTTTTGTTTTTCCTTTTTGTCCTATTAAGACTCCTATGCGTTCGTGCGGTATCAAGAGAAATTCCGTGTTTTGCATTTTAATGATAAAATATGTTGAAGTATTATTAAGTTATTGTCTTTCCTGAATTTTAAAAAGTGCTTTGCAGGTCGTTTTTTTTATTTTTCTATTGTTTTTTTAGTCATTTTTTTTGTCTATTCTGGTTTTTGTCTCTTTTTTTTAATTTTTTTCTTTTGTGTGTTTTTTTTCAAGCCGTTTTTTTGTTTTTTTTGGTGAGCCTTTTTATTTTTTGAATTTTGTTTTTTTTGTTTTTTTTTGGCGAGTCTTTTTTTTCTATTTTTTTGCTTTATTTTTTTTGTTCTTTTCAGTGTTGTGTTTGTTTTTTTATTTGCAATTTGTTTTTTTTGTTAACTGTTTTTTTTTGACAATTTTTATTTTTTTTAAGTTTTATTTTTTTAGGCTGTTTTTTTTGGATTTCTTTTGGTTGTTTTGGCGATTTTTGGAGTTTGGTTTATTTTTTTTCTATTTCTTTTTTTCTTTGTTTTATGTCTGAGTACATTTTTTCGTAGTTGGTTTTAACTCCTTTTTTTGCAAAGTATGTTGACATGTTTAGTATGTCTCTTTCAAAGAATTCTTTGCTTTTTGGGTGTGAGGTTATGACTGCTTGTGCAAAATCTATGAACCATAATTTTTTTTCTTTGACGAGTATGTTGTATTCTGAAAGGTCGGAGTGTATCAGGCCAGCCATGTAGTATTTTACTATGAAATTTATTGTTTGTTCGTAGTAGTTTTCAAGTTCTTTTGGAGTTGGGTTTGTTTCTTTGAGCCTTGGTGCTGGTGTTGAATTTTTTCCGATGAATTCCATTACTACTATGTTGTTTTTGAATGCTAGTGGCAGCGGGACGTTGAGTTTTGCGTGGGTTGCTTCAAGGAGGTTTTTGAATTCTTTTTTTGCCCATGAGTTTATTAGGTTTCTTATGTCTGTTTTGATTTTTCCGAATCTGTGGTCTCCTGCAATGTATTCGTTCATTCGTTTGAAATTTGTTGTTTCTTTTTTGTATATTTTGACTGCTCTTGTTCTGCCAGCCAAGTCTGTTGCGGCAAATACGTGTGCTTCTTTTCCTGTGCTTATAATGTGTTCAAGCACGTCAAAGTGTCCTTTTTGTGCTAGGTCATGTATTGTGTCAAGTGTTTGTTTGTCAAATACTTTTGCAAATGTTTTTCTATCTGATTCTTTTTTGAATCTTTTTTCTAAAATCGGGTTGTCTTCGTATTCTATTTCCATGTTTATATTTGTTTTGGGATTTGATTAAAATTAGTACTATAGGTGGTTTATGTTTGGAATTTGTTTAAGTAGCCGTTTTTTTTGAGGTGTTCTACTTGTGTGCCTATGTATCTCCAAACCACGTCCGCTTTTGATGGTTGGAAGTCCCATAATTTTATTATGACAATGTCTCTTTCTCTCAGCCATGTTTTCTTTTTCATTCTTCCAGGTATTCTGCATATTCTTTCTTTTCCGTCTTCGCATAGTATTTTGACTTGGTTGGAGCCGTGGAGTTGTATTACTTGTCCGAACATTTCCAGTTTGTCTTTTTTTGGCATAACTATTTTTCTTAAATGTTCTTCTTGGATTTCTTGTTCGTTTTCTTCTGTCACTTTTACACCTTGATTATAATTGCGTGTTCTATTCCGCAGATTTTTATTATCTCTTTTTCGTTTATTAAACCTTCTTTGATGGCTGTTTTTATTGGTTCTTTGCCGAACAAGTTTATGCTTGTGGCTTCTTTCATGAGTTGTGCGAGTTTTTTGTGGTTTGTTTTTTCTCCTTTATAGAATTCTTCGGAAATTTGTATGTCGTATTTTTCATCTTTGAAATTTTTTCCAATAAGATTTTCTTCGCAAGCCGCGAGTATTGTTTCGTTTCCCATTTGGTGTATTTTGTAGTACAATATTTCACCCTAGTTTTTTGAGCGGGCTTATTGCGCCGCATGCTGTGCATTTCATTACTTTTACCCCGCTCTTGTCAATTATTTGGGTATCTGGCTTGCCACAAGCGTGGCACAGGACGTATTCTTTTAAGTAGCTTGCAAAGAGTTTTGTTATTGTGTCTTGGTAGAATTTGCCGCTTAATATGAGTTTTCCGTCTTCTATTGTGCCTGCTGTTGCGGTTTCTTTTGTTAGATATTTGTAAAATTGTTTTTCATCTCTTGAAATTGTTTTCATTGCTTGGCTGAAGTTTTTTATTATTGTTTTTTTGCCTTCTATTGTGCTTTGCATTGTTGGTAATTCGAATCTGTCTTTTGAAACGGTTTTTTCAGGCAGGCTCATATAAAGCCTTTTGAGCATAGAGTCATAATCCATGCTAATTTAGTGTTGAAATAGGCTTTTAAATAATCCTTGGGTTTGGTTTTGGAATTGTTTTTGGTTTTATTGTTGTTTAAGGTGATAATTCCAACTTATATGTTGCCAAAGTTAGCAATGAATTGCTGTGTCTGACAATAAGGTACCAGGTATTATCTCTTTCTGCAATTTGTACTTGTATAAAAGGTTTTTCTTGAAATTGTTTTTTTAAATTAGTTGGAATGGTAAAATTTATCTGCTTTCCTTTTGCATTTGTAAAAACTTTTCCTAAATCTAAAGTAGCAATTACTCCATTAGTTATTACTCTAATGCCATCTACTACCTTGTTTTCTGGTTTTATTCCTCTTAATACTACTATTGGCGCCGGTTTTATATTTGGCATTTTGTGTTTAGGTCCAGGTTTAGGCTCTCTGCCTCGTCTTCTTATTCTTAATATATTTCGCATTAATAAGGCATATCATTGTTTCTAATATAAATAGCTTTACTTTTTGTTGGTTGTGTAGAAATCTTGTTTGCTTTTTAAGCAAGTTTCGCTTATTCTTTTTGATTTTTCAAAACAAAAGCAAGTTAATTTTTCTTATCTTATCTGGTTTATAAGTTCCAAAAATTAATTAGTTTGCATTAAGTAAATTATCTGTGTATTGATATAGAATAAAAGTGGTGCTTTTAATTAATGGTAATTGCACTGGCATAGACGCTTCCCAGCGTTTATATTGTGTTTTAAGAATAAACTGTGGTGGGGGAAAATGTACGGGGAAGCAGAGAACAAGAAAGTTTCGTTGGATGAAAATCCGCTTGTTGAGAAATTTGGCGAGTTTTTAAGGCATAAATGTTCTAAGGAAATTGAGAAGCTTGCTCAAAAGTATCCTGAGAAGAGGAGTCTTTTGGTTGATTTTAAGGAGCTTGAGCGTTTTGATTTTGAGCTTGCAGATGAGTTGCTTGTAAATCCTGACGAGTCGATGGAAGCGATTTCAGAAGCGATAAGCCAAATTGAATTGCCTTTGCTTGATGAAAAAAAATTCAAGCCGCATGTAAGGTTTTACAATATTCCTGCTGAAAAAAGTCCCATACTTAGAAAACTTAGTGCTGAGCATATTGGCAAGCTTATTTCTGTTGAGGGTGTTGTAAGGCAAGTTACTGAAGTGCTTCCTAAGTTGAAGTATGCTTTGTGGCGATGCACTAGGTGTGATGCAACTTATAAGATTCCGCAATCAAAGAATTATTCAAGGGCTCCTAATTATTGTGCTGAATGTAAGCAGAAGGCGTTTGAGTTGATTGAAGAGAAAAGCGAGTTTATTGATTATCAAAAAATTCAGATTCAAGAGCCTCTTGAGTATTTGAAGGGCAATCAGCAGGCTACTAATCTTGATATTTATGTGAGTGATGATTTGGTGAATAAAGCAAGTCCTGGTGACAGGGTAAAAATAACCGGGGTGCTTAGGCTTGTTCCTCCGAAAGAGAAGAAGACTGTTTATGGAAGGTATTTGGAGGCTGTGTATATTGAAGAAACTGCGAAGGAGTTTGAAGAAGTTGAAATTACTAAGGAAGAGGAAGAGGAAATAAGGAAGCTTGCCGCGAATGAAAATATTTATGAAATGTTGATTCAAAGCATTGCGCCTCATATTTATGGGCATGAAATAATGAAAGAGGCTATTGCGTTGCAGTTGTTTGGCGGGGTTAAGAAGGTTTTGCCAAATGATCAATTTGTTAGGGGTAATATTCATGTTTTGCTTGTTGGTGATCCTGGAATGGCGAAGTCTGCTGTTTTGAAAGCAACTAATAGTATTGCTCCTAAATCAATATATATTGCTGGTAAGACTTCAAGTGGTGCTGGTATTTCTGCTACTGCTGTAAAGGACGAGTTTGGTGAAGGTGGTTGGACTTTGAAGGCTGGTGCGCTTGTGCTTGCTTCTGGTGGCATGGCGATGATTGACGAGTTTGATAAAATGGATTCTGAGGATAGGAGTGCTATGCATGAAAGTATGGAGCAACAAACCATAAGCGTTGCGAAAGCTGGTATTGTAACAAAATTTAGAACCGAGACTTCCATATTGGCTGCTGCTAATCCTAAATATTCCAGGTTTGACCCTTATAGGCCGTTTATTGAACAAATTGATTTGCCTGCGTCTCTCATAAGCAGGTTTGATTTGTTTTTTATGATTAGGGACATTCTTGACAGGACAAAGGATGCTGAAATAGCTGGGCATATACTTAGGACTCATAAGGCTGGGGAAATGATGTTGCAGTTGTCAAAGAAGGGTGTTCAGAGCAAATCTGAAGAGCTTGAACAAATAAAAGAGCAAATCACTCCAAGGATTTCAGGGGAGATTCTTAAAAAATATATTTCTTATGCCAGGCAGAATGTTTTTCCGATTTTGAGTGATGAATCTCTTAAAGAGCTTATGGAGTTTTATGTTGGTTTGAGGGATCAGGGTAGAAAAGAAGGTTCTTATAGTGCTACGCATAGGCAACTTGAAGGTCTTATAAGGCTTTCTGAAGCCAGTGCGAGAGTCAGGTTATCTGATGTTGTTGAAAGGCAGGACGTGGAGCGTGCAATAAGGTTGGTTAGGGCTTCGTTGCAAGATCTTGTTACTGATCCTGAAACTGGAAAAATAGACATTGATATAATCACTGCTGGGCATACTCATACTACTCTTTCAAATTTGAAGAAGATATTTGATATAATAAAGGAGAAGTGTCAGACTAATGACATGGTGTCAATAGAGGAAATAATTGCTGAGGGACAGGCTCAAGGCATTGATGCAAACAAGGTAAGGGATTTGATAGAAAAGTTGCAAAAGAAAGGTGAAATTTATATGCCTAGGAATGGTTATTATAAAGCTAAAGGCGAGTTTAATTAACTTTTTTTTGAAGTTATTTAATTTTTTAAAACCATTTCATCAGAATCATAGAATTTGGTTAAATAGTAATAAATATGGCATATTCTAATTAGTTTTATGCAATTATTTTCTGTTTTGCAAATAATAATCGGTTTTATAGTTTTGGCTAAAGCTTCAGAGTTTGCAATTCATAGGGCTTCTGCAATATCTCGCCATTTCGGGCTTTCTGAATATATGGTTGGTTTTATAGCAGTTGGCTTGCTTTCCGTTTTGCCTGAATTGGGTATAAGCATTATGTCGGCAGTTGAGGGCGAATCGCAATTTGGTTTGGGTGTATTATTAGGAAGCAATATAGCTGATTTAACTTTGGTGGTTGGAATTGTCGCGCTTTTTGCAGGACAAATAAAGATGAGGGATAAGTTGATAAAGAAAGCCGACAAGTTGCTTTTGTCTATTTCAATGCCTACTCTTTTGTTGTTGGATGGTGAATTATCGGCTTTTGACGGTTGCATTTTGTTGTTTTGTTTTGTTCTTTATGCTCATGGAATAATAACTTCGGAGCATCCGTTGAATAAGCAAGTATTTAGAGTTAGGGTTGATGTTTTGTGGGAACTTGTAATGTTGTTTGCTGCTATAATAATAGTTCTTGTTTCAGGTCATTTTATAACAGATGGTGCAAAAGTATTGAGTTTGAATCTTGGCCTTCCTTTATTTGTTATTGGCATTGTTTTGGCAATAGGAACTTGCGCTCCTGAATTAATTTTTTCAATAAACGCTGCAAGAAAAAACAAGTTGGAACTTGGTTTTGGCGACATAATAGGAAACGTGTTTGCCGATGCAACTGCAGTAATAGGCATTATATCAATAATTTCTCCGATAAGGCCCAATCCTCCTGAAATGGCAATATCCAGTGGCATATTCATGTCGTTAAGTCTTGCAATTTTAATATTTATTTTCAATCAAAAAGGCAGCTTAGGAAAAGCTACAGGCGTGGTTTTGATTATTATTTACATAATTTTTCTGGTTGCGCAATTCTTTATTGATGCATTGTTGCTTTATTAAGAAATTTTTAGAGTATTTTGATTTTTTTTGCTTTGCCGCCGCAATATTTTGTTATGTTCTCAAAAATTTTTTCAAGAGCAGAATTAATTTCTTCTTGTGAAGTATTTTCATTGCCTTGGACATAAATTAAAATATTTTTTGTTGAGTTTGTAACTTTTGTTTGTTCGCATTGTTTTATGTCCATTCTGCATAAAACGATTTTGTTATCTACGAATATGTATTCTCCTTTTGGTATACTGCTTTTTTCAGTGGAGCCCATTGGTGTAAAATCTTCATTGCCATTAGAGATTGTTGCCTTGATGTTGCCTGAAATTTTGTCAAGGTCATGGCATCCTACAACAAGCCCTTTGGTTAGCGATACAATGTTATAAGAATCTACTGCGGTATTGATGCTTGGCAGTTTTCCAGCCGTACTTACTATTTCAACCAGATTGGAAATGGCGTTTTTTGTATTTTTTACTCCGAGTTTGTTGTAAATTTCGTAGTATCCTTTTACTTGTTTAGAATTAATGGTTTTGGATAAATCAAGCTTTTTGGTTTCCATAGATATTTTTTTTTCAAGCCCTTCGTGTTTCTTTTTGATTGAAACTCCTTCAACTATTCCCGCGGATATTTTTAATCCAATGTTTTTTAAGTCTCTTGAAATGGAAAAAGAAATGTCTTTTGTTTGAGTTTCCTTTTTTTCTTCATCAATTTTCTTGAATAGTATTTCTTTTTTTCCGAGTTTTGTTCCGGGTTTGAGCAAATTAAATTTTGCTTCAAAAAACGCGCCTTTACTAGGAGTGTTGCAATTCAATTGTTTTAATATTTTTTCAGAAGTTGAAGGAATGAATGGCCATAATAGTATTGATATTATTCTGATGGAATCAAGTACCGAATAGAGTGTTTTTTCAGCTTCTTTTCCTTCAAGTTTCCACGGTTCTGTGTCGTTTATGTATTTATTGCATTCCGCGATGAATGAGAATATTTCTGCAAGAGAATTATGTGTTTCAAGTTTTTCCATGCATGAAGAAATTTTTTCCAAATCAAGTTTTGATGAGAGCCTTTCATCGGTTTTTGCATCAGGAACAATTGAATCAAGTTTTTTTTCCGAGAGTGAAATTACTCGGTAAACCAAATTTCCTAGCGAATCAGCCAGTTCGTTGTTATGTCTTTCAATCAAAGCATTAATTGAAAAATTTCCGTCTTCTCCAAGCGGGATTTCTCGGAGCAAATAATATCTTACTGCATCAACTCCGTAATTTGAACTTATTTCTATTGGGTCAATCATTTTTCCTGAGCTTTTTGAAAGTTTTTCCCCTGAAGCGGTGTTTATGAATCCGTGTACGAATACGCGCTTTGGAGGTTCTATGTTCATTGCAAAAAGCATGCATGGCCAAATTACGCTGTGAAACCAAAGAATGTCTTTGCCAATAACATGGATGTCTGCTGGCCAGAACTTGTCAAATTGTTTTGAAGGATAATCAATGCCTGAAATATAATTAAGTAATGCGTCAAACCATACATAAATAACGTGTCTTTTGTCGTGTTTTAACGGTATTCCCCATGAAAAACTTGTTCTTGAAACGCTTAAGTCTTTAAGCCCTTCTTTAATCCTGTTAATTATTTCTTGCCTTCGCCTCACGGGAAAAATAAATTCCGGGTTTTTTTCGAAATAGTCCAAAAGTTTTTGTTGATACTTTCCCATTCTGAAAAAATAACTTTCTTCGCTTAAAGGTTCCGGCTTTTTTTTGTGTATTGGGCATAACCCGTCAATTAAATCTTTTTCAAGGTAGAATGCTTCGCATCCTGTGCAATAAAGTCCTTCGTATTTTCCCAAATAAATGTCTCCTTTGTCCATGACTCTTTGAAAAAGCATTTGGCATATTTCTTCGTGCCCTTTTTCAGTCGTCCTTATGAATCTGTCGTTTGAAATGTTCCAAGCTAAGCAAAGTGATTTAAAGTGTTCAACTTGCAAATCAACGAATTCTTTTGGCTTCAGGCCTGATTTCATTGCGGCTTGTTCAATTTTTTTTCCGTGTTCGTCTGTGCCTGTCAGAAAAAATACTTCTTCTCCTTTGAGCCTGTGCCATCTTGCCAAGCAATCCGCAATTACTTTTTCGTAGGCGTGCCCTAAATGGGGTTTTGAATTTGGGTAGTCAATTGCTGTTGTAATATAAAATTTTTCCGGCTTGGGTTTTTTGGGATTTTTCATAAAGAAAAATTCAAGGAAATTTAATTTAAATATGATTGGAAAGCAAAAAAATTCCTAAATTAATACTTTTTGCCAGATAATGGCTTGCGTGAAAATGTTATCTTTTTTTTGCGAGCAGTTTTTCAATCAAGTATTTTATTTTTTTGTACGACGTTGTTAAATAATTATTTTTTATTTAGTTGTGTATTTGAGTTATATTAATGTCGAGGATAAGGGATTTGAGGGATTTAAAAAACGAGGAAATGTTTCATTTTCCTTCTTGGTTAAAGTATTTTTTTATTATTGCTTTTTTGTTGCTTTTTGCCTATTTGGTTTTTTCAAACATGGTTTTTGTTAAAAGCTTTGTAATAGGTTATGGTTTGTTGGGTCTTTTTGTAGGTTCAATAATAGCTAATGCAACCGTGCTTTTTCCAGTGCCTGTTGTTGATGTTGTTTTTCTTGCACTTGCCGGCGATTCAACTTCTATTTTTGAAGCAATTTTTTTGGGCTTTGTCGTTGGTTCTGGTGCGGCGATTGGTGAAATGAGTGCTTATCTTGCCGGGCTTTTTGGGATTCAGGCTGCGGAAAGGGTGAAGAAAGCAGAGTTTGATAAAATGAAAATAATAAGGGAAAAAATCAGCAAGTTTGGCGGTTATTTCATTTTTTTCTCTGCTTTGGTGCCTTTTCCTTTTGATATAATCGGCATAACTGCTGGCTTGATTAAGTTTGATTATCGCAGGTTTTTTGTTGCTGCTTTGGCTGGCAAACTCGCTCGTTATGTAATTCTTTCGTTGGCTTCATTTTATGGAATTCATACGATTAAGTCTTTTTTTGGTATTGCGTGATTTTACAAGAAAATAATTTTAAGTATTATAAATGTTGCAATCATGAATGTTGATTGTACTGGTAGTGCTGGCAAGGGTGTTTTCTTTTTTGAACTCGTATCTATTGTTGTCATTAGTCCAAGCATGGATGCAAAAATTATTGTTCCTGAAAATAGTAATGCGTATTCTGTTTGGTAATTTTTTTTTGCTTCTGCGAGAATTGATACTGCGAATGTCAATGGTATTACTAAATCTCCTGTGCCTAGTTCGAATTTTTTTTCTTTTGTCGGTATTGCAAATGTAAAAGCCAGGTTTTTGTCTATAATTCCTTTTGCAAGCGCCACCATGTGTTTTGTTTTGAAAACCGCTATATAATCGTATATTGCAAGCAAAATTATGAATATTGCTATTGCGTCTGCCCCAATGCTTGCTCCTATTAGTGCTCCTGCTCCTGCAGTGGCAATTATGCTTGTTATGTTTCTCAAAAAAATATTTTTTGCGAATACCAGCCTTGCTGTTATTATTCCTATTCCTGCCCCTAATATTAAAAATTCTGGGGGGTTGTAAGGCACTAAAATTATGATAATAGAACTGAATATTGCAATGCTTTCAATTATTTTGAATATTATGTATGAAAACAAGTTTGGCATTAATTTGAGCATTAAAAGTATTATTCCTGTTATTATTAACATCCAAATTAGTAATGCTATGACATTAACCAAAGAGTTTGGGTTTTCTTCTATTATTATTGCTCTTATGTTGTTTTTTGTCAGGAAATTGCCTGCGCTTAAGCCAAGTATCATTGTGGTTGCGAAAATTAGTGATAATTTGTAGTTTATTTCTTTGTTCATGTTTCATTTTTAGACAACAATTATTTAATTGTTTTCCTTGGCGGTTTGTTGATTATGTATTTGTTAGTTTTGTAGTTTGTTTTTTTTATTCGAATATTTTTCTTCCAATTCTTATTACTGTTGCTCCTTCTTCTATTGCTATTTCATAATCGTTGCTCATTCCCATGCTGAGGTGTTTTAAATTAAGGTTTTCTTTTATGTCGCATAATTTTTGGAAATATGGCCTTGCTTCTTCGGGGTTTTTGACCAATGGTGCTATTGTCATGAGGCCTATGAATTTTACGTTGTTGTATGGCAGGTTTTTCATTGTTGTAAGCATTGATTCCACTTCTTCTGGTTTCATTCCGTATTTTTGCGGTTCGTTTGATGTATTAACTTGCAGAAAAATGTTTTGTATTTTTTCGATGTCGAGGCTTGCGTAATGTATTTTTCTTAGCAAGTCAAGGCTGTCAACCGATTGTATGTAATCGCACATTTGAACTGCTTTTTTTACTTTGTTGCTTTGCAAGTGTCCTATAAAGTGTATGTCTGTTTTGAGTTCTTTTAAGTCAGGGTATTTTTCTTCGAGTTCTTGTATGGTGCTTTCGCCTATGTCTGTAATGCCGTGTGAAACAGCTTCTTTTATTTGGTTTATTTCTCTTTCTTTTGTTGCCGCCACTATTGTTATTTCTTCTGGTTTTCTTCTGACTTTATTGCATGCCTTGGCAATTGTTTTTCTTATTTCTTCAATGTTTTGTTTTATGCTCATGTTTATTATTTTATTGCGTCATGTTTTTATTATTCTTGGCTTAATTGTTTTTTTTGTCTTTGTTTTGTTTTTTTTTTCAAGCCGTTTTTTTGTTTGTTAGTTTTTTTAGTTATTTTTTTGTTTTTTTTATGAGCCTTTTTATTTTTTGAATTTTGTTTTTTTTGTTTTTTTTTGGCGAGCCTTTTTTTGTCATTTTTTTTTGTAAGTCATTTTTTTCTTGTTTTTTTTTGTGGATTGTTTTTTTTATAAGCCAATTATTTTTTTTGTTTTTTTGGCGAGCGTTTTTTTTGGTATTTTTTTTGAAATTTTGTTTTTTTTTCTTTTTGGTTTTTATTTTGTCTCGCCTTTTTTGCCTACTACTCGTATTAGCGAGCCCCATTTTATGTATTGTACTTCGTTTCCGCTTGCAAGCCCCGTAACGTCTTTCGGTTTTTCAATTTCGTTTATTGAATAATCTTTTGTGTCCATTATTTGTATTCTGTCTCCCATTATTGCTACTACTTGTGCGTCGCCTTTTTCAATTATGGGAATTTCAACATCGGCATCCACCGGTTTGAGAAGTGTTTTTTTGACGTCTCTGAATATTCCCATTCCTGTGGCCCTGATTTTTGCCGCTCCGTGTTTTCCCGGTTTTGATTTTTCAACGCCTTTTATTTGACAGGGTTCTCCTTCAATTAGCGCGTATGATCCTTCTTTAAGGTCTCCTGCGTATCCGAATTTTTTTTCTCCTTCAGTTATTACCATTTTTTTTCACCTGCATTGAAATCGCCTTAGTTAATTTTAAATAGGTTTGCAAAACCCCTTGTATTTGTCTTTTAATTGGTTTTTAGGCTGTTTTTTTGCCCTTGTGTGAGTTTTTTAATGGTATTTCGGTATTACTTATATTGTTATGTTCAGGTTTGTTAAGAGAATATTTGATAAAGGCAATGATTGTCGTAATCTTGCCGTTTTTATTGATGGCCCAAATATTTTGAGGAAGGATTTGGGTGTTAGTCTTGCCGATATTAAGAAAAATCTTGAAAAATTTGGAAAGGTGAAGATTGGCAGGGTTTTTATGAATCAATATGCTTCTGAAAAACTTGTTGAAGCTGTTGTGAATCATGGTTTTGAGTCTGTGATTACTGTTGGTGATGTTGATGTTTCAATGGTTGCTGATGCTGTTGAAGCAGTATTTAATCCGCAGATTCACACTATTGTTTTTGTGACGAGGGATTCGGATTTTTTGCCTGCTATTATAAAAGCCAAGCGTGAGGGAAAGGAAACAATTGTTATGCTTACTGAAGAGGCCAGTTCTGTTTCTCTTAAAAATAATGCTGATCATGTTATTTTGCTTGGGAAGTGATTTTGCATGAATCTTCCTGTAGGTGATATAATTGGAAGGGGTATTAATTTAAAGGAAGTGGATATTCGTAAGCTTATTGAAGGTTTTTATGACAAGGGTTTTTCTGGTTATCTTGTTGCTTCTCTTTATGGTTTTGATTCGGTTGAAGAGGGCGTATTGCTTTTCAAGGATGGTTTGCTTATTGCCGCTATTTACGAGTATGAATTTTATGGAATAACTATTTTTGGCGATGTTGCTTTGCCACATATATTCAATTCTTTTGCTGCTGATTTTATTGTGGCTGATATAGTGTCTCTTTCTAATCAGCAAATTGATCTTGTTACTGCTTTTAATGATAAAGCTAAGTTGAATAAGGTTTTGCAAAAAGGCGATGTTGGAAGGTTAATGGTCAAAGCGTTTTCTAAAGATCTTGCCAAATCTGTATTGTCCAATTTGGTAAGTTCTGCAGAGGACAAGGCTGAGATTTTTAAGAAGCTCGGTTTAGCTGGTTTGGGTGAGTGATTGTGTTTAGGGGTGCCAAGCTGTTTTTGAAAAAGTTTGCTGAAAAAATTCTTGATGTTGATGATACTTCTAAGCCAGAGTCCCAGTTGCGTTTGTTGGAAGGTTATTCTGAGCGTTTCAAGTTTGAGTATGATTTGTCAGACATTGATAATTTTTTGAAGGTGTTGAAGAAGAAGCATCTTGTTGATGAAATTGTTGTTTCGACTTTGCATGGCAGTGCTATTGGTTCTACTAATGGCGATTCTGTTTCTCAGGCTGTTTCTAGTGCAGCGCTTTTCAATTATGTAAAGTCTGAGCTTCCTAAAAGCGAGGCTTTGATTGTAAAGTCTAATGGTTGGCACATGATTTTTAATTATGGAAAAAAACTTTATATAGTAAAGGCTTCTAGTAATCTTAATATGGTTGAGTTGAAAGCATTGGCCCGCGAAATAGAGTCTTTTCTTGAAAAGAATGCTATTTAATAGTTGCTTTTACATAACGTTTTAATAATCTAAATTCTATAAATACTTTGGCTTGGTGTTTTTTGTGGTAAGGGTAATTTCGGTAATTTCAGGCAAAGGCGGGGTGGGAAAGACCACTATTGCAGCCAATCTTGGCGTGGCTCTTGCAAAGAGAGGGCTTAAAGTGCTTCTCATTGATGCGGATATTGCCATGGCTAATACTTCTTTGCTTTTGAATATGCAGAATTCTCCGATTACTTTGCATGATGTTCTTTTGGGCGAGGCTTCTGTGCAGGACGCTATTTATGATGGTCCTGCTGGTTTGAAATTTATGCCTTCTGGTCTTAGTCTTGAAAATTATCGCAGGGTTGATTCTGAAAGGTTGCAGTCAATAATTGATTCAGTGAGGGTTCAATTTGATTTTATAATTTTGGATTGTGCGGCTGGAATTGAAAAGAATGTGCTTGCCGCGATTTCAGCTTCTGATGAAGTTCTTTTGGTTGCTATGCCTACTAGTCCAAGCATTGCTGATGTTTTAAAAGCAAAGATTACTGCCCAGCGTCTTGGTGCAAAGCCGATTGGAACTATTTTGAATTTTGTTCGTGATGAAAGGGGCGAGGTTCAAAAGGATGAAGTAATGAAGATTTTGGAGCTTCCTGTGCTTGGTTCTGTGCCTTATGACGACGAAGTGAGGCGCAGTTTTATGCAGGAAAATATGATGCCTTTTATTTTGAGGTCTCCTTCCTGTCCTGCTGCTGTTGCATTGCAAAAGATTGCTGCAAGGCTTGCTGGTTTGCCAATGCTGCAAGAAGAGAAGAAAACGGGTTTTTTGAGCGGTTTTTTAAATAAATTGTTTTCTATTTTTAAAGGTAAGCCAAAGTGATGGGGGGTTTTTAGTATGAGTGGAAGGCCATTTGATCTTTTGAGTGCGGCAATAGGCAAGGATGTTATTGTTGAATGCAAGGGGAATGTTTCTTACCGTGGCACTCTTAAAGCATTTGACGTGCATATGAATGTTGTTCTTGAGAATGCTGAAAAGTTTGAGAATTCCGACCCAAAAAATAAGTATGGCAAGCTTCTTATTCGTGGCGAGAATGTTATACTTATTAGTCCTTGATTTTTGGGCCCTTAGTGTAGAGGCTAACACGCGTGCATGGCATTAAGTTTGAACTTACCAATGTGCACGATACGCCGGGTTCGAGTCCCGGAGGGTCCATTTTGCATTTTTTTTAAAGTTTGGTGCTAAAAATATTGGTTTTAAGCAATCGCTTGTTTTTCCGGATTTTTAAGTTGTTTTACAATAAAAAAATCCATTTTTTTTGGCACCCCTCAATAATTAATAATAGTATTTCGTAAAATAGTATGACTTCCATGTTGTTTCCTGCCAATAAAAAGAAAATTCTTAAGGAATCGATTACTAGGTTGTTGCAATTAGGCATACCTGACTTGGATATTATTCAAAATCTTCAAAGTGTTGGAGTTCCTGAATCTCTTGCAAAGTCTATTTTAAAGGAAACTAAGGAAGAGTTGGCTGGAAAACAATCCAAACAATCTTTAAAGCCTGTTTCTGAAATTAAAAATTTGGTTGCTTCTGGTGAAAAACAAGTTGAAGACAAACCCGTTTCAAAAAGCGATTCCGAATCAGCAGTTTCTGGTGATGTTGAATCTGAAGAAGAATTGATTGACGAGTTTTATGATGATAGGGAAAAAGAAGATGATTCTAATTTGCCCGATTCTCTCAGCGAAATAAAAAAGTCAATAGTTGAAGATAAGGTTGAAACGGATTCCAGTTCTGGGAAAAAAAATTCTTCTTTGGAAATTGAGACTTCTGTTTCTCACGAGGCAAGCGATGTTTCTTCTCTTTGGGAGAAAGGCATACTTGCCACTGTTGATGCAAAGTTAACCGAAATGGAGCGAATAAGAGATGAATTGGACAAGGTTCTGGACCAAAAAATTTCAGAGAAAATGAAGGTTGAAATTAAGAAAGTGGAAGCTGTTCTTGAATCTGAACGCGCTCTTTTTTACAACAAAATAGACAGCCATCTTGAATCAAAGGCCGAAGAATTAAAGAATGTGATTGCTGCACAATCCAAGCAGTTGCAGGATGTTAATGCCAAGGCTGCTGATATTCTTTCCAAGGTCGGAGTTGAAAAAAAGTTTAATGCGGAGCTTTTGAATAGTTTGAATGAAAAAATTGCCAGTATTGAGACTTTGCGTAGCCAAATGCTTTCTCAATTGAATCAATCCCAACTTGAACAGAGTTTGAAGTTCAAAAATTTTATGGATGAATCTGCAAAAAGGCGTGAGGAACTTGAGGCGAGAATTTCGAGGGCTTTGCAACTTGAATCAAAGATAGCTGAAGGGCTTATTGAGGACGCCAAGAATCGTATTGAGGAGATGAGGCTTGACAAGGATGCAGAGCTTTCAAAGAAGATTAACGAGAAAGTTAAGGAGCTTGATGATATTATTGCGAAGATTGATCCGAAGGGAATTGTTGAAACCGGCAAGCGCATTAAAATTCTTGATGAACAAGTAACCAAAAAAATAAGCGAGATTGACGCATTGTTGGAAAAGAAGTTTAATGATGCTGATCGTAAGATTGAGGAAAGCATTTCTGAAATGCAGGCCGCTTTGGAGAAAGCAGAGGATGAGAGGTTTGCAAAATTGAAGGAGGAGTATGCTCAAGCAATGGATGAGATGTTTAGCCAAGAGCTTGAAATTTGGGATAAAAAAATAAAATCCAAAGAGGAAGAAATAGAAAAGTTGAAGGAGCAGATTGATATTGAAAAATTTAATGCTTCTCTTGAGTCGCTTGATATTTTTAAGGATCAGTTTGTGAATACTATAAGCAAAAGCATTGATGATTATAACAGGGCTAAAAAGGAGCTTGCTGAAAAAGTTATTGCAAGGGACAAGGCGATTAATGATTATTTGAAGAGAATTGATTCAAAGTTGGCTGAGTTGAGCGAGTTTCAGCAAAAGTTTTCAAAAAAGTTTGCCGAGATGTTGGACAAGACGGAAAGTTCGGTTGAGAAAAAACAAAAAAAGTAGTTTTTTTTGTTTTTGTGAGTTGTTTTTTTAGGCGTTTTATTTTTTTTGTTTGGTGTTTTTTTTTGAATTTGCTTTTTTTGTGTTGTTTTTTTTGTGATTTTATTTTTTTTAATTCCAAATTGTTTTGTCTTTTTTTGTGGCTTGGATTTTTTGTTTGAATTTTTGTTTTTTTTGCGAGCCGAATTTTTTTTATTTTTGAAATTTAATTTGTTTTTTTTGTTTGATCTGATTTTTTTGCTGGCATATTTAGTTTTTTTTCTATTTTTATTTTTTTCTTTTTAATGTTTGTTTTGTTTTTTTTTGTTTTACCAAAATTATTATATAACACTATTTCCTCGTAATTTAAGGTGTTTTTTTTATGGATAAGAAAAACAAGATTGTTTTGTGGTTTGATGAGATTGGTATAGAGGATGTGCCTCTTGTAGGGGGCAAGAATGCTTCTTTAGGTGAGATGTATAGGCAGTTGTCTTCTAAGGGGGTTAGGGTGCCTAATGGTTTTGCGCTTACTGCTTTTGCTTATAGGCTTTTTATGGAAAAAACAGGGCTTAGGGAAATGATAAAGTCAGAGTTGAAGGGGCTTGATACAAGTGATATGGATTCGCTTGCCAAAAAGGGGCATAATATTAGGCAAATGATTGTTAAGGCTCAAATGCCTAAGGAAATTGAAGACGAGATTGTTGTTGCTTATAAGAAACTTGAAGACCAATATGGTAAGGGTGTTGATGTTGCTGTAAGGAGTTCTGCTACTGCTGAGGATTTGCCTGATGCGAGTTTTGCGGGTCAACAGGAAACTTATCTTAATGTGAGGGGTTATGCTGATGTTGTTAATGCTTCAAAAAAATGCATAGCTTCGCTTTTCACTAATAGGGCTATTTCGTATCGTGTTGACAAGAATTTTGATCATTTTTCTATTGCCCTTTCTGTTGGCGTTCAGAAGATGGTTCGTTCCGATCTTGCGTGTAGCGGTGTGATGTTTACTATTGATACTGAAACAGGTTTTGACAAGGTTGTGCTTATAAGCGGGGCTTGGGGGCTTGGCGAGAGTGTTGTGCAAGGGGCTGTTAATCCTGATCAGTATATTGTTTTTAAGCCAACTCTTGAAAATGGTTTTAGGCCGATTTTGAGTAAGAAGCTGGGCGAAAAGGCTATTAAAATAGTTTATAGCCATGAGGGGCTTAAGCCTGTAAAAACAGTCAGTACTTCAGAAAGGGAGCGTCACAAGTTTACTCTTTCTGATGATGAAATTCTTCAATTGGCCAAATGGGGTGTTGAGATAGAGAAGCATTATACTTCTAAGCGTGGCAGGAAAACTCCTATGGATATTGAGTGGGCCAAGGATGGTCATACTGGGGAGCTTTTTATTGTCCAGGCTAGGCCTGAAACAGTGCAAAGCCAAAAAGATAGGAGTGTTTTTGAGCAATATGTTTTGAAGGGCAAGGGCAAGGTTTTGGTTGAAGGTGAAGCAATTGGTGAAAAAATTGGTTTTGGAAGGGCTCGTGTGATTGCTGATGTTTCAAAGATAAGCGAGTTCAGGAAAGGCGAGGTTTTGGTTACTGATACTACTGATCCTGATTGGGAGCCTATAATGAAAATTGCTTCTGCAATTGTGACTGAGCGTGGAGGCAGGACTTCTCATGCTGCTATTGTTTCTCGTGAACTTGGTATTCCTGCTATTGTTGGAACTAATAATGCTACTGAAAGGATTCGCACTGGAAAAATGGTTACTGTGTCTTGTGCTGAAGGTGAAAGGGGCAGGGTTTATGATGGCAAGTTGCAGTTTGAAGTCAGAAAGGTTGATTTAAAGTTTCTTCCAAAGACGCGTACTAAATTGATGATGAATGTTGGGAATCCTGAGCAGGCTTTGGAGTTTGCTTCTATTCCGAATGATGGTGTTGGTTTGGCTCGTGAAGAGTTTATTGTGAATTCTTATATTAAGATTCATCCTAATGCTTTGTTGCATTTTGTCGAGTTGAAGGATGAAAAGGCGAGGCATGAAATTTTGAGGTTGACTTTTGGTTACAAGGACAAGGTGCAGTTTTATATTGACAAGCTTGCTGAGGGTATTGCAATGATTTCTGCGGCGTTTTATCCTAACCCTGTAATTTTGCGGTTTTCAGATTTCAAGTCAAACGAGTATGCTAATTTGATTGGTGGCAGTCAATTTGAGCCAAAGGAAGAGAATCCGATGATTGGTTGGCGCGGTGCTTCTCGTTATTATGATCCTAATTTTAGAGAGGCTTTTGGTTTGGAATGTGCTGCGGTAAAGAAGGTGCGCGAGGAAATGGGTCTTGTGAATTTGAAGGTTATGATTCCTTTTTGCAGAACTGTTGAAGAAGGAAGAAAGTGCATTGCTGAAATGGCTAAAAATGGGTTAAAGCAAGGCAAGGATGGTCTTGAAGTTTATGTGATGTGCGAGATACCTTCTAATGTTATTCTTGCTGAGGAGTTTTGCAAGGTTTTTGACGGTTTTTCGATTGGGAGCAATGATTTGACTCAACTTGCTCTTGGGCTTGACAGGGATTCTGGTATTGTGACTCATATTGCAAATGAAAAAAATGAGGCTGTGAAGCGATTAATCAGCCAAGTTATTAAAGTTGCCAAGTCGAATAACAAGAAGATTGGTATTTGTGGTCAAGCGCCTTCAGATTTTCCGGACTTTGCCGAATTTCTTGTTGAACAAGGCATTGATTCGATTTCGCTTAATCCTGATACTGTTTTAAAGACAAGGCAAATTATTGCAAAAAAGGAAAAAGAGCTCAAAATAATTTGATTGTTTTGGTGGGCCCGGCAGGAATTGAACCTGCTACCTCCACCGTGTCAAGGTGACGTCATAACCGATAGACCACGGGCCCAACAAGTTTTCGTTATTGAATTGGCTTAAATAATATTAAAAAGGTTGATTTTTTCTTTTCATTTGATGTTTTTTTTGAGTTTTTTTAGTTTAAAAATTTTGTTTGGTGGCAACTAAGCGTTTCTTTTTTTTGGGTTGTTTTGACAATTTTTTGTTTTTCTGTTTTGTTTAATTTTTTTAATTGTTTGCAGGTTCCGCATATTTCGCCGTTGCATGGTTCGCCGCATATTATGCATTCTTTGAACTTTGCTTCTTTTTCTTTTTCTATTTTTTTGAGCAGTGGCTTTAATTGTTTGTGTGCTTCAAGTATTTTGAATTTTGTTCCGGGAAAATTGTTTTCCAGTTCGTTTAGCATTTGTCTGTAATAATTTCTTTTAGCCATCCAAGAGTATGGGCAACATTCTTGGCTGTAATATTCTATTCTTTTCATGTTTGCGTATGCTATTATTTCTTTTTCTGGAGTTTCGTAGAGTGGTTTTATTCTTGGAACCAGTTTTTTGTTTTTTCTTTGTCCTGTTGTTTCTCCGCTTCGTGCAATTCTTGTCAAGTCGTTGTCTGTAATGCTCATTATTATGCTTTGGACTTCGTCGTCTAGGTTGTGTCCTGTTGCGAGTTTGTCAGCGCCTATTTCTGTTGCTTTTTCGTTTAGTATTTTTCTTCTAAAAACCCCGCAGAATGAACATGTGCTTCCAAGCGATTTGTCTTTTGTTATTTTTTCCATTGTTTCGTGCATGTCAATTCCTATTTCTTTTTCAAATTTTGCGATTTGGTATTCTATGTTGTTTTTGTCGCAGTATCTTTTTGCGATTTCTATTGCCTTGTCTCTGTATCCTTTTATTCCTTCGTCAATCATTATTGCTGTTATTTTATTGTGTTTTGTTTTTCCGAATAGTTCGTTCAGTATGTGTAGCGTTACCATTGAGTCTTTTCCTCCTGATACTCCTACTGCTATTTTTTCTCCGTATTTTAGCATGCCTTCTTTGGCAGTGGTTTTTTTTATTCTTTTTTCAAATAGTTCGATGAAGTGCTTTTTGCACAAGTTGTGTGGCCCGTATGGCAAGACTATTGTTGTCTGTTCATTGCATCTGTCGCATTTGTTGTTTATTTTCAGTTCCATTATTTAGAATTTTGTTTAAAAGGTTTTAAAATACTCGGGTAATTGGGTGTTCATTTTTAAATATTTTTCACTATTGTTTTCAAAATAAGTTTTATATTACTTCTCTATAAGGATTAATTGTCTAAAAGAGGATTTTTTTGTGAAGTGGTTTCAATGAGTTTTTCAAAACATGTTTCAAGTACTTTCCAAAAAGAGTTCAAGAAGTCTAGAAAGGATGGCGCTTATAATTATGCCGCAATTTTTAGAAATAGGGTTATTGAGCAAAGAAAGAAGGGTGTTGCTGTTGTTAGGCTTGACGGTCCTACAAATATTCCGAGGGCTCGTTCTTTGGGTTATAAGGCTAAACAAGGTGTTTTTGTTGTATTGGTTAGGGTTAGGAAGGGTTCTGGGCTTAAAAGGAGGCCTTCTAGTGGAAGAAAGCCAAAGCAAATGGGTATTTCAAAGCTAACTAGGAGGATTTCAAGGCAGTCAATGGCTGAAATTAAGGCTTCTGCCAAATATCCTAATTGTGAAGTGTTGAATAGTTATTGGGTTGGCGAGGATGGTTTGAATACTTTTTATGAAGTCATTTTAGTTGATACAAATAGTCCTTCTGTTAAGTCTGATAAGTCTTTAAAGTGGATTTCTTCTGGTAAGCATAGGGGCAGAGCAGAGCGTGGAAAGACTTCTAGTGCAAGAAAAAGCAGGGGTTTGAAGCGTGGAAAAGGGCATGAAAAAAATTTTCCTAGTTTGAGGGCCAAGCATAGGCTTGCAAAGTGAATTTATTGCTATTTAATATTTTTTGTCTTAATTTTTATTCATGCTTGATTTGACATTTGGTTATTGTCCTGTTTCGGGGTTGGCTTCAAAGCTTAATGTGAAGGCTTTTGTTGTTGCCGGTTTTTTCAAAAAAGATTTGCCGAAATCAAGTGATTTTGATTTTTATTCGTGCAGTGTTTTTTCAAAGCCTGATTTTTCTGGTTTGAAGAAATCAAGGCTTTTATCAGATTTTGTTGCTGTTGATGGTTGTTCTCCTGAATTGTGTGCTTGGGCTGCCAATTCCAAAGTTGATTTGCTTCTTCAGCCTTTTAGCGTTGAAGGAAATTTTGTTGATTCTGAAACCGCAGGTATTTTGTCTCGAAATAATGTTTTTGTCGGCATTTTGTTTTCCGAATTTTTGAAGTTGAATGGTTATCAAAGGCAGTTGTTGTTGAAAAATGCGGTTCAGTGTATTAAGGTTCTTGAAAATGCAGGTGTAAAAATAGTTTTTTTTTCAGGTGCTGAAAACGAGTTTCAATTGCGCTCTCCTCGTGATTTTTCTTCTTTTGGAGTTTTGTTGGGTTTGAAGCGTGAAAGTGCTTTGAGGTGCGTGAAGCAAAATTTGAGTTTGTTTTTGGGGCGATTGCATGAGGGTTCCAAGTCAAATTGAATGCGAAGAGTTATTGAAAAAATACGCTGTGCCTGAGAATATTATTGCTCATACTGCTATGGTTAGAAAGGTTGCGAATTTTCTTGCTTTAAAAATTTCAATGAGGGGTGTAAAAGTTGATTTGGAAGCTGTTGACAAAGGTGCGTTGCTTCATGATTTGATGAAAATGTATTGTATAAAGAACGGTTGCAGGCATGCTGCAGAGGCTGAGAAGGTTCTGGCTGGTTTGGGTTATCGTGAATTCGGGTTTTTGTTGAAGTTACATGGCCTTGAAGAAGTTAATTATTTTGACGATAATACTCCTATAGAAGCTAAAATAATTTGGTATGCTGATAAAAGGGTTAATCATGATAAAGTGGTTTCTATGGATCAGCGGTATGAGTATTTGAAGGAGCGTTATGGTTCTATTTCAAAGGGAAAGATGGATGAAATAATTGGAACTGAAAAGAATTCAAAAAGGTTGGAAAAAGAATTGCTTGGTTTGGCAGGTGTTAACGAATCTTTGGAGGGTTTGTTGTGACAAAAGTTAAGAAGTTTGTTAATCCTATTCCAAGGGTTTTGCGTGGCAAGAAAAGGTATTTAAAATTTGCTTTTTTGTCTTTAAAAAGTTTTTCCGAAAAATCTGTTTGGTCTTCTGTCATGAGTGTTTTTTTTCAGCTTTTTGGCGAGGTTGGTTTGGCAAATCAGAAGCTTTGGTTTGTGTCTTGGAATCAGGATAAATGTGAAGGTATTATTCGCTGTAGCCATGATTCGGTTGAGCATGTAAAAGCCGGTTTGTTGTTTGTGCAGGAAATTGATAGTGATAAGGTAATTCCTGTTTTGCTTAAGGTTTCTGGTTCTATTAAGAAGTTGAAGTGATTTTTTTTGGTTATTATTATTTTTTTGGTTTTTTTGAAAGTATTATTTATATACCTTACTATAATGAAATAGTATTGTTTTTCGAAGAGAGTGATTTGTTTTGTATCCAAGTTCTCAGCCTGCAAACTATGATCGTGCAGCCACGATGTTTTCGCCTGATGGAAGGCTTTATCAGGTGGAGTATGCATCTAAAATAGTTTCGCAAGGCACTATGGGTGTTGCTTGTAAGTTTTCTGATGGTGTTGTTTTTGCTGCTGATAAGAAGATAACCAGCAGGCTTTTGATTCCCGACTCTGTTGAGAAAATTTTTCCTATTGATGATCATATTATTGCGGTTTCTGCGGGGCTTGTTGGTGATGCCAGGCGTCTTATTGGCATTGCTAGGCAGAAGGCTCAAGAGAATAGGATTTATTATGATAGTGAGATTCAAATAGAGACTCTTGTTAAGGAAGTTTCAAACATAAAACAGCTTTATACTCAATATGGCGGTATGAGGCCTTTTGGCATTTCATTTATTGTTGGAGGTGTTGATAGTACTGGCAAGCGTCTTTTTGAAACAGAGCCTTCTGGTGCTCTTGCCGAATATCATGCAATTGCCATAGGCAAAAACAGGAATAAAGCCATGGATTTTTTTGAAAAGGAATATAAGGAGAATCTTTCAAGGGATGCTGGGGTAAGGCTTTTGCTTAAAGCTCTTGAGTTTGGGCTTGACGAGAAGGAGAAGCTTGACATTAAAAGGGTTCAAGTAATGTATGTTGATTCTTCAAAAAAGTTTACTTCCATATCCCAAGAAGAGCTTAAGTTAATAATTTCAAAACAATGAGTTTTGATTGAATTTGTTTTTTTTAGGGAAAAGGTAATTTAAAATGGTAAGGGTAGAGGATGCGGTAATTGCTCGGTTTGAACATTCTGGGGAGAGATTTGAAATACTTGTAGATCCCAACCTTGCAATGGATTTGAAGCATGGCAAAGATGTTGATTTTGATGATCTTTTAGCCATTGATTCTATTTTCAAGGATGCGCATAAGGGCGAGGTTAAGAGTGAGGAGTCTTTGAGAAAGGTTTTTGGAACCACTAATGTTTATGATGTTGCGAGGCGTATTATACTTGAAGGCGAGGTGCAATTGACAACTCAACAAAGGAAGGAGATTGCCGATAGGAAAAGAAAGGAGATAATTAATTTTATTTCAAGAAACGCTATGAATCCACAGACAAAGGCTCCGCATCCTGCCCAAAGAATTGAGGCTGCTCTTAATGAGCTTAAATTTAATGTTGATATAAATAAGCCTACTCAGGAGTTGGTGCAAGAGGCTCTTAAAGGCATTAGAAAGTTGCTTCCTATTTCAATGGATAAGCTTAATATTGCGGTAAAAATTCCTGCTGAGTTTTCAGGCAAGGCTTCTGTTATTTTGCATAAGTATGGTTTGAAAAAGGAGGAGTGGCAGAATGATGGTAGTTTGGTTGCGCTTCTTGAATTGCCTGCTGGAGCAAAGCAGGATCTTTTCAATGAATTGAATCATTTGACGCATGGACAGGTTGAGTCAAGGATTTTGGAGAACAAGGGGTGAGTTTTTGTGAAAAGATTGGTTATACCTGGTGAATTGGTGACTGAGGAGAGGAAGAAGTTGGGTTCTCATGTTTTTGTGCGTGAGGGCAAAATTTATTCTGATTCCATTGGTTTGGTGAATGATGAGAGTGATTTTGCTTCTGTCGTGCCTCTTGAAGGCAGGTATATGCCTCAAGTTGGTGATATTGTAATAGGGGTTATTACTGGGGAGAAATTTGCTGTTTATGTCATTGATATAAATAGTTTTTATCAAAGTTTTGTTTTGAAGAAGGATATTCGTGAAATGCTTAAACCTGGTAGTATTGTTTCTGCAAAAGTTGTTAAGGTTAATGAGCTTAATGAAGTGGAACTTGCAATGCCGAGGCTTTTTTTTGGTGGTGAAGTTATTGATATTTCTCCTGTGAAAATACCTCGTGTTATAGGCCGGGATGGTTCTATGTTGAATTTGCTTAAAGAGGGTACCGGCTCTATGATAATGGTTGGCAGGAATGGGCGTATTTGGGCAAAAGGCGGCAATATTGATTTGCTCAAAAAGGCTCTTGCCAAGATTGAGTCGGAAGCTCATTTGGATAATCTTACTAACAGAGTTGCTGAGTTTCTTAATTTGCATTCTGTTAATAAGCCGAAATTGGCTTCTGATGGTTTGCATGATGGTTTTGATAATGAAGAGGTTGATCATTAATGGGTAAAAAGAAGGAAGTTGAAATGACATATGTGGATTCAAAAGGTAAAAGGCTTGATGGAAGAAAAGTTGATGAGCTTAGGCCTATAAAAATAACTTGTGGAGTCATACCAATGGCTGATGGTTCTGCTTACCTTGAATGGGGGCAGAATAAGGTTATTGCTGCGGTTCATGGGCCTTCTGAATGTTTGCCAAAGCATACTGCTTCGCCGTATAAGGCAATGGTGAAGTTTAGTTATAGGATGGCTACTTTCAGCGTGCCTGATAGAAAAAATCCCAAGCCTGGCAGAAGGGAGATTGAGATTTCGAAGGTTTGTGGTGAAGCTCTTGAAAGAGTGATTTTTACTGAGCGTTTTCCAAATACTGAAATTAATATAACTGTTGAAATAATTGACAGCAACGCTGGTTCAAGGATTGCTGCTCTTACTGCAGCTTCCGTGGCGCTTGCAGATGCTGGCATTCCAATGAGGGACATGGTTTGTGGCACAAGTGTTGGCAAGGCTGGTGGCAAGTTGATTGTGGATTTGAATAAGGATGAAGAGGATGCTCCTGATGCTGTTGATATTCCTGTTGCAATAATGCCTAATACTGGTGAGATAGTTTTGTTGCAGCTTGACGGGATATTGACTCGCAAAGAGTGGGATGATGCTGTGAAAATGGCTTTTGAAGCAGCGCAAAAGGTTTATGAAATACAAAGACAGGCTCTTAAAGCCAAATATGCTGAGCCTGATGCAGTTAGTGAGAAAGGAGTTGAGCAGGATGAGTAATGGTTTTTGGGATTTGAGGGTTGATAAGATTATTGCTGATCTCAAGGAAGGCAAGAGGCAGGATGGCAGGAAAGTTGACGAGCTTAGAAACGTGGTTATTACAAATAACATAAGCGAGAATGCTGCTGGTTCAGCAAGAGTTAAATGGGGCTATACTGATGTTATATTTGGAGTAAAATTTGAAATTGCTGAACCTTATCCTGATACTCCTGATGAAGGCGGCATAAGTGTAGGAGTTGAACTTTTGCCAATGGCGGATCCTGATTATGAAGTTGGTCCGCCTTCGGAAGAGGCTATTGAGCTTTCAAGAGTTGTTGACAGGGGAATAAGAGAGAGCAAGGGTATTGATTTTAAGGAGCTTTGCCTTGTTGAAGGTGAAAAAGTTTTGATGGCTTATGTGGATGGTTATGTCATTAATAATGATGGCAACCTTTTTGATGCGTGTGCAATTGGTGCTTTGAGTTCTCTTCTAAATTGCAGACTTCCAAAAGTTGAAGACGGCAAAATCGTGGCAGGAGAATACTCTGGCAAATTGAAGTTGAAGTACAAACCAATTTTAAGCACTTTTGGCAAAATAGGGACTGTCATTGTTGCTGATCCTTTGTTGGCTGAAGAAAAAGCAATGTCTGCAAGGTTTTCGGTTTCTTTGATGGACGATGACAGAATATGTGCGTTTCAAAAAGGACTTTCAGGTTCTTTTAAATTGGACGAAATAAACAATTGTCTTGACATTGCCGCAAAGAACAGTAAGCTTTTAAGAAAGTTATTGTAGGAGTGTAAATTATGGGTAGTACAAAAAAAGTTAAAAGTACAGGGCGTTTTGGCTCGCGTTATGGCGTAGGGATAAGAAAAAGGCTTCTTGATATAGAGCCAGAACAAAAAGCAAAAAACAAATGCCCTGATTGTGGTTCTTATAATGTTAAAAGGGTAAGCAAAGGTATTTTTGAATGCAAAAAATGCAATGCCAAATTTATTGGCGGAGCCTATTTGCCTCAAACTCTTGCCGGCAAAATTATAAATCAAATGGTTTCACTTAAAAGTTTCTCACAAGAAATGCTTGCTTCGCTTTCAAAGGCAAAGGGCGAAGAATTGCAAAGTGATGGCCAACAAGGTGATAATGAAAAAAAGGAGGTTGCTTGAATGTATAAATGTTTGCAATGCGGAAAGGAAGTTTCTAACCTAGTGGCTGGTGCGATCAGGTGTCCTGCTTGCGGTTCAAAAATTTTTTCCAAAATGAGAGACTCTATTTTAAAAAATGTGAAGGCAGTTTGATGGAACAAGTTTTTTTGGAATTCAGGTTTCAAAACGAAACCTGTGCCAATTTTGCGGTTTTGGCATTATCGCCTGAATTGAATAGAAGATTAGGTCAACGTTCTTCAATTTTAATACAAAGCAATAAAAATATTGTCAAGCTTAAAATATTTGCAAATGACAAGCATGCTTTGAAAGCTTCAGAGCATTCTTATAAAAGTTTGTTGGGTCTTTGTCTTAAACTTTGCAATTTATGAAGGTGGATTTTTTATGGTTGATTTGAACAAAAACATTCAAGAATTTGAAAGAAGCAGGGTTCAACTTGCCGCAATAGAAAACCAAAGCAATACTCTTTCAATGCAAAGCAAATTCATAGATGAAGCGTTGAAAGAATTAAAAGAAACTAAAGAGGAAAAGGTTTACAAGGCTGTTGGAAACATTTTAATACTTTCAGATTCAAAAAAAGTCATGAAAGAACTTGAAGAGCAGAAGGAAACAATTGCCTTGAGATTGAAGACAATTAAAAAGCAGGAAGAAGCAGTTATTGACAAAATGAACAAGCTCAAAAACGAAATTGAAAATGCTCAAAAAAGTTCCACTGGAGAAAATAAAGAGGAAAATTAAATGGTGCTGAAAAGCCTTTCAAAGTTTTTCGGCAAAAAATTGCTTATTATTGCTCATTCCGGCGCTGATGTTGATGCCATGGCTTCGGCTGGCGCCATATATTTTTCATTACGTAAAAAAATCCAGATTAAAATAGGTGTTCCGGACCATGTGAACCTCAACGCAAAAAAATTGTGTGAAAGCCTTGGCATAAAATACGAAATTAATCCTTTATTAAAAAATTTTGATTGCGTTTTATGTGTTGACTTTTCAAGTAGCGAAATGCTTGGGTCGATGAAAAAAGATTTTGATTTTTTTACTGGTGAAAAATTTGTTATAGATCACCACGACAAAAAAAAGCCACGTCTTGTTCCTGAAAACAATTTTGTAATTAGGGAAACCGCTGTTTCTTCGACTGAAATTGTTTATGAATTGCTGAAATCAACCAATGGAGCAACCATTTCAAAAAAAGCATATGCTTGTATTGCAGCCGGAATAATTTCAGATTCTGCAGGATTTATGGTTGCCGACCACAATACTTTTTCAATAATGGCTGATTCTCTTAAAGGCGCAGGCATGTCGTATTATAAAGTCGCTTCGCTTTTTTATTTGCCAAAAGATATTTCCGAATCCATTGCAATGTTAAAAGCGGCAAAAAGAGCAAGGTTTTTCAGGAGTAGCAATGTTTTAATTGCAATATCTCAAATAGGTTCTTTTGAAGCTGATGCCGCTTCAGGATTGATTAAGTTAGGAGCGACTGTCGCCTTTTGTGGTTATGCTGAGAAAAGCAAAATAAGGGTTAGTGGTAGAGTGAATAATAATTGGTTAAAAGAAAACAACTTTGATTTGGCAAAAGACGTATTTCAAAAACTTGCGTTAAAGTTTGGCGGAGCGGGTGGTGGCCATTCCGGAGCGGCTGGTTTCAACGGAAACGGAGAAGAAGTTGAATCAGTTTTATTAGAATGCGTAAGGCTTGTCCATTCATTTGTTTTAAATAAATTTAAAGGGGCAAAATTGAGTGAACTTGTTGATTAATTTTTTAGCGCTTGCCGCTTTGAAAGTGAAAAATTGTGTCTTTTAAGAACCTTAAGAACCAAGTACTTTAATTGGTAGTAGGCCCTTTATTTTTTTCTTTTTTTTCTTTCAGCTTCAAGGTCTTTTATTTTTTCAATTTCTTCAGGATTATATGGTTTTGCATATTTCCTGTATTTTGTTTTAGCCCAATGTTCAGGTTGTTTTTTTCTTAATTCAAGCTCTTCATTTATCAAATTTTTTCTGAGTTTTTCCGACGGTTTAGGAAACTGCACATATTAATATTGTTTTTTTTATATTTAAGCCAACCTGTTAAATGTGTTAGATGAAAGAGGTTTAAAAGTTTTTGATTTTTTTTTAGCTTCAATTGGTCAATTAAGAATTTTTCATATTTACATGTTTTTTATTTTTAAAAAACAAGATTCGCATATGAATTTATCCATGAAGTCCATTCCATTTTTGCTGAATTGAGAGCACAATATGCACGGTCTGCCTTCTTTTATTTTAGTTTGGAGGCTCCAAATGTAAAGAGTTTCCCAGTCAAGCCAAGCAGGAAGAACAATTTCATTTAATACTGTTTTATCGTTTTGCTGTATTCTAATAATTTGAGATGGTACTAGTTGTTTATTGAGTTTTTCCAAAAATTCAACTCTTTCTTTTTGTCCTCGTCTTATCATATCTAATTTTTTTGCTTCCCAAATTTCATCCATGAATTAAGAAAATGCATTAATATATTTAATTTCAACTGTTGTCAGATTTGCCGGTTAAAGTTGTAAATTTTTATTTAAAAAACAGGGGCCTTTTTGTGCGCAAGGCTTGGCAATTATGCATTGTTTTTATCTGAAAAAAATTGTGCTTTAATAGGGTAAGAAGTATTTTAAATTAATTTTTTTAAAGGTATATTATTTTTTTTCCTTTTTTTATTTTTTTCCTTTCAGCATACTTTATCAGATAATGGCAGGTGCTTTTAGGTATGCCTGTTATTTTCTCTATTTCTCGGTATGTTCTGTTGTCTCTGTGCATTTCCACTACTTCTAAAATTTTTTCCAAGTCGAGTTTTATAGGTCTTCCAGCAGAATTTTCAACAATTATGTTTCCGCCTGATTCTTTTATGAGTTTTAAAGTTTTTTTTGGCATTCGCTCTAATGTGCTTTTCGGCATTCTGAATTCTTTTATTCCTGATTCAATCATTTTTTTCACATAGGCAAATTTTTGAGGCCTTGCCAAATGGATTTTTGTTTCATTCATACTACTCATTTTTGATATACGTAACTTTTTTAAGTAAATTCAAATTCTTTTTTTGCTGATTTGTATGAAAGGTTTTGACAGTATTAAGTCTGCATTGAAAGATCTTAAAAATGGAAAAATGGTGGTTGTGGTTGATGGTGATGATCGGGAAAATGAAGGGGATATTTTGCTTGCTGCCGAAAAGGCGACTCCAGAAAAATTGAATTTTATAATAAAAGAAGCAAGAGGCCTTTTATGTGTTCCAATAACACAGAAAAAAGCAGATCAATTGGGCCTTCCGAAAATGACTTGGCAGAATGACAAATTTAATACTCCTTTTACTGTTTCTGTTGATGCGGCTTCTTGCGGTACAGGTATAAGCGTGCAAGACAGGCTTCTCACTATTAAAAAAATTCTTTCCGAAAAGTCCAAACCAGAGTCATTGCGCCGACCCGGGCATTTGTTTCCTTTGGTTGCTCAGGATGCAGGAGTTCTTGCGAGGCCGGGCCACACGGAAGCCGCGGTTGATTTGCTTTTGCTTGCAAATCTGAAACCAGTCGGAGTAATTTCAGAAATTATGAACGATGACGGTTCAATGGCAAGGTTGCCAGAATTAAAGAAATTTGCTAAATTGCATAATTTGAAATTGATTTCAATAAGGGATTTAATCGATTACAAGATTTCTGCAGGAAAAAACATTTTAGAATGTGGTCATGCCAAGCTTCCAACAAAATTTGGAAATTTTGAAGCAATAGGTTTTCGCGATTCCCTTGCAAACGAAATTTATTTAGTAGTAAAAAAAGGAGATTTGAAAAAAGGCAAATCGCCTTTGGTAAGAATTCATTCTGCATGCATAACTGGAGATGTTTTTCACAGCCTTAGGTGTGACTGCAATGATCAATTGCATGCAGCGTTAAAAAAAATTGAAAGAAATGGAAATGGTTTGGTTATTTATGTGCCTCATCATGAAGGCAGAGGGGCTGGGCTTTTGAACAAGCTTAAAGCTTATGAATTGCAAGAAAAAGGCAGGGACACTGTTGATGCAAATTTGGAGCTTGGCTTGGAAATTGATAGCAGGGATTTTGGTCCAAGCGCACAAATTTTGCTTCATTTAGGAATTAAGAAAATCAGATTAATGAGCAACAACCCTGTAAAAAAATTGAATCTTGAAGCTTATGGTATAAAGATCACAGAAGTGGTGCCTTTAAAGGTAAAACCTAACAAATATAATAAATTTTATCTTGAAACCAAAAAATTAAAATTAGGACATTTTTTATAAAATTTGTTTTTTGAAATTATTCATTAAACATTTGTTTAAATTAATTTATCAAGGTGTTTTAAATTGTCTGAAAAATTCTCTGCTATATTTGGGCTTATAGTTTCGTCTTTTATTTTTGCAATTGTAGGGATTTCTTACAAATTGTTTATTTCAATAGGAATTGCATTTATTTCTTTTTTTTGGATAACTCGGTTGTTAAAATTGCTTACTGTTTACGGGATTATGAAAGCAAGAGGAATAAATATTGAAATAATCAGTGATAGGCGAGAATTATTTTTTCTTTATTTAAACGGTTTTTTTAGCGTAATAAGTCCTATTTTTTTTGCTCTTGCATTGATTTATACAAAAGTATCAACAGCATATTTCCTTTCATACACAATGCCTGCCTGGACTTTGATTTTTTCAGTTGCATTTCTTGGTGAAAAAATTTCTTTAAAAAAATTATTCGGAATAATGCTTACTGTTATTGGAATTTTTTTGATTACACAACCTGGCGACTTATCTTTAGTAAATTTAGGTTTTATTTTTGGGGTTCTTACAGCTTTTTCTCATGCCGGGGATATTATAACCTCGCGAGAACTTAAAGATTATAAACCTGAATTAGTTTCGTTTTACTCTAACTTTTTTCAATTTGTCATATTTACTCTGGCTTTTTTTGCAATGTCAAAAGAAATTATTTTTTGGGAGCCTATAATTATTTTTTATTTAATAATTATTGGCATACTTTTGGGAGTTGCCAGTTCTTTTTATTATTACTCTCTGCATTATATTGAAGCCTCGAAAGCAGCAATAATATCACTTACAGAACTCATATTTGCTTTATTTTTAGGCATGTTGCTTTTACAAGAGACTCATTCCATTTTTGAATGGTTTGGTTATTTGTTTATAATACTTGCAGCAGGGATATTTATTTTGAGAAAATCATCTATTCAAAATTTTACACGATTGATAAATTTCAAAAGAAAATACTAGAGTCTTTTGCAAGTTGTTTTAGTTTAAAGTAATAATTTATGAAGAAATAAATAGAATGGTGCTCTCATATATAATCCGATGCTTTATGACTTCTATTAGCAAGCTTGGTTAAATTATTACACAAGAATTTTGATCAGCGTTCGCAAACACGACAATTATAGAAATTTTGGCATGCCAAACATTAAATAATTGTTTTTTATTATTTTGTGTTTTAATTTTAATTAAATGGCAAAAAAATCTGGGTATCCAGAATTGTCTGAGTTAGAATTGCGCATACTTGAAATAGTTAGGGAGCGTTGGCCGTCGTCTGCTTTGGAAATAGCTGAGAATTTAGGTGAAGATGTTTCCTCACATGAAAAACGAAAGCAACAATCAACCAAATATATTTATTATTTGAAAAAACTCGTTGAGAAAAGGCTGATTCTGTCAAAAAGAGCCGGCAATTTGTTATTGGTTTGGCCAATTGAAGCCGAAGCCTATAGGGCAATTCACCGCATAATTTCAGAAGCTGAAAAAAACGCAGTTGCATGTATTGAAAAAAAGGCAGGTTATAAAAATGCTTAACTCGTTTTTGGATAAATACATATTTACAAATTCTTTTAGCTACAAACACAACAACTTTTATTTAGTAAACATTCCGCTTGTTATAATTCCGGTTACTACTTTGGTTGCAATAGCTGAACAAAACAACAAAGACCTTAATATTGAAGTTTATTATTCAATAAAAGAGTCAATAATTTCTTTAATAAAAGAAAACATAATATTTGAATTTGGCACTAGCAATGAAAAAATTGTCGAATTCATGAATAATTTTTTTTCAGCTTGTGGTTGGGGGAAAATAGATATTATTGACCTTGATAAATTAAATACGCGTGCAATACTTTCAGTTACAAATTCTCCTGTAGCAAAATTGTGTAAAATATCAAAAAATCCTTGTGACACTTTTCTGAGAGGCTTTTTTGCAGCAATATTTTCAACATATTTCAAAAAAGATATTGATTGTGTGGAAATAAAATGTGCCTGTCTTGGTTCGCAATCATGCGAGTTTATTATAAAACCTATTCAAGAATTCAATTTTGAAAATAATCTGACAAGAAATCAATTATTGTCTAAAAAAGATTTTTGAAATGTTTTATCATGTTAATTAAATTCAAAAGATTCAGTCAATTACACAAAAAACTAGCAATTTTAATAACACCAGAACCTTTTAAATATGCCAAATACATGATATTTTTAATGATTGAAAGATGTCCTACAGGTATAGAAGGTTTGGATAAGGCATTAAACGGCGGAATACCAAGAAACAATATTGTCCTAATTTCAGGCGGAGCAGGAACCGGAAAAAGCACCCTTTGCCTTCAATTCTTAATTAACGGAGTAAAAATATTCAACGAAAAAAGCCTTTATATCTCAACAGAACAAAGCAAAAAAGAAATATTCAAAACAGCAGAGAGCTTTGGCTGGGATTTGGCTTCACTCGAAGCCACTAACAAACTAAAAGTAGTTTACTTCGACATTGTCGAAACCGACGGCTTCTTAGAAAAAATGTATGAACTTTACACTTCTTTTATGCCAAAAAGAGTTGTCATAGACTCGTTAACAACACTAGCAGATTCTTTACTAATTTCCAATAAAGAAACAGACAAATCCTATTCGCTAGTTAAAATAGCAGATAGTGTCTCACCAATACCAAAAACAGAAAGGCTAGTTCAAAAAAGCCTGCTTTATCACTTGATGAAAAAACTCCGCCTCTTTGACTCAACAATCCTTCTAACTTCAGAATTACTTGAAGGACAAAACGGCCTCAGCGCCGACCAAATAAGCGAATTCGTATGTGATGGAGTGATGGTTTTAAAATATTTAGCAATAGGCGAAACATTGAGTAGGACTATTGAAATAAAAAAAATGAGATACACTACTATTGAAGGCGGAATAAAATCTTATGAATTTAGTGATAATGGAATAATACTTTGATTTTTATGCGAGGTTAATTTTTATGGATATTAAAGATAATTTTGTTAGACTTTATGTAAAGAGATTTGTAATTCCAAGAGCTTTGATTTTAGATGTTCCTGGTTTTGTTAATTTTAAAATTTCTGGAAAAACTTCAATTTTTGCAAGACAACTTTTAGTTCCTGAATCATTTTTTATTAATTTAGAAAAAGTTATTGTCGAAAAATTCGGTGAAAAAGGAAAATCGATTTTTTATTCTGTTGGAAAAAAATTCGGTTATAGTTTTGCACAATTAGGAAGATTTGAAAATATCTCAGATCATCCTGGCGATGCTGTTAAGGATTGGATTGTTATAGCTAGTAAATTTGTTGAAGGAACTTATGCTTCTGAAATAAGCCAAGTTATTGATGTGAAAAATAAAACAGTAGATTATACTCTAAAAAATTTTGTAATTTGTAGAAAGTTAGGTTACGATTTTTTTTTAGCTACTGGCGGTGCAGCAGGTGTCATTGCATGGTTATTTCAAGATAAAAACATAGAAGGGTATTATTATGATAATAAATTTTTGGAAGATGGCAACATTTGTAAAGTAAAATGTGCGCCATATAAAATATTAAAAAATTCATTTTCTGACAACGTATTTTCTGAAACTAATTTAGATGATCTTACTCATGATCCAATGAATTACTTGAAGTTTAACGAAGAAAAGCCACTAAGATATAATAAATCTTTTAGTAATTATCTAGATGCAAAAATATTTTCTTATGAAAATGGTATTGTGAGTTATAATTATAATAAAGAAAGATTTTTTTTAATGGAAGTAAGTGGAATGTACTTACTTGAAAAAGAATTGAAAGCTAATGGTTTGAGTAATATACTTTTTGATATAGCTTATGATGCTGGCAAGAATTTGTTTAGTGAATTTGGGCAAAAAGATGAAAAATCGTGTTTGGAATTAATGGCAGCATTAGGTTGGGGGGAGATATTGGTTTTACCACCTGTTAATAATAAATTAAATATTGTTGTAAATTATTTCCCTTGGACCAAATGGTATAATGAAATTAATTTTTCTATGTTGAGTGGTTTTTTAAGTGGAATGTTATCAAATATTAAAGGGTACAAAGTAAGATTAGAAAACCCAATTGTAGATATTAATAATAGTTATTTGGCTATTTTATATCGTGAAATTTGATCATTATGAAGAAAATAGGCTATATTGAAAATTTTTTATATAAATTAAGATCTGAAGGGCCTTTAATTATACCTCAAATAGACCCTGATAAATATTCCCCAGATAGCTCAAAAGATTGGTTTAAAAATGTTAAGAGTTTAGGCATTCCAATAATTGCTATTGGTGGAAGTATAGTTGACAGTTTTAATTTGCAAAATTTAATCGATATTGCTGTTAGAGATTATGAATTTTTAGTAATAACATATTTAACAACTAATTCTATTAGTTCATTGAAAGGTTATAAAGGAAAAACTGCTGTGTATTGGATGCATGTTCCAACTTCTAATAATACTTTTTATAATTGGGATGGGTTAATTTCCAATTCTTTAAGTATTGAAAAGAATGAATTTGAAACTTTGCCTACAATTTATGTTTTTGATGATCGTGGGTCTATTGCAACTTCTAATTGGATGACTAGGGCATATCCAATCCCACAAGACAAACCAAAAATAAGTTTAGCAGTAGCAAAAGCTGCTGAATTTTTAGGCATTAGATTTTATATTATGGCAGGTGGCTCAGGTTGTTTTAAACCACCCCCGTATAAACATGTTGAATTGTTGAGTAAAAAAACTAGTTTATTTGTAATACCTACAAGTGGAATTAACACTTCTGATCAAGCTTATAAGTTATATAAATTTGGAGCTGATGCATTGCATATTGGAAATAGGTTGGAATTACCGGGCGGATTTAATATTTTAAAAAAAATAGTAAGGGTTTCAAAGAAATTTCCTGGAAAAGAATTTTTATGAATACTATTAATTATTCAAAATACAATGATTTTATTTTATTAAAAAATAATTTTAATTTGTCTAGTAAATTAGAAGATTTGGATTTTGCTATTTTTGATTTTGATGGAACTTTATATCCTGGAATGATATTGCTTGATCTAATCGAATATACTTTTTCAGAAGATATTTACAAAATGTCTAGGTTGGAAAATATTAAAAGAGATTATAAGAATGGTTTATTTGTAAAATCCTATAAAAATTTTTTAAATTTGCTAAAAGGCGAAGAGAAATGTAAAGTTTCAGAAAATGCAAATTTTCTTTTGAATAAGTCTTATCCTAGTAGTAGAGAATTTGTTAGTAAGCTTAATGAAAAATATAATTTAAAATGTAAGTTGGTTTCTTTGACTGCTGATTTTATAGCTGATTTAGTAAGGAAAAGATATGGTTTTATTGAAGCTTCAGCCATTAATTATTCAACTAAAATATGTTGGGGAAAAGAGTATTTTACTGGTTTAAGTAATGATAAAATTATTGAACCACAAAATCTTAAAAAAAAATTATTTTTAAAATTAAGTGATATAAAGAAATCATCAAAGTTTATCTATTTTTGTGATAGTTTAGATGATTTAAAAATTTTAGAAGATGCATATATTAAAGTTGCTATTAACCCAAATAAGAAAATTTTAGAGTTAATTGAATTCGACTTAATCATTAACGATTTTAAGGATCCTTGGATTCATTTGAACGAAATGGTGTAAATCACTGATATTTTTTAACAATTTCATATATTTTTTTTCTAAAATAATCTGCCATTTGTTCATTTTTTGTTATTCTAACTATAGCATTTATTTTTGGTTCTTCTTTAATGCCAAAATCTTTGAATAAATCTTCACTATTTTTCCATTTTAAATAATAATTTTGAAAAAATTTTTTAGTTTCGTTATCAAACTTTACTTCTATTATATAATTACCTTGTATAAAAATGTCTTCTTCAATTTCAAATTTTGTACCTGTTGGCGGGGAAATTCCACCAGATCTAATATATTGTTTTCTAATCCATTCACCAAAAGTGGTTTTTTTTCTAATTATTGCAATGGGCTTATAGTTAGTTAATGCCATTTTTCCTAATAATTCTAAATGTTCAAATCTAAACTTTATTATCCACCAACCATATTCCATTATACACACAAAACTTTTATCTTCAGAATTTCTTGCTAATTGTCTTGAAAATAAAAGTTTTGCCACAGAAACTGCTAAATCTGTCATTGAATTATATTCTAATTCTATTAAACCAAATTCTGAATTTTCAGATATTTTTATTTTTTCGTTTTCAAGGTATTTTTTTTCTAATTCTGTCATTAGGCGTTTAGAATTCTGTATCCATTCTATATTCAATTTATAAGTGTTAACATTCTTTACAATGATATTTTCTATTGTTAATTCTTTTATTATTTTATGAACTGCTTGATATGTAATATTTGTTTTGAATTCTTTTTGAAGACGGTTATATATTTTTTTAGCTGTAAGAGGCCATTCATCTGTTAATATTATTATTATTTTTTGTTTTGTTGAAGTATTTTCTGGGGCTACCTTTAATATTTGTAATTCATTTATCATATTCTTATTTACTTTTTCATACAAAAATATTAAAATTGGTTTTTTTTGTGTTTTGCCTGGATTGCCTATTTGTTTTAATTCATTTTTTATTTTCATTTTTTTAAAGTTTTATTCTTATTTAGGTTTTTTTGTTTTTTTATGCTTTTATTAAAATTTCTTTTTCTTTGTCTATTAGTTCTAATATTTTTTCTGTTAGGTTATTGCAGTAGTAGATTTCTGATGTTTGGTTGATTATTTTTAGTTTTTCTAGTTTGGTTAATTCTGTTTCTATTTGGTTTTTTGGAATTCCAGTTTCTGTGGAGAGTGTGTGTTTTGTGCATGCTTTTTTTTGTTTTATTGTTTTTAGTATTTTGGCTTGTTTTATTGTTATTATTTTTTTTTGGCATAGTTTGAATAGGGTGATTTCGTAAAGGTTCATGTTTTTTTCACTTTGTGGAGAGTTGCCCCGCCTTTCGGCGGGGTGCGAGCAGAGAATGCTAATTAGCATTTTTTCGATCTGCAATTTATAATTTGTTTTGTTGGGCTAATATAAATTATGTTTAATTTTTGTCAATTTTTTAGTTGATTTTTTTGGTATTTTCGTCAAAGGGCTAATGTTTGATGGCTTATTGACGAAACATTTTTATTGGTGTAACTTCATTAGTATGGCTATTATGGATCAGTTGGCTACGCTTATTGCTGGTGAAATTGCTCTTTCGAAAGACCCTGGTTCTAGTATGAAAAAGTGGCGTGAAATATTTGGGGTTAGCCAGACTGAGTTGGCTGAGGCACTTAAAATTTCTTCTTCTACTATTTCTGATTATGAGGGTGGTAGGAGGAAAAGTCCCGGTATAGGTGTTGTTTCAAGGCTTGTTGAAAGTTTGTTGGAAATAGATAAGAATCGTGGAGGAAAAGTTAAGAAGCAGCTTGAACAGAATTTTCTTCCTAAATTAGAAGTGTTTGATATAGTGGAGTTTTCAAAGTCTGTAGATGGCAGGGATTTTGCTGAAGCAATAAGTGCTGATTGTGTGGCTAATCCTGGCAGGCTTAAAGATACGAAGGTTTATGGTTATACTATTATAGATTCTTTGAAAGTTATTCTTGATGTTCCAGTGCATGATTATATAAAAATGTATGGTAAAACTCCTGAAAGGGCTCTTATATTTATGCAAGTTGGTTCTGGTAGGAGTCCTATGATTGCGGTTAAGGTTGGCAGGTTTTCTACAGATATGAGGCCTTCAATAGTGGTTTTGCATGGTATTGATAAGGTTGATCCTATTGCTCAAAAAATTGCGGAGAATGAAAAGATTCCTCTTCTTGTTACAACCAAGCCTATTGAGGAGATTAAGTCTGAGTTAAAAAAGTATGAAACATGAGAATAAAAAATTTGTTTAAGCAATATTTTTGATTGGTTGTTTTTGTTGAAATTATTTTGTTATTACTCTGGCATCGACTGCTATTATTTCGTTTTCGTTTCCTATGATTGGGTTTAGGTCTAGTTCTATTATTTCTGTTTCGTTTTCCATTATTTTTCCGACTGATAGGATGGTTTCTTCGAGTTCTTTTATGTTAACCCCTTTTTTTCCTCTGGCTCCGCTTAGTATTGGGTATGTTTTGAGGGATTGTATCATTTCTTTTGCTTGGTTTTTTGTTAGGGGGCATATTCCTATGCTTATGTCGTTGAGTATTTCAGCATATATTCCTCCGAGTCCTACTATTACTGTTGGTCCGAATTGTATATCTCTTTTTCCTCCGACTAGTATTTCTGTTCCTTTGAGCATTTGTTGTACTATGACACATTCGAAACCGTCTATTTTTTTCATTTTTTTGAATGTTTCTGTTGCTTCTTTTATGGAGTTTATGCCTATTTTTACTCCGCCTGCTTCGGTTTTATGGGTTATTTTTTTTGAAACTACTTTCATTGCAATTGGCATTCCTATGTTTTTGCATGCTTTTTTTATTTGGTTTTCGTTTTTTGCTTCTTGCATTTTGGCTGTTTTAATTCCGTATTTTTTGATTATTTCGAATGATTTTGTAAGGTTGAGTGTTTCCATAAATAAATGGTAACCAAAATACCTATTTAAATATGTTGCAATTTTATTTTGTTGATTTTGATGGTTAAAATAACTTTTAAAGGAGCTTCGCAAGAGGTTGGGCGGAGTGCTTTTTTGGTTGATGCTGGCGATAAAATTTTGTTGGATTATGGTGTGAAGCTTACTCCTGCCGGAACTGAGTATCCTTTGCCGGTAGAAACAAATTTGAATGCTGCAATAATTTCTCATGCTCATCTTGATCATACTGGGAATTTGCCGCATTTGTTTCAGGAAACTAATTGTCTTGTTTATATGACTCCTCCTACGCTTGATATTGCTAAGATTTTGTGGTTTGATACTTTGAAGATTGCGGGTTTGGAGGGGATGGATGCGAAGTTTGCTAAAGATGAGATTTCGAAAACTGAAAAATTTACTTTTCCTGTGATGTATGGTAAGTCCATGGATATTACGGAAAATACTTCTATGCGAATGTTTGATGCGGGTCATATTGTAGGTTCTGCAATAACTGAGTTGAGGTTGAAGGAAAAAACGATTGTTTATACTGGGGATTTTAGGTATACTGAGACAAGGTTGCATAATCCTGCACAATTTGAAAAAATAAAAGAGTGTGATTATTTGATAACTGAGTCGACTTATGGAGATAGGGATCATCCGGATAGAAAAGAGACTGAAAAGTTGTTTGTTGAGTCTGTTAGGGGTGTTATTGAACGTGGTGGGCATGTTCTTTTGCCGTCGTTTGCAGTTGGGCGAAGTCAGGAGATAATAGATGTGCTTTATGAATATAAGATAGGTGCGCCGATATATTATGATGGTATGGGGCAAAGCGTGGCGAAAATATATTTGAATAATCCTGGTTATTTGAAAGATCCAAAGTTTTTGCAAAGGGCTCTTGAAAAAGTGAATTGGGTTAAAAATGTTAAAATGAGAAAGCGTGCTTTAAAGGAGCCTTCGATAATTGTTTGTACTAGTGGTATGATGCAGGGTGGGAGTGTTTATGCTTATCTTCCGGAGGTTTATAATGATAAATCGTCAAAAATAATGCTTACTGGTTATCAGGTTGCAGATACTCCTGGGAAAATACTTTTGGAAACCGGTAAAATAAATTTGGAAGGTATAAATGTTACTGTTAAAGCTGGTGTGGAGCATTATGATTTTAGTGCGCATGCTGGGAAATCTGAATTGTTTAAGGCTATTAACAAGCTTAATCCTGAAAAAGTGGTTTGTGTGCATGGGGATGCGGAAGTTACTAAAAAGTTTGCCAAGAGCATAAAAGAGGGAGGTTTTACTCCTGTTGTTCCGGAGTTTGGAAAGGTAATTGAGTTATGAGTGGTTTTGTATCTTCTTTGAAATATTCTTTGGAAATATTTTCTTCAGAACCAAAGCTGATAATTCCGAAGTTGGTGATTGTTGGGATTTTTACTATTATAATGGTTGCGACTACACATTATTATGTATTGGCAATTGAAACTAATGATATTGCTATTGTGTTGGTTCTTTTAATTCTTTTTTTGTTTACTTTGTTGGCTAATGTTTTGGATATATTGGTAAGTGCCATGTATCCTTATCTTGTTGATGATTTCAAAAAGAATAAGAAAGTGAGTTTGATAGAGGCGTTGGAGAAATCCATGAAAATTTTCTTTAAAATAGTGGTTCCTGTTATGGCGATTGAATTGGCTTTTATTGTGGTGACTTCTATCTTTGCGATTGTTTTGATGTTTATATTGCCTGGTGAATTTTTTGATTTAGTTTCTGCCGCGTTTTATTTTTTGGTTGTAATTGTGTTTGTGTTTGTTTTTTATAATATTTATTCGGTTATTGCTTTTGAGAAGCATTCTGTTGTTGATTCGATAAAACGAACTGTAAGTATTTCAATAAAAAATAAGTCTGTAATTTCAAAGGCGACGCTATTAACGACTTTTCTTTCTTTGATTTCTTTTGTATTGGCTTATTATTTGGAAGTTTCAAATATTAGTGGGGAAATAATGTTTTGGATTGCTTTTGTGATTATTAGGGTTATTACGGCTTATGTTTATTCCTACATATATATTCTTAATCCTGTAATTTATTTTCAGTTGTTTCGCAAGTGAAAAAAATGAGAAGGTTTTGTGTAAAGTGCGGTATGCAAAAAAACAAACTTATAGGTAGTTTGTGTCCTGGTTGTTATTTGGAAAAAAATTTGGTTATTGATTTGCCAGAAAAGATAATTGTTGAAGTGGATAGTCGTAATGGGAAATATAGGTTTGGTAGGCTTTGGCTTGAGCCTACTGACGAGAATTTGTTTAGATATATTGAAAGTAAAATAAAGTCTCTTGCAAAAAGGCAATTGTTGCCAATAAATTCTTTGGATATAAAGTTTGAAAGGCAACAAAATAATATTATTGCTTTAATTAGTTTTGAAACTTTGATTGAAGGTGTTAAAGTAAATGTGGAGAAGAGTTTGTTGATACAATTAATAAGGTCTATTTCTGATGCTTCAATGAAGCTTGCTTCTAATTATCATGAAGCCATATTGCAGGTGAGGTTTAAGCAAGAATTTATGGAAAGCCAAGCCAAAGAGAAGATGGAGGAAATAATTGGTCTTCTTCACAAGTACAAAAAAATAGATGTTTTATCTGATGTTGTTAATGTAAGGAATGTAAGAGGCGGATTTGACTTGTATGTTGCGTCGAAGAAATATGCTAGAAAAGTCAGTGACGAGTTGTCTAAAAAGTATCGTATAAAAGCTATTTATTCTAACAAACTTGTTGGTATGAAGGATGGCAGGGAAGTTTATAGGGATTATTTGTGTTTGAAATTCTAAAATTTTAAGTATTTTTTTTATTTTTGTGTTTTTTTAGAGTTAAGTATTTGGTTGTCTTGGATTGATGGCTGTTGAAAATTATTTAGTTATTTATTTGTTTTATTTTTTTTGTCAAAGTAAGTTTTATTAAGTTGATTTAATATTTTTATATAAATGCTTAATGTAGATAAATTTGCCATTGCAATGCTTTTCATAGGTGCTGGTCTTGGCACTCTTGCTCCTAAGTTGACTTCTCCGCTTGATTTTATCAATCCTTATATTTCCTTTCTTTTTTTGATAATTGGTGTTGTTTTTCTTATATTGAAATAGTTTTTTTATATAAAATTTATTTTTCTTTTTTTGTGTAAAGTTTTTTTGCCAGGTTGTTTTTTTTTGTTTTGTCTTTTGGATTAGTTATGAAACCTTTTTTTGTTTGTTTTGTTGAGCCAGTTTTTTTATTTTTCCGGACTTTTTTTAGATTTTTTTGTTTTTTTTAAATCATTTTTTGCCATTTCTGGCTGTCATTTTTTTGTTATTTTTTATTTGCTTGTTTTTTTGTGTTTGCTTGGCTTTTTTTCCTAAACATATTTCAATCCAAGCTCTGAGTCTGTTCTGGTTTTTGTTTCGCCGATTTTTTTTGATTTTCCTGTTATGAATGGCGAGTGAACTCCTGTGAATATTGCTATTACTTCTATTTTGTTGTTGTAGCTGTTGTCGACTCTTGCACCCCATATTACCGTTGCTCTTGGGTCTACTCTTTCTGTTAGGCGTTCTCCTATTTGGTTGGCTTCGCCTAGTGTAAGTTCTGGTCCGCCTGTGATGTGGATTAGTACTCCTGTTGCTCCTCCTATGTCAACATCTAAGAGTGTATTGTTTAGTGCGTCTTCTACTGCTTCTAGTACTTTGTTGTGTGATTGGCTTTCTCCTACGCCTATCATTGAGAGTCCGCCGCCTGTCATTACGGCTCTGATGTCTGCAAAGTCAAGGTTTATGAGTGATGGTTGTGTTATTGTTTCGGTGATTCCTCTTACTGTTCTTGCGATTACTTCGTCTGCTACTTTGAATGCGTCTTGTATTGGCAGGTTTGGTACTAATTGGACAAGTCTGTTGTTGTCAATTACAATGACTGTGTCGCAAACTTGAGCCAATTTTTGTATTCCTTCTTCTGCGTTTATCATTCTTGCTCTTTCAAGCGAGAAAGGATATGTTACCATTGCAACTACTATTGCTCCTTGTTCTTTTGCTATTTCTGCTACTATTGGTGCAGCTCCAGTGCCTGTTCCTCCTCCCATTCCTGCTGAGACAAATAGCATGTCTACTTTGTCAAGGAGTTTTACTAAGTCGCCTTTGCTTACTTCTGCTGCTTTTGCGCCTATTTCTGGATATCCTCCTGCGCCTAGTCCTCTTGTAACTGATTTTCCAATAAGTACTTTGGTTATGTCGTCGTTGATCATTGCTAGGTGTTGTTTGTCGGTGTTGATTGCAGCAAGTGTTGCTCCTTCTATATGCATTTTTGAAAGTCTGTTAACTGCATTACATCCGGCACCTCCGCATCCTATGACCATTATTTTTGGTATTCCGAATTCGTCAAAGTTTTCTTCAACTTTGGCTGTGTTGCTTTTTTGTCCCGTGTGCACTGCACTATCTACTAATGATTTCAAGTTTTCACCCCTCCAATTTTTATTGTTTGTTTTTGTTATGTGTGGTTATAATAATTATTAGATTTAATATTTATTAAATGTTATTAAATAAATCGAAAATAAGAAAAACAGGTTTTTTTCTATTATTCGTTGTTTTTTTTGCGGGGTGTTTTTTTGTCTTTTTTTTGTGATTTTGTTTTTTTTTGTCATTTTTTTCTTTTTTTTTGTTTTTAATAGTTCGGACCGGGTGAGATTTGAACTCACGACCCCTTCATTAGGAGTGAAGTGCTCTATCCAGCCTGAGCTACCGGCCCTTCATTAGTAAACTTGGTTTAGTAATCATTTAAAAACTTGCTAACTTGTTTGTTTTTTTTATGTGAGAATTGCTATTGTTATTCCTGTTGCAATAGGTATTGTAAAATTGTCGTCTAATAGTAAGTATTCTGCCAGCATTCCAATGGTTGAAGCAGCAAGAGCTGTTTGTATTGATGGCATTATTGTTGCAAGCATTATTGTTGAGATTGCTATTCCTGCTATTGTTCCTTCTATTGTTTTTCCAAATATTTTTGTTTTTCCGATTTTTTTTCCTGCAATTGTTGAAATGCTGTCGCCGAATGAAAGCACTATTATTGCTCCAATTAGTGTTGTTTTTGGTTCAAAGTAGAATATTGTTGAGCATATTATTATTGAAAGAGTAAAATTCAGTGCCGCTATTCCGAAATTTTTTTTTTCGTGTTCTCGTTCTGTTTCTTTTACTAATTCTTTGAGAAAAGGTATTGGGGTTATTTTTGAGTGGAATATTGAAATTAAAAACCCTGTTATGTAGATTAAAATCATTGTCAGTATTGCGGTTTTTTTTTCCAATATTATTATGATTGCAAGGAATATTATGCCAAGTAATAAGTGTATTATTTGTCTTTTGTATTCTTTTTCCATTTTTTTCCTCTTTTTTTTATTATGAAGATTTGCAGCGAATATGATTTCAAATTATTTTTGTTTTCATATGTTTTTTTTTATTTTGCACCTTTTTTTGCCACTTTTGCAATCATAATTTTTTTACAGTATTTTTTTAATTTTTTTATTTCGTTTTTTGGGTTGTTTGTTATTATAAAAATTGTTTCTCCAAGCATTGCCATGCTTGCTTTATCTATTTTACTTATTGTTTTTTTTATTTTTGGGGTTGCAAGTCCTGTTTCTAATGTGAATTTTCTTGCCAATCTCATGAAATTTGCCGGGGTTTTTTCTTTTTCAATTTCTTTCATGCATTTTAGTCCTATTTTGTTTATTTTTTTTTTCCATTTTTTGCTTCTTATTATTGTTTTTGTTTTTATTGGGTTGAAGAATCCTAATACTACATATTTTTCTTTTGGTTTTATTATCCATGCTTTTTTTGATGGGTATGGTTTTTTGCCTATTAGCAGTCCATAGAATTGTTCAGCTGTTACGTCTCCCAATCCTGTTCCGCATTCTATTTCTGCTTGGCTTGCTATTTTTGCCACTTCGCTTTTTTTTAGTTTTGTTTTTAGTGCTTTGTTTAGTGCTAGTGCCAAGCTTAATGCTCCTGCGCCTGAAATTCCTAGTCCATAGCCTATTGGGAATTTTGTTTTGTGTTCTATTTTTACTTTTTTTTTGCATTTTGTTTTCTTTCTGAATAGTTCCAGAACTTTTTTTGATACTGGTAGGTTTGTTTTTTTGTCGTTTATTGTGAATGAGTCTTTTTTTGCTGTTGTGACTTTTGTTTTCATTCCTTCTGCAATGTTTATGCTTGCGCCTGTTGATCCGTTTTTGAATATTGCGAAAAACCCTGTAATGCTTCCAGGGCTTTGTGCGGTTGCTTTCATGTGAATAAATTTTATTGGTGAAGATGTAATAAATAATTGCCTGTCTGTTATTTTTTTTTGGCAACAAAAAATATTTAAAAATTTTGATGGATATGTATGTAGGAAAGTTTAGGGGGTGGTTTTTATGAGAGGCAGCATTTGGGATGAAATTAGAAGGATTCAACAAAGAATGGATTCAATGTTTGAGGAGTTTTTCAGGGAAGATCCGTTTTATTGGACTCAAAAGCCTTTGATTGAGGGTAGTTCAAAAGTCGATAAGGGTAAGGAGTTGGAGAAGAGTAGATTGTATACTCCTTTAACCGATATTTGGGATGCTGGCAAAGAAATAAAGGCGGAAATTGACATGCCTGGTCTTCAAAAGGAGGATATTAAAATTAGTGCCCATAAGGGGGTTTTAGAAGTCAAGGCTGAGAAGAAGCACGAGTCAAAAGAGGAAAAAAAAGGTATGTATAGGTTTGAACGTTCGTATCAAGGATTTTATAGGGCGTATCATTTGCCGCCTGAGGCTGATATTGAAAACATTTCTGCCAAATATGAAAATGGTGTTCTGAAAATAAGCATGCCGAAAAAATCCTTGCCAGATAGCAAGCCTAAATTGATTGAAGTAAAATGAGAATAAATTTGTTGTAAATCATTTCTTGTAAATTTTTTATAGCCGGGCTTTTAGTTGCCCGGCTTCCATTTATTCATTAAAAGCGAATTGGCTACTACGCTTACTGAACTGAAAGCCATTGCTGCGCCTGCTATTATTGGTGAAAGAAGAAATCCGGTGAAAGGATAAAGTATTCCCATTGCAATTGGTATTCCTATGCTATTGTAAATAAAAGCCCAGAATAAGTTTTGCTTTACTTTTCTCAAAGAATACTTGCTCAACTTTATGGCTGAGATAATGCCTTTCAAATCGTTTTTTATAAGCACAACGGATGCACTTTCAATGGCTACGTCTGTGCCAGTGCCTATTGCAATGCCTACGTCTGCTTGTGACAGTGCCGGACCGTCGTTTATGCCATCTCCAACAAAAACAACTTTTTTGCCAGATTGTTGCAAAGATTTTACAATTGCTGCTTTTTCACCAGGTAATACTTTTGCAAAGTATTTTTTTCTGCCGGTTGCTTGATTTCATTGTTTTTGTTTTGTTCCAAGTCGTAAGAAATATTTTTTCGGTTTTCAAAATAGAACAGCGACATCATTCCTATCCACAGAACGCCTATAAAGGCTACGCCGAGCAACAAAGTAATGTTTTTGTTATTTTTGTTTTTCATAATAACGCCTTGTAACCACTTGAATTATGGTTAAATAAAGTATCATTATTTGAAACAATATATATGGGTTGGTGAAACAATGTTTTCGGGTTTTTTTAAGGACGATTCTGGCAGAAAAATAGTTTTGGGTTTGTTGATAATTTCTATTTTTATTTTTCTTATAACAACTCTTATTTTTACTTTTAGTATATCTGGCAAAGGAGAAATGGTGCCTGAAATTTTCACTCCCGTAATACAATATCATGTAGAATTCATGGTGTTAATGGGTTTATTTGGCGTGTTGTCCGGTTTTGTTGTTTATAAAATACTTGATTCAACAATTGAAAAGCAAAAAAAAGCTGCAAAAGCAAACCTAAATATTTTGTTGAAATTTCTTGCAGGGGATGACAAGGCAGTGGTGAAATTGCTTTTGGAGAAAGGGGGAATGACGACTCAAACAGAAATAGCTAAGTTGAATAATATGGGCAGGCTGAGGGCCCACAGAGTTGTAAGAAGGTTTGAGGAAAGAGGGATAGTTTATATTGAAAGGCACGGGAAAATCAATCTTGTAAGATTGTCCGAGGACTTAAGGCAGGATTAATTTTTTTTGAGCTATGGTTTTATCTTTGTCTAAAGTTTAATTAAACCAAATTCATTTATAGCATTTTATTAATAATATATTGTGATTTTTCAATGAAAATCGCTTTGATAACTTCAAAAAAGTCCGTTATTGACCCGACTGAGTTGATAGAATCAGAATTAAAGAGCAGGGTAATTGGGGTGGATGTTGTAAGAAAAGTAGCAATTAACAATCTTGAAATTTTTAGAGAGGTAAAATCTTATTATGGTTTTGATGTGATATGTGTTTTGCTTTATTATGAAGAGTCTTCTCCTGATATTGAAGTTTTGATTCAGAAGCTTATTGATTTACAGATAAAGAATGCCAATGTAATAAGTTTTGTAGAAAAATTTTCAGGTGATGACGCAAAAGAAATTGGAATGTTGGTTGTTGATGAGTTGATAAAAAAATTTATTAAAGTCAATTGACTATATTATGGGATTTTTCATTCTTCAAAATTTTCTTTATTTTTTTCTGCTTCTTTTGTTTTTTTGTTGAATATTTCTTTTATTTTTTGGTGCCTTTGTATTGTCTTTGCAATGAGTTTGGCTTGGTGCATGTTTTCTTCCATTTCAGTTATCTTTTTTTCCCTTTGCAAAATCGCTTCTTGCAAATTTTTGATGTGTTCAGATTTTTCTTTTAGCTCTTTTTTTAGTCTGTCTATTTCCGTTTTGTATTTGTTTTCAAGTTCGTTTTTGTAGGATAGTTTTTCTTCTTGCAGGTTTAGCAGTTCTTTTGAGTATGTTCCTCTTAGTTGGAGTGTTTCTTGTTCTATTTCTAAAAGAACTTTTTTTGCGTAGTCTCTTTCTTTTTTTAGCATTGTTATGAGTTCGAATGTTTTGGCAGTTAATTGGCTTTGAATTTCGTCTATTTCAGCCATTTCTGAGTTGAGCTCTATTGTTTTTTGTTCTAATTGTTCGAATGCTGTTTTTGCATTTTCAATGGTTTTTTTTGCGGCTGATGTTTTTCCTTCAATTTTTCTTGAAAGTTCGTTTAATTGTTGTTCTAATTCTATTGAATTTTCTTTTTGTATTATCCCCATGAATGTGTTTTTTCTTATTTCGTCGTATTTTTTTCTCAATTCTTGTATTTCTTCTTCTCTTTTTTCAAGTATTTCAAGCATGTTTCTTTGTACTGCTTTTGTTTGCATTATTGGTTCTTTTTTTCTTTCAATTATTCTAAGTTTGTCTAATAGGTATGCGCTTTTTAGCAGTATTGCGAGTGTTTTTTGTTCTAAATCAGAGTATAGTTCAGGCGTTGCTATAGAGTCAGCTATTCCTTCTATTCCTTGTTTTTTGATTTTGTTCATTCTTGCTTCTTCCATTTCCTTGTTTCTTTGAAGTATTGTAATTAATTTTGATATTTCTTCAATGTGTTTTGTTATGTCTGGTAAACCTTCTGTTTTTTTTTCTTTGGCAATATTTTCAATTTGTTTGAAGAGGTTTTTTATTTCTTCAAGTCCTGGGATTATTGTGCTTGCATTGTATATGAATCCTCCTCTGGAAAATTCCGCCCAATGTCTTGCTGTTGTTTTTCGCCTTAAATCTGTTGCTTTTTCTTCTATTTTTTCGCATATTTCAAATATTTCAACCATGCTAATATGATGCTTTAGAAGTTTAAATAATTGTTTTTGTTTGTTCTTTTGTGAAATTATTGTCTCAAATAAATAATTGTTTTTGTTGAGTTTTATTTTATTTCAAAACCGTAATTGTTTAATATATCATGGTATATATAATCAAAACATGTATGATAAATATGATGAACCTTATTCAAATCAGCCGCAACCTCCTCTTAATGATGGTTCTGGTGAAAGCCAAGAATTGATATCAGGCATATTGGATAAGGCAAAGCAATATTGGTGGATTGTGTTATTGGTTTTTGTTGTTGTTTTTTTTGGTTATTTTTTATATGATTTTTTTGTAGGGAGTTTCAAGGAAGTGACTATCATAGCAATTGATACAGAGGGCAAGACGGTCTCTGCATCATTCAGGATATTGGATGAATCAGGCAATGAAATCAAAACAATAGATTCTGGGCAGAAAACGAGCCTAAAAAAAGGGGTTTATTATATAGATGGTGTTGCTTCTGGTTTCAAGGGAGTAGAGCAGGAACAAATAGAAGTGGAAAATGAAAGTTCTTTAAAAGTGGTTTTTGAAAAAGATTTTGATGTTAGAATTGACGGGGTTTTTCCGCAATCTTTTATAACTGGGGAAGAGAAAAAGATTCCTGTGACTTTTACTAATAATGGAAGTGAATCAGTTGAAGTTGTGTTGTTGCTTGAAGGTGATGCAAAGAAGTCAATGGATTTGCAAACAAAATCATTTTTGGTATACTCTGGCACCCAGCAGGAAACAATAGTTGTTAAAGTTAAAACCAATCCTGAAAATTCCGCGGTTGGTGAGAACAAAAATGGTGTGATTAGGATACAAGGACTTGGAAATTCAAGTGCAAAAATAGAGGGAAAGTATTCTCTTTCAAAGTTTGATCCTGTTAAAGATATTGAAATTAGAATAGATGGTTACGATAAAGAGGTAAAGTATCAGAACATAAGGGCTGGCGAGGATGCGCCTGTAAAAAGTTTGAGGATACAAAACAAGTCCAATTTTGAAATTCAGCATATTCAAATAATTCTTGATATAACTGAAACGGAATTTTCTGAAAAGGAAAGCGTGAAAAATTGGTTTTCATTTAATCCTTCGAATGTTTTAAGTATTCCGCCAAAATCTGTGGAAAGTGTTAATATATTGCTTAAAGTGCCTGAACAAATTAAGTTTCCTGATGGGAAGTCTGATGAATTGGTTTCTGGCGTAATAATTGTAAAAATGTCTTTTTATGAAAAAAAATTCAATTTGAATTTTAAGGTGGTTAAATCTGAGGCAAAAATATCTGTCAGCGGAATTCAGGAAACTTACATAATGAATAAAACTAATGGTGTTTATGTGCCAAAAACAGGTTTTATTGATATAAAAAATACTGGTGATTTGTTGTTGGATGATTTTGATTTGAGGATTGATTGTCCAGGTTCTGTTGGCATTAGTTGGCTTACCGTGAGTAATCAAAAAACCGAGTATAGTTTTGAAAGGCTTGGAAAGGGTGAAACTCATAAAGTTCCGTATTCAATATCAGTGCCTAATTCTACTCCAGGCCTTACAACGGTTGATTGTACTTTAGGAGTGTTTTATAAAGATCCTAGTGGAACAACGAGGAAAAGCGAAGTTAAAACTATTATAACTACTGCAATGGAGAGGAATTAGTTATAATTTTTTTTAATTCGCTTTTTTGGAAAGTAGTTTAATTCTTGGTTTTATGTGGTTTTCCAAAAAATCTGTTATTTCTTCGGTGTTTAGTTTTTCGTAATTATTTAAAATTCTTTTCAAATTCACCAATTCTTTTTCCGGAAGCAATTCCTTGTAAATGGTATAAAAATGAGTTGCAATGGTGCGGCAATTTTTTCTGGCTAGATACATTTTTAATTGTTCTAAATCTGCAAGTTCTAATAAATAATCTGTTAATTCTAGTGGCTTGTTGTAAGATGTTTCAAATCTCAACTTTGTTAAAAGTATATTACGTGTTTTTTCTGCTTCTTTTAAAAGCATTAGTGTTTCTTCTGTTTTTGATTCAATTAATTCAATTAATTTTTTTCTTTCTTTTTTTAATCTTTTAGCTAATGGAACTCCTAAAAAGCTTCTTATTTTTGATCGTGGGGTTTTTTTCAGGATTTTTAGAACATTTCTTCCTAATTTATAAGTTGTCAGGTTAGGCATATAACTTTTATTTAATTATGTTTATAAAAAGCCACCGATGGGATTCGAACCCATGGCCTGCCGCTAATTCTGATTTTTTTTCATACGAAGCGGCTGCACTACCACTGTGCTACGGTGGCTCTAAAGAAACAAATTAGCAAAGAAGCATTAAAACTTTGCATTTTTTAGGGTAAAATTTATTAAAAAATAGGTGAAAATCTTTTTTTAGTTGTGATTTTAATTATTTGCTTTAAATAATTGTTCCATGGCACAAGATAGGGACTTTTCTGAAAAATTGACTAGTTATTTGAAGGAGAAGGGCTTTGTTTATGGTCCTGAGCCGGAAATATATGGTGGATTGGCTGGTTTTTATGCTTATGGGCCTTTGGGAAAGAGGCTCAAGAATAATGTTGAAGAAGTAATAAGAAAGCATTTTAACAGGGAAGGTTTTTTTGAAGTTGAATATCCTATTATTGCACCAGCTATTGTGTGGAAAGCTTCTGGGCACTTAGAAGGTTTTAATGATCCTGTAATACTCACGGAAGATGGTAAGGAGTCTTATAGGGCTGATAAACTGATTGAGGATGCTATTGGGGTTCAGGCTGATCATTTGAGCAATGAACAAATGCTTGAATTGATAAAGAAGCATAATATTAGGGCTCCAACAGGAAAAAAATTGGCTTTGAGAATAGAAAGGCAGAGCCTTATGATGCGAACTACGGTTGGTTCTAATATTGAAGCTTATAATCGTCCTGAAACGGCCACTACGACTTATTTAGGTTTCAAAAACTATGTTGAATTTTTTAGGGACAGGTTGCCTTTCAGTGTTTTTCAAATAGGCAAGGCGTTCAGGAATGAAATAAGTCCTAGGCAACATTTGTTGCGTTCAAGGGAATTTACTCAGGCTGAGAGCCAAACTGTGCTTTTTCCTGAAATGAAAGACAAGTGGGAAAAATTTGAATCGGTGAAAGGCGAGTCTCTTCCTCTTTGGTCTGAAGAAAGGCAGAAAAAACAAAAGGAGCCTGAATTATTAATGCTTTCAACAGCAATTGAAAGAGGCATTATAAAAAACAAAGCTTATGCTTGGCACTTGAACTTGGCTTATAAAATGTTCCTTGATTTTGGAATTCCAAAAGAGAAGATGAGGATAAGGCAGCATCACTCTGATGAAAAAGCGTTTTACTCTGATGACACTTGGGACATTGAAGTAAATTTAAGAAGCTTTGGTTGGGTGGAATTGTGCGGCATAAGTGACAGGACGAATTATGATTTGCAGCAGCATGCCAAGTTCAGCAAACAAAAAATGGTGGCGAGAAACCTTGATGGCAAAGAGGAAATTCCTCACATAATTGAAATTGCGTTTGGTGTTGACAGGCCTTTCTTTGCAATACTTGATTTGAATTATGATGAAAGGCCACAAGATGAACAACGCACGTTGCTAAAGATTCCTCCTTATTTGGCTCCAATACAAGTAGGAATATTGCCTCTCGTTAAAAAGGATGGTTTGGCTGAAAAAGGTTGGGAGATATTTGGGCATTTAAGCAAAAAATTCTTGTGTTATTATGATGAATCAGGCAGCATAGGCCGCAGATATAGTAGGTTGGATTCTGTTGGAACGCCTTTTTGCATTACAATAGATTATGATACTATGTCTGATGGTACTGTTACGATTAGGGAAAGGGACAATATGAAACAGCAAAGAATCAAAATTAACGAGCTTGAAAAATTTTTAGAGGCGGTTTTGAATGGGTAAAATTGATCAACTTAGAAGGAAGCTTATTGAATCAGCCAAGAAGAAAATACAAGAAAAATATAAGGAAAAAGAAGTTCATATAATAAAAGCGGTTAAGATACTTGAAGACCTTGACACAACTTCAAATTTGCTTATTGAACAGTTGCGTGAGTGGCATTCCTTGCATTTTCCAGAACTTAATGAAATTGTCAAGGATAATGAACAATACTTGAAATTGGTTTGTGAGTTGGGGGATAAAAGGAATTTTGTTGTAGAAAAAATTTTTGAGGTTGTTACGAACAAAGTTTTGGCGGAAAAAATTTCGAAAGCTGCAAAAGAATCCATTGGCTCCGAAGCTTCGCAAAAGGATATTAATGAAATGCAAGCATTGGCTTTGAATTGTTATAATTTGAAGATTGAAAGGGAAGCTCTGGCAAAGTATATTGAAACTGAAATGAAGAAAGAGTTGCCTGCATTTACTGAACTTTGTGGGGCTATTTTGGGTGCGAAAATTCTTGCAAAGGCATTGGCAAAGAAAAGGCTGGCATTCATGCCTGCTTCAAGGTTGCAAGTAATTGGCGCGGAAAAATCTTTGTTTATGCATTTTAAGATGAAAGCCAAAAGTCCGAAGCATGGTTATATTTTTCAACACCCCCTCATACAAGGTTCAAAGCCTTATAATCGTGGGAAAGTTGCAAGGCTTCTTGCTGCAAAATTGTCAGTAGCAGCGAAAATGGATTATTTTGGAGGCAAAGCTGACGTTTTGGGAATGAGAAGGGAGCTTGAGGAAAAAGTTCGTAAGATAAATGAAACAGGCAAAGGCATCAAAATTCAGGCAAAAAAAACTAGTTTAAAGTGGCGTAGCCAAAAAAGAAAAAGATTTGAATACTTGACTAAGAAATAGGTTGGTGAAATGAATAATCCTAAAATCGTTTTTTCTGGAGTTTTTGAAATAGGCAACAGGCTTGCTACCATAAATATGAATAGAGCCAAGCGGGTTTATGGGGAGCAATTGATAGAACATGGAGGTATTGAGTATAGGCAATGGGATGCTGAAAGGTCAAAAATAGCCGCTGCGATAAAAAAAGGGGTAAAGGAATTTCATGTTGAGTCAGGTTCTAAAGTGCTTTACTTGGGTGCAGCGGAAGGTACTACAATATCTCATTTGAGCGATATTGTGGGGGAAAGCGGCATTATTTATGGTGTTGACATAAGCGCAAGGTCAATGAGGAAATTTTTGTATTTGTGCGAACAAAGAAGAAATATTATTCCAATACTTGCGGATGCGTCTCAGCCGAATACTTATTTGGAGTACATTCCTAGGTTTTCTGTTGATGTTTTGTGCCAGGATGTTAGTCAAAGAGAGCAGGCAAATATTTTTCTTAAAAATGCAAGAGTTTATTTGAAAAGGAATGGTTGGGGTTATTTGTCGATTAAAGCAAGGTCTATAAGCTCTGAAAAAGAGGTAAGAAGTATAGTATCTGAAGAAGCAAAAAAACTTGAAAATGAATTTGAAATACTTGAAATAATTAATCTCGAGCCTTTTGAAAAAGAGCATGCAATGGTGGTTTGCAAGAAAAAATAATTTGTAAATTTTCTGTTTGTTTTTTTGTTTTGTTTTTTGCGAGCCAATTTTTTTTGTAAGTTTTTTTTAGTTTATGTTTTTTTTTGGAGATCTTTTTTTTGTCAAGCTGTTTTTTTTAGCAAGCCGTTTTTTTTTGTCATTTTTTTTTGAATTATTTTTTTTGTTTTGTTTTTGCGAGCTGTTTTTTTTGTCATTATTTTTTTGTGTTTGTTTTTTTTTCAGTCATCATTAAATATGTGATTGTTTTATTTTGTAAGATGCATATTATTCATAAAAATGGTATTTTGTTGAAGGACAAGGATTGTCTTTATGTTGATGCTTCTGGTTTGAGGGGTAAAAATGCTGTAATTACGCATGCCCATGCTGACCATGCGAAGGTTTCTTCTACTAATAAGTATTTTCTCACAAAAGAAACTGCTTCTCTTATTGATGCTAAAGGGAAAAATTTGTTTTTTGAGTCTGTTCCTTTTAAGAAAAGGTTTGAATTGAATGGTTTTGATTGTGCCTTTTATCCTTCTGGGCATATTCTTGGTTCAGCGCAATTGAAGATTTGTAATTCTGATGAAGTTGTTATTACTTCTGATTTTAAGTTGCAGGACAGTATTTTGTTTAAGGGTGCGGAAATATTGTCTTCTGATGTTTTGGTTATTGAAACTACTTTTGGGAAACCAGATTTTAAATTTCCTGAAAGGTCTGAGGTTTATGAGGACATGATTTCATGGATGTGTGCTAACTTGAAGAAGGATAGTTTTATTGTTTTGGGTGGTTATAGCACTGGAAAGGCTCAGGAACTTACAAAGTTTGTTAATGAGTTTTTGGGGGAAGTCCCTTTGGTTCATCCTAAAATAATGGAGCAGAATATTGTTTATAAGTCTGAAGGGGTTGATGTGGGGGATTTTATCAAGCTTGATCACAATCTTAATGATAGTAATGTGTTGATTTACCCTTCTCATTTGATTGATGATTATCTTGTTTCTGCTTTGGAGCATCAACTTGGAAAAAGGGTAAAAGTTGCAATTGCAACTGGTTGGAATTTTCCTTCGCGTTATAAAATTTTTCCTCTTTCTGATCATGCTGATTTTGATTCTCTTTTGCGTTATGTGAAAGAAAGCGAGCCAAAACTTGTTCTAACTACTCATGGTTTTGAACAAGAGTTTGCTGCTCATGTTAGGAGAAGGCTTGGAATAAATGCCAGGTCACTTTCAAGTGGGGGGCAATCTGTTATAAATGAATTTATGGGGTGAGTTTGTTTTTTTTAAGCTAAGTTATTTAAGCCTTTTTCAAGTCTTTTTTTATTTATTGATTTTTTATGTTTAGGAGTGCGGTTTGCGGAAGCCTTTCAAGGGATAATATTGGGAAAAGTGTTGTTTTGGCTGGTTGGGTTGATAAGCAGCGTGATCATGGGGGTTTGTCATTTATTGATTTGAGGGATAGGTATGGTTATGTTCAGATTGTTGTTAATCCTGAAAAAGGTGGAAGGCTTGTTGATGTTGCAAAAAAGTTAAGAAGGGAGTATGTAATTAAAGTGTCTGGTGTTGTTAAGGCTAGGCCTAAAGGCACTGAGAATAAATCTTGGGTTACTGGGGATATAGAGGTTGAGGCTGATGATATTGAAATTATTTCTTCTTCTTTGCCTTTGCCAATAGAGTTTTCTGATAAGGCTCAATCAAATGAGGAGGCAAAGTTGACTTATAGGTATTTGGATTTGCGTAATAGGCAATTGCAGGCTAATTTGATTGCGCGTCATCGTATTGTTAAAATAGTCAGGGATTTTTATGATGAAAACGGTTTTATTGAAATAGAGACTCCTATTTTGGCAAAGAGCACTCCTGAAGGTGCCCGGGATTATTTGGTGCCTAGCAGGGTCAATCCTGGAAAATTTTTTGCCTTGCCTCAGAGTCCTCAGATTTTCAAGCAATTGTTGATGGTTGCGGGTTTTGACAAGTATATGCAAATTGCAAGGTGTTTTAGGGACGAGGATTTGCGGGCCGATAGGCAGCCAGAGTTTACGCAAATTGATGTTGAAATGAGTTTTGTTGATGAAGAGGATGTAATGAGTTTGCATGAAAAGTTGATTCAAAGAATTTTTATGGATTTTATGGGTGTTGAGCTTGAAATTCCTTTTCCTCGCATGTCTTATGATGATGCAATTTCAAGGTATGGTATTGATAGGCCTGATACGCGGTTTGGTTTGGAATTGTTTGATTTGACTTCAATTCTTTCAAAAAGTGATTTTAATGTTTTTAAAAGCGTTGTAGCCGAAGGGGGTATTATTAAAGGTATTTGTATTCCTGGTGCTGGCTTTTCCAAGAGTGATATAAAAGGTTTTGAAGATTTCGTGAAAATTTATAAAGCCAAGGGGCTTGCGGCTTTGAAGGTTGTTGGAGGAAAGGTTGAGGGGCAATTGGCTAAATTCATTAGTGATTCTGTTGCAAGTGAGTTGGTTGCGAAAGCCAATGCCAAGGAAAATGATTTGATTTTGATTGTTGCAGGGGATTCTAAGGTTGTTAATGATTCTTTGGGTTTTTTGAGAAATCATATTGCTGCCAAGCTTGGCTTGGTTGACAATAATAAGTGGAGTTTTGTTTGGGTGACTTCTTTTCCAATGTTTGAGTGGAGTGATGAGGAGCAGAAGTTGAATGCAATGCATCATCCTTTTACTTCGCCGAAATCTGAGGATTTGCATTTGATTGAAACCGAGCCTTTGAAAATCAGGGCGAAGGCTTATGATTTGGTTTTGAATGGTATTGAAATAGGCGGAGGCAGTATTAGGATACATGATCCTTCAATTCAAGCGAGGGTTTTCAAGGCTTTAGGGATTGATGAAAAAAGTGCAAAAGAGAAGTTTGGTTTTATGCTTGATGCATTTAAGTATGGTGCTCCTCCTCATGGCGGGATTGCTTTTGGGCTTGATAGGCTTGTGATGCTTTTGGTTGGTGCTTCAAGTATACGTGAAGTAATTGCTTTTCCAAAGAACAAGGCGGCTGTTTCTCTTATGGATGGTTCGCCAAGCCAAGTGGATGAGAGGCAACTTAAGGAATTGCATATTAAGATTGACTTTGACAAGAAAAAATAATTTTTGCTTTGAAACCAGTGGCTTATTTATTTTTGGTTTTTTGCTTGTTGTTGTCTTTTTTTGTTTTTGCCAACTTATTTAAGCTTTTTCTGCTTTCTTTAATTTGAATAAGGTTTTGGGGTTTTTTTGTGCCAAGAATAAAGGTTGATGAGGTTTTGGTTAGAAAGGTTGCTGATAATGCGAGGCTTTCTCTTACTGATGCTGAAGTAAAAAAGTTTATTCCGCAGCTTAACGAGGTTTTGGAGTATTTTTCAATGATTGATAAATTAGATGTTTCAAACGAAGAGCCTTCTTTTCAGCCTGTAAAGGTAAGGAATTCTTTGCGTGAGGATGTTGTAGGAAAGTGTCTTTCGCGGGAAGAGGCCTTGTCTAATACTCAGCATAAAAAGGGGTTTTATTTTAAGGGTCCAGGCGTGATGCAATGACTTATTCAGTAAGAGGTTTTGTTGAACGTGTTTCTTCTGGGGAAATTTCCGTTTTGGAGCATGCTGAAAAAATTTGTTCAGAAATTGAGGCGAAGAATAGAGAGTATTTTCATTTCAACAATTTTCAAAAGGATTATGTTATTTCTCAAGCCTTGTTGCTTGAAAAAGAAATAAAGAAAGGGCGCAGAGGAAAGTTGTTGGGTGTTCCGGTAAGTGTTAAAGATTGTCTTTGTGTAAAAGGGGTTGAATCCCGTGCAGGTTCAAAAATTCTTTCCGGTTATAAGCCTGTTTTTGATGCTACTGCTGTTGCGAGGGCAAAGTATGAAGGTGCAATAATTCTTGGCAAAACTAGTCAGGATGAGTTTGGTTTTGGTACTTTTTCTATTCATCATACTGCTGGCAATGTGCCACTTAATCCTTTTGATAAAAATAGAAGTTGTGGTGGAAGTTCTGGTGGTGCAGCTGGTTTTACGGCGCTTACTGAAAATACTCATGTTGCCATTGCGGAAAGTACTGGTGGAAGCATTGCTTGTCCTGCTTCTTTTTGCGGCGTGTCTTCAATAACTCCGACTTATGGAGTTGTCTCAAGGTATGGTTTAATGGATTATGCATGTTCTCTTGATAAAATTGGCGCTATTGGAAAATCCATTGATGATGCTTCTTTGCTTTTGGAGGTAATGTCTGGAAAGGATGAAAAAGATAGTACTTCAGCGGATTTTAATTATTCTCCTGTTCAATTTTCAAAAATGAATATTGGGGTGCCGACCGAATTAATTGATTCTATTAAAAATGAGGGTATAAAAAAAGTTTTTTGGGAAAAGGTTTTGAAAGCCGAGGAATTTGGTTGTAAAATTTCAAATATTTCTCTTCCATTGAATGTCGAGTATGGGGTTGCTGTTTATTATCTTATTGCAATGTCTGAGGCTTCAACCAACCTTGCCAAGTATTGCGGCATGCGTTATGGGTTTTCAAAAAAACTTGTTGGAGATTTTAATGAATACTTTTCTTCGGTTCGTTCTGATGCTTTTGGAGAAGAAGCAAAGAGAAGGATAATTATTGGGACTTTTGCCAGAATGTCGGGTTTTAGGGATGCTTATTATCTTAAAGCTATGAAGGTTCGTACGAAATTAATAAATGAATTTAAGCGTGTTTTTTCTGAAGTTGACCTTGTTGTTTCTCCCGCAATGCCTATTGTTGCTCCAAAATTTTCCGAAATAGAAAAGCTTAGTCCTTTGGAAAACTATGCTGCTGACCTTTGCACGGTTCCGCCAAATTTGGGTGGTTTTCCACATGTTACCACTAATGCTGGCGAATGTAATGGGCTTCCTGTTGGTTTTATGGCTATTGCTAATCATTTTGAGGATGCAAAAGCCGTTTCGTTTGTTTCCGCTTTGGAGGGTTTGTTGTGAAGGAGCTTGAGGTTGCGGAGCGTGCTGTTGTGGAAGCTGGAAAAATAGCTTGTAAGAATTTCCAGGGCGATTTTAAGATAAGTTTTAAGGGTTTGAGGGATCTTGTCACCGAAGTAGATGTTGAGTGTGAAAGAAAAATAAAAAGAATAATTTCTTCTGAGTATGCTACGCATTCTTTTCTTGGTGAAGAGGAAGGCTTGGTAGGAAGTTTTTCGTCTGTTTGGGTTATTGACCCTATTGATGGCACTACAAATTTTGCGCATGGCATTGATCATTTTTGTCATTCGGTAGCGCTTGTTAAGAATGGTGTTTTGGTTTGTGGTGCTATTTATAATCCGATTCAAAAGAAACTTTATTCTGCATATGTTGGTAAAGGAGCCAAATTTAATGGCAGGCCTATTTCAGTGTCAAAAACTTTAAATTTGTCAGATGCTTTGTTGATTACTGGGTTTCCTTATAATTCCAATCTTTTTGAAGTTAAAACTATTCGTTCAATTTATTCTTTAAGGCCGCAGTGTAGGGATTTGAGGCGGTTTGGTTCTGCAGCTCTTGATTTTTGTTATGTTGCTCAAGGCTTGTGTGACGGTTTTTTTGAGTATCAGTTAAAGCCTTGGGATGTTGCTGCCGGAATTTTAATTGTGCGTGAGGCAGGTGGCAAAGTAACTGACATTAATGGTAAAGAGGCTGACATTAATTCGAGTCATTTTCTTGCAACTAATAGTATTTTGCACGATTCTATTTTGAGGCATTTGGAGGGTGTTTAATTGGTTAAAATAGGTCTTGAAGTCCATGTGCAGCTTTCAACTTTGTCAAAGCTTTTTTGCCATTGTCCTGTTTCTGAAGCCGAGCCAAATTCTTTGGTTTGTGAAGTTTGTTTAGGCATGCCTGGTTCCAAGCCTGTTTTGAATAAAAAAGCGGTGGAGTATGCGATAATGCTTGCCAGTGCTTTGAATTGCAAAATTAATCGGGAATTTTTCTTTTCAAGGAAAATTTATTTTTATCCAGATCTTGCAAAAAATTATCAAATAACCCAGTATGAATCTCCAATAGGCGAGTCTGGGTTTATTGATGTTGATGGCGAGAAAATAAGGATAAAAAGGGTTCATCTTGAAGAAGACCCTGCTTCTCTTATCCACGAGTCTAATACTGATTATTGTCTTGTGGACTACAATCGTTCAGGCGTGCCTCTTTGTGAAATTGTGACTGAGCCAGATATAAAAAGCCCGTTGCAGGCTCGTAAATTTTTGGACAAATTTCTTAATATTATTTCTTATTTAGGCATATACGACCAATCAATCGGCGTTCTAAAAGTTGATTGCAATATTTCAATTGATGGTGGCGAGAGAGTCGAAATAAAAAACGTTACTGGTTTTAGGGCTGTTGAAGATGCTTTTGAAGCAGAGCTTCTTCGCCAAATTTCTGAAAAGAATGCTGGCAATAAAATAGAGCGGGAAACAAGGGGTTTTGATGCATCTTTGAAATCAACTTATTCTTTGCGGAAAAAAGAAACTGAGGAGGATTATGGCTATATTTTTGATCCTGATTTGCCAAAAATTGAAATAAGCCAAGATTGGCTTGAAAAAATCAAGGCAAGTATTCCAGAACTTCCAGAGCAAAAGGCTTTGCGTTTCATGAAACAGTATGGGCTTAAAGAATATGATGCCAAGGTTCTTGTTGGGGACAAACTTATTTCTGAAATTTTTGAGGATTGTGCCAAAATAGATGTTAAAATAGCCACAAAAATAATTTCAAGAGAGCTTTTAGGTGTTTTGAATTATAATTCTTTGCAACTTTCTTCCACTAAAATAACTTCTTCAGGCATTGCTGGGTTAGTTAAACTTCTTTCTTTAGGAAAGGTAAGTGAAAAGAATGCTAAAGAGTCTTTAATCAAGTATGCTTTGGATGGGGTTGAACCTGAACATTATCTTTCTTCTAACAATTTGCTTATGGATTCTTCAGTTGTTGATATTTCTTCTGCCGTGAAATCGGTTGTTGAAGAAAATAAATCGGCTTTTTCAGATTTCAAGTCTGGCAGTTCAAAGGCTTTGAATTTTTTAATAGGCGCGGTAATGAAAAAGTTGCGCGGCAAAGCCGATGCCAGAATAGTTCGAAAGGAAATTGAAAAATTTAAGTAGTTTTATTGAAGTAGTTTTTCTTATTCAGATTTCACCCAAATGTTAAAGAATTCTTTTTCATATTCTTTTCCGGTTTTTTTGTCTTTTATTAAAACGAAATTTTCAAAGTTGGAAGTATTTGCGTTTTTTGTCCAATTGTATGAACCCGTAAGTACGATTTCTTCGTCAATTATTGCAAATTTATTGTGCATCACTTTGTTTTTTGGAGCAAACCTAATTTCTATGCCTGCTTTTTTCATTTCATTAAAATCTGAATATTTTGAGTTAGATTGCAAATAATCGGCGACAATCCTTACTTTTATTCCTTTTTTAGATTTTTCTTCAAGAGCTTTTGCAAGGCTGTCGGATGTAAAAGAATACATTGCTATGTCAATTGAATTTTTTGCGGATTCTATTGCTGTTATTGTTCTTTCTTCGCACATGTCCCTCGGGCAGAAATAAGCTTGTATGTCAGTTTCTTGCGTGTTTTGGATACAACCTGTTAAAACCAATAAAAAAACAGCGAATAAATGGGTTTTCATTAATTATTTTTTATTCTTATTTAGTTAAAAAACAAGCTTTTTTTTGTTTATTGTACCATAAATCATTTATAAATAAAAAACAGGAAAGTTATAGAAAAAGGAAAAAGTAAATTTCACCTCACACCTCCCTTTATTTTCTTTTTCCTTTTTTTTCTTTTTTTTTATTAAAATAAAGGAATTTAAAAGGCGTTTGTATTTTTTTATTATTGCCTTTGTTGGCTTTTTTTGAAGTCAGGGGGGTTTTTTTTATGAAATTTTCTTGTGTTTTTTTGCTTTTGATTTTGTTTTCAAGTGTCGTATTTGCTGAAGGTTATTTTTGGGATTCGCTTAGACCCGTCACTGAACTCGCAAAACAATTTGAAATTCCGATAACTTATCTTTTGTTTTTAGTTTCGTTGGTTGTTTTTGTCATTTCTTTTTTTGGTTGGCGCAAATCCAAATCAACAAGGATACTTTTAATATCATTTGCTTTTTTTCTGTTTGTTTTGAAATGGTTAATAGAGATTATTGATATTTATTTTTCTCCTGGAAATTTTCTTGGCTATGCTTCCGCAAAAGTTTTTGATTTTGCCATAATGTTTTTGATTTTTATAGCCATATTTTATCGCAAGTCGTGGTCAAATTTTTTTGCAAAGGAAGAAAAATGAGGTATTAAGATGCAAGATGCTCTTGAGGAAGCGCTTCGTCTTGATGCAAGAAAGAAAATTTATGAAATAATACGTGCTAATCCTGGTTTGCATTTTAGAGAAATACAACGCAGGTCTGGTTTTGCCACTGGGGCTTTGCAGTATCATTTGGATTATTTGGTGAAAAAGCATTTGGTGAAAACAGAGCGTGATTCAAAGTTTTTGAGGTATTTTTTAGTGAGGGAAAAATTTGATGAAACCAAATTAATGTCTTTGCTTAGGCAGGATAATGTTAGAAGCATAGTTGTTTTTCTTATGCAGAAGCGCAGCGCGGCGTTTGAAACTATTGTGAAAAATTCAGGGTTTGGCAGTTCTACTGTTTTGTTTCATTTGGAAAAGCTTGTTGAGTTTCAAATAGTGCAAAAATATGTTTCGGGAAAAAAGACTTTTTATAAAATAGTTAACAAGGACAGGGTTGCGTCTGTTTTGGTTGGTTACAAGGAAAGCTTTTTGGATGATGTTGTTGATAATTTTGTTGAAGTTTGGGAGAAATTGTAACTTTAAATTTTTGTTTTTTTTTACTTTTTTAAATTTTTTTGGTGTTTTTCTTTAAACTGACTTTTTCAATTTTGCGGAATATTTTGGAGTATTGTCATTTATTGCTTGTCAATTGTTGAGTTTTCACTTTTGTTTTTTTTTTGATTTTATTCTTATTTTTTTTAGAGATAAAAAAAGATTTTTTGATGTTTCTTTTACAATTTTTCTTTTGAATATGTACATGTATAATGCGCCGAATATTCCTGCAAATAAGTGCACTTCAAAATTTGTTTTTGTTTTTTTTGTTATTTCTATTCCTTGTTTTATTTGTTTTTGTTCTTTTGTTTTAGTTTCTATCTGGTTTTGAACAATTTCAATTTTTTGTTGATTGTTGTCTTTTACTGCTTGTTGTTTTTGTTGTTCTAGTTTTATTATTTCATTTTTTGTTTTTTCTTTTTGTTCTTCTATTTTAATGCTTATTCCGCCAGAAATTAAAAATGCTATGATTGTTCCGATTATTGCTACTACTATTGTTTTTTTTGGGTTTGTGAGGAATGCTGCTGATAGAAGTGCTGCGGCTCCGCCGCTTGCACCTATAAGCGAGTTGAATGGGTTGATTATTGCAAACATTATTGCGGAAAAAGCCGCGCCGAGGAAGAATATTTTTGCTGTTTCTTTCCAACCAATAATTGTTTCAACTACAAATCCTGCTGATAAGAGCATTGCAAGGTTTGTTATTAAGTGTCCGTAGCTTGCGTGTATAAATATGTGGAATATTATGTTCCAAGGTTGGCCGAACCAAAACCCGTAATTTATCAAGATTTGTTGTGTTGCAAAGAAAAGCATTGTGGAAAGTGAAATATATATTGTGGTTATTATTGCTGCGATTATTAATGTGAATTTTGGTATTTGCATATGGTTTGATAATGTATTCTCTTGTTTATTTTATTTGTGGTGTTTTTTTTTAAATTCAATTAAGACGATATTTTTTTTGTTTTTGATGTGTTTTTTTTGGCGAGCCGTTTTTTTTGAGTTTTTTTTTTGAATTATTTTTTTTGATTTTTGGTTTTTTTTAGTTGATTTTTTTGGTGAGCCGCTTTTTTGTCATTTTTCTTTTTTTTTGTTTGCAATTTTGTTTTTTTTGTTTTGTAAGCTATTTTTTTGAATTATTTTTTGGTTTGAATTTTTTGTTGAGCTAAGTTTTTTGTATGGGCAAGGGCGGATTTGAACCGCCGACCGCGCGATTATCAGTCGCGTGCTCCAACCAGGCTAAGCTACTCGCCCAAAATTTTGTTGTCACAGAATTTGTTTTTGCTGGCAAAACCTTTTAAAAGGTGCTAAAATCATTTTATTTTGCTTTAGAATGAATAGAAGCTTATTCTGCATTTCGCCATTTTTGAGTAGAATTCGTGGTCTTCTTTTTTTTCTTTTGTTGAATAAAATATTTCGTCAAGCCCCAACCAAGTAGTGAACCAGCCTGCTGGTTCTATTATTACTGTAATAAATTTAAGGAATAAGTTTGTTCCTTCTATGGTACGGAGATATGCAGCTATTATCATTAGCAGGAATCCTGTTATTGTCATTGTTATGCCTTTCTTTTTTATGTTTTTTACCTCGTTGTCAAGTATTGTGTGGTGTTTTTTGAAGTGTTCATGGAGTCTTTTTTTTATAACGCTTTCAATTTCAATATTTCTGTTTGATTTCGGTATTAGGAATTTTAGTTCTAATGTTTCTCCGTTTTTTCCTATGCTTGCTTTTTTGGCTGCTATTATGAAATCATCAGAAATTGATTTTTTTGAGTAAGGTCTTGGGTCAAAATCGGAAAAAATGTATTCATAGTCGTTTATCAGTATGCTTATTTCGCTCATTTCCAGCAATTTTTCTTTTTCTTCTTCGTTTAGGGTTTCTTTTTTTTCTTTTATGTTGTCTTTTTGCATATTAATAAAGAAAACTTTAGTGTTTTTAATTTATGTCTATCGTGTTTTTGTGGAAATTGTGTTTTTTTAAATAATTTTTAAGTGTTTTTTTTGTGTAAATATCATTTTAAAAAGACTTTCCAAGGCAGTTATTTAATATTTTTGTTAGCCCCATCGTCTAGTGGCTAAGGATACAGGCCTTTGGCGCAGCATTTTTTTGGAAATATGTTGGGAAATCAATAAGTTTTGTTTGTTTGATTTTTTGCTGCGAAGTGAGCCTGGGACCCCGGTTCGAATCCGGGTGGGGCTAGTTATTTTTTTAGGAGTGCGATTGTTCTTTTTTTTTAAAGTGTTTTTATGTCAAAAAAAAATAATTTTAGAGGTAGGAAAAGTAGAGATGAGAGAAGATTGAGTCTTCTTCTGAGACTGAGAAAATCTAAAAAGGTTTCCGGTTTTTTTAATTCAAAGCCCTATAAAATATTTGCAAATCGTGCTTCTAAAATTTTTGAGATGCCTGAAGGAAAACTTGTTTCAAGTAATGGCCCTGTTGTTGCTCGGTTTGTTGCTGAGTTTATAAACAAGAATGGCAGGGTTAAATACAGTCCAGCCCAAGTTTTTGAAAAGCTTGGCAAAAAAATTGTTGTTAAATTATTGCAAGTTCCTGTCAGTGATGAAGTTTTAGCTAAAAATTATGCAAGTAGAAGTGCCGAGGAAATATTATCCGATCGTCGTGTTTTTATGTCTCATGAACGTGGTAAAATTGCTGGTTGTGTTGATTATACGCATGTAGCTATTGCATGTGCTCGCAGACTAGGTTTTAAGGCATTGTTTTATAGATCAAAAGGTCATTCTAAAGCTCTTGTTTTTATAGATGGCAAGTTTTATTTTTGGGATCCTATGATCTTGTTAAGTTATGGTCCTGAATATAATACTTTGAATGAAATAGATTTAAATGGATTTGATTTGTATGACATTTCTATTGGGGATTATAAACTTGGAAGAGATGCTTCTGATGTGGGTTTGAGTTTTCACAATTTCTTTTGAAAGTGTAATTTTACTATTTTGTCGTTTATTGTCTTAATTTGTTTTTTGTTTTTTAAGTAGCTTTTTATTTATTGCTTGTTGTATTTTTTTTAATGGTTGGTAAAGAGTTTGTTCCTGAGGAGAATGGCGGTTCTGGTTTGACTTTCAGGGCTGTGTTGATTGCTGTTTTTCTTGCTGTTTTTTTGTTGTTTGTTTCTAGTTATGTTGCTTTGAAGGTTGGAGCTTTGCCTTGGCCAATAGTGTTTAGTGCTATTGTTGCTGGTTTTCTTGTAAAAATTAGTTCTGTTTTTTTTGGAAAGGGTAATAAGCATGAATTGAATGTTGCCCAAGCTGGCGGAACTGTTGGGGGTTTGTTGGCTTCAGGTATTGTTTTTACGATTCCAGGTATTTTGTATTTGCAATCAAAGGGTTTTGTAGTTAAGTTGCCTGGTGTTTTGGAGTTGGCTGTTTTGGGTGTTTGTGCTGGTGTTTTGGGTGTTTTGCTTTCCATGCCGTTGCGCAGGGTTTTTGTTGATGAATTGGATTTGCCTTATCCTAGTGGTTCAGCTGGTGCCGAGGTTATAAAGGCTCAATCTGATATAGGTAGGAATACTTTTTTTCTTTTTTTGGCTGTTTCTTTGGCTGGTTTGTTTGTTTTGTTTCGTGATAATTTTTTTGCGAATGGTTTTTTGATAAGCGTTTATCCAAAACTTGGTTTGGAATTTTTGTTTTATCCGATGCCTTTAGCTGTTTGTGTGGGTTTTCTTTTGGGTAAAAAAGCTGGTTTTGATTCTTGGTTTTTTGGTTCTTTTTTTGGTTGGTTGGTTTTGGTTCCTGTTTTGGTGTTGCTTAATGCATTTCCTTTGTCTGAGTCTATTGGTTTGGTTCAGGGTTTAGGAATGGGTGTTGTTATAGGCAGCGGTGTTGGTTTTTTTGTTTCTTATGTTTTGCCAAGGGCTAAAAAGATTTTTTTTCCTTTACTAAAATGGGTGGGTGTTCCTTGGTATTGGAAGTTTTTGCCTTTGTTTTCTTTCGTGTCTTTTTTTGCTTTGTATTTAATCGGTGTTCCAATTGTTGTTGCTGCTATTGCTGTATTAGGTGTTTGGATGATGGTTTCTGTTGCTGCAATGATGACTGGCGAAACGGATATTGATCCTTTGGAGCAATTCGGGTTGATTGTTGGTTTGGTTGTAATTGGTTTTTTTTCTGTTTTTGGTTTGAATATTGATTATTATTCTGTTTTTCTTGTTGTTTGTTTTGTGTCTATTGCAAGTGCTATTGCTGGTGATATTGGGCATGATTATAAATCTGCAAAAATTATTGGCACCAAGCCAAAGGACATATTGATTGTTGATTTGATTGTGGTTGTTGTTGTTGGTTTGCTTGCACCTTTTGTTTTTCAAGGAATATTGGACATTTATTCTGGTGAATTTTTTACTTCTTCAATGCCTGCTCCTCAAGCTCAAATAGTTGCTTCTGCTATTTCAGGTTTTCAGAATTTTTTTGTTTTTCTTTTTGGTTTTCTTGTTGCGTTTATTTGGGTTGTTTTTGAAAACATTTTTAATAAAAAAACTCCTGTGTTGCCATTGGTTTTTGGCATCGGGCTTTTTTTAGGTCCTACTTTGGGTGTTTTGCTTGGTGTTGGGGGGCTTTTGAGGGATTTTGTCGAGAAAAAATTTGGTTATTTGGTGGGTGTTGGCGTAATAGTTTCTGCTGGTGTAATGGGTGGTGAAACTCTTTCAGGTATTGTATCTAAAGTAATGCTAATTAGTGGTTTTGGTGTTTATTCTTTTCCTTTGCTTTTGGTGCTTTTTGTTCTTTTTTTTGTTTTTTCGTTGAATTTGCGCAATAAAATTATTTGATATTTTTTGGTAAATTTGGTATTTTAAGTTGCAAGTCTTGACCAAGATTTGTTTTTTTTAGTATTTGTTTTTTTTATGCACCGTGAACTATTTCGATTACATCTCTGTGTTCAAGTATGTGGTCTTTGCCTATTAATTGTTTTGTTTTTACATTTATTGCTTTGATGAAGTGGTTTCCAAAGTCTGTGTGTAGCGCAAATGCAAAATCTAGGGCTGTTGCTTCTTTTGGCAGTAAGAAGCAATCTGGCAGGACATTGCCTTTTGAGTCTGTCAATCCTTTTGTTCCGCCGGGGAATATTGCTTTATAACCTAGTACGCCAAAGACTGCTTTTTCCAGAACTTCCTGTACTCCGGTGGTGCCAAATTTTTCCAGGACATTTTTTTTGATGTATTCTATTCCTGTTTTTTGTTTTTCGTTGAGTTCTTTTTTTATTGTAAATTCTTTGTCTCCTGGCGAATATTCTATTGCGCCTTCTTTTGATGCTCTTTTTAGTGTAAGTTCCGATATTCCTGAGCAAGGTATTATTATTTTTGTCGGAAATTTTTCTTTTAGTTTTTCAATATTGGTTTTTGCGGTGGGCAAATCCATTTTGTTTGCTGCTATTATGGTTGATTTTGATATTTCTCTTAATTTTTTGGCGAATTTGAGTTTTTCTTCTTGAGTCCAATCAGATAGTTTTTTTTCGCCTAATCCTGTTTTATGCATTGCTTCTTCTATGTGTTTTGGCATTGTGCCTATTCCGGAAAGGTTTTGGCTCATCGTGTTTATTAGTTTTGATTTTGAGTCGATGGGGCTTTTTCCAAATTTTGGCCAGTTTTTTTCAATTATTCCTAAAAACCATAAATCTATTTCTTCTTCAAGGAATAGTACGTCGTTGCACGGATCGTATGAACCCATTGGGACGTTTTCCCCTTTTTCGTTTGTGCTTCCGCTTGCATCAACTACGTGTATTAAAATATCTGCTCTTGACAAGTCTGATAGAAATTGGTTTCCCATTCCTTTTCCTTCGTGTGCTCCTGGCACTAGTCCTGCTACATCAATTAGTTCTACAGGGACATACCTTATATGGTTATGGCAAAATCCAGTACGTGGGTTGCATTGTACGTTGAATTCTTTGTCTACACATTCCACTCTGACAAATCCAATTCCTTTATTGGCTTCTATGGTTGTGAAAGGGTATGATGCCATTGGCACGTTAAGCATTGTTGCAGCGTTAAAAAATGTGCTTTTGCCAGAACTTGGTTTTCCTACGACACCTATTATCATAAAATAAGTTTTTTTTGGCAAAATGTTATAAATTAATTACAATGTTGTTTTTTCTTTGTCTTTGTTTGTAAGTTGCAGAACTAATTTATAATTTGTTATAAACCGACTTTAATAATTGAAATCTATTTTATAAAAAACATTGTTTAAAGGCGTTTTTTTGTGCAAATCATTAAATATTGCTTGGTTTTGAATTATTATTTGGTTGTTTTATGGGTTTTTTTGGGAATATTTTGGGTTTTGGAAAAGAAAAAAGTAGTGGGGAGAAAAAATTAGAAAGTAGTAAGGTTGAGTTTGAAGGCAAATATTCTGAAAAGTGCGTTGTTTGTGGCGAGGGTAATACCGAAAAAAAGTGGGCTGGGCAGTATTGGCATAAAAAATGTTTGCGCAAGGGTAAAAAAATTGCAAAAGGCATGTTGTGAAGCAAAGATTTTTTTTGTTATTTTCATTTCTGGCTGAAACAAAATTCTTTTTTTTCTTTGGCTATCAAAGTTTTTTTTGGCTTGTTTTTGCTAGCCGTTTTTTTTAGGCAATTTTTTTTCATGTTTTTTTTGGACATTTTTTTTAATTTTTTTTGGCTAGCCGTTTTTTTAGATTATTTTTTTTGCTTGGTATTTTTTTTGTTTGAAATTTTGTTTTTTTTTGCGAGCCATTTTTTTTCGTTTTTGTGTTCTTATTTTTTTAGCCATTTATTTTTTTTGTAAGCCAAATTTTTTTATTTTTGAAATTTAATTTGTTTTTTCTTTGCTGTTTTTTTTATTTTTTTTATATTCTGCCGTATTTGTCCTCAAATCTTTTTATATCGTTTTCATCAAAATGTCCAAAAGATATTTCTAAAAATCTGGCTGTTGACTTTGCCGATATTCTGTGTTTTGCTCCTCGTGGCACTATTATTTTTTGTCCTTTTTTCAGTTTTGTTTTTTTTCCGTTTATTTCTGCAACCAATCCGTTGTCAAGTGCTATCCATAGTTCTTCTCTTTTTTTGTGTGATTGTAGCGAAAGTATTCCGCCTTTTTTTACTGTGATAATTTTGATGGTGGTTTTTTGGTTTAAAGTGTATTGTTCGAATTTTCCCCATGGTCTTATTGATGTTATTGTTTTATGTTTCATTTACAAGTAATGATTTATGTGGTATTTATTATTTTTTTTGTTCCAAGCGTTAATAGCAAAAATTAAATAATGTGTTTTCCTTTTTTTTGTGGTTTTTTTATGATTAGTTATTGGAATATGTTGAAATTTTTTTTTGATCGTTCCGAAGTTGATCGCATTGCTTCTCGCAAATCAAATTTAAAGGATTCTATAATGACTTTTGCCAAAGCTTTTTTTCCAATTGCTTTTGTTTTTAATATTCAAATTTCTGTTTTTGTTTTTCTTTATTTGATTTTAACTAATGGTGGCTTTTTTCAGTCTTTTTTATTGTCTTTGCTTGTTGTTTTTTCTTATTTTATTTTAGCTCCTTTATTTTTTATTTTTCAATTGGTTTTTGCTTTTTTTTGGGGTTCTATTACTTTTTTTCTTGCTGATTTTATGAAGCATAAAATCGGCAAGTTGGAGGATTTTAATAGCGAGGTTATTTACCTTTTTGCGTGTGTAAACTTTGTTCAGTGTTTGATGTTTCTTGTGCCTTTAGTTGGTTGGATTTCTGCTTTGTTTTTTCAGTTTTATTCGGTTTCTCTTTATTATAGGCTTGTGGGGTTAAAGTTTGGTTTAAATGCAGAGCGTGCAGCTATTTTGGTTATGCTGCCTTTGGATATATTGTTGTCTTTTCTTTTAGTGGTTTCTATTATTGGGTTTGTTTTTGTTATAGGTTATAAGGCGTTGTGATTTTTTTTGTTGCTTGTTTTTTGTGGATTGGTTTTCTGTTAATTATTTTTTTTGTCTTTTGTCGGTTTGTTTTTTTTATTTTATTATTTTTTTTGTCCAATTTGGTATTTCATTAATAAAATCTGATGCCAGGTAAGAATATCCTTGTTTTTTGCGTAGTTTTTCCCCGATTTTTCCGTTTATGTATGCTGCTGTGCATGCAGCTTCAAAAGGTTTTGCACCCAATGCTATCAAACCTGTGCAAATCCCTGCAAGTATATCTCCTGTTCCGCCTTTTGTCATTCCTGGGTCGCCAGTGTAGTTTAAATATGTGTTTTTTGAGTCGCTTATGATATCAATTTTTTCTTTGAGCAGGACAATCATATTTTGTTTTTTTGCAGCTTGTTCTACTATTTCGCATGTTTTTTTGATGTTTTTTTCTAGAATTTTTTTTCCAGTCATGTCTTCAAATTCTTTTTTGTGTGGTGTGATAAGTGGTGGTTTTTTGAATTTCATGTTTTTGCAGGCTCTTATTGCGTCGGCATCGATTATTAGTTGTGTTTTGCATTTTTGTGCGAATTTTTTTATGAGTTTTTGTGTTGTTTTTTCTTTTCCCATTCCATTTCCTATTAGTGTTGAATTTGCATTTTTTGACAGTTTTAATAGTTTGTTTAAGTGTTTTTTTGCCCATTTTTTTCCAGGTATTTTTTTTACAATTAAGTCTGGAGAGTAGGAGTTTATTATCCACCCTGGTTTTTCAAGTGTTGCAACAATGCATAAATCTATTCCTGTGCGCATTGCAGCCATGGCTGACATTGCTGCCAGCCCAGCAGCGCCTACTAATTGTTCTGATCCTCCTATTATTAGCGCTTTTCCGTTTTGTCCTTTGTGTGAATCAGGGTTTCTTTTGATTTTTGAAAAGTATTTTTTTATTTTTGTCCAAGTCAATTTTTTTTTCATAAGTATTACTTGAGTGCTTCGTTTATGTGTTTTTTTAGTATTTCACTTATTTCTTTTCCGCTTATTTTTCCTTTGAGTTGTTTCATTGCGTCTCCCATTAATGGACTTATAGCTCTTTCTTTTTGTTTTTTTATCATTTCAATATTGTTTTTTACGATTTCTTTTATTGTTTTTTCAGCTTCTTCGTGGCTTGTTTTTCCAGCGAGGTTTTCTAGTAGTATTTCGGTTTTTGTATCTGGGTTTTTTGCTTTCATTATTGTCAAATCTTTGAGTATTTCTTTGTGTGCTTTTCCTTTTTTGATTAGGTTGATTATTTCTGAGAGTGCGTTCTCGTTTAGTTCTTCAACTTTTTCTTCTTCTCTTTTTGCTTCGGTTAGTGTTTCAAGCAGGAAAACTGCTGTTTTTTTAGGGTCTGCTCCTTTTTCCACTTCTTTTTCGAATAATGGTGCAAAATTGCTTAGTTTCATTTCGTTTATGTGTTTTTCATTTAAACCCCATGTTTGGTATAATTTTATTCTCTCTGTTTCGCTTTTTGGCATGTTTTCTTTTGCTTCTTCAATCATTTCTTGTGTTATTTCAATGCTTTCAAGGTCTGTTTCTGGGTACATTCTGGCGGCTCCCGGCAGGGGTCTTAGATATTCTGTGTTTCCGCCTTCTAGTGCGCCTCTTGTTTCTTCTGGCACACCATCTAAGCATTGTATTGCTCTTTCAACTATTGCTTCTATTGCTGTTTTTGCTTTTTCTTCTTTTCCTACAACAAATGCAAATGCATCTTCTTTTTTGCATTCGAGTATTTTTGCTATTTCTTCTTTTTCTTTTTGTGTTATTCCGTAATTTGGCAGTTCGTCGCTGTGGAATATTCCTTTTAGTCCTGATTTTGTTTTGACTCTGTCTGCAAATTCTGTGCCTATCCTTCTGTTTGGTTGTATTTCAATTCCAAGTATGTTGTTGAATTTTGGGAGTTTTATTCCAATGATTCTTTCTTTATTTACTATTCCGTTTTTTATTATTTTTGATTCGCTTTTTGCAAGTGCTTCTTCTAAATATTTTGTTTCTGTTTTTATATCTTGTTTTTTGAGCCCTCTTTTTTCCAGTTCTTTTTTTGCTTCTATTAGTTTTGTTTGTCTTTGTGCTTCTCTTTTTACATATTCGTCGATTATTTCCAAGTCTTGTATGCCCTTTATTTCTACTCTGTTTCCTTCTTTTATTGATACATTTAAGTCTTGTCTTATTGTTCCAAGTCCTCTTTTTACTTTGCCTGTCAACCTGAATATCGTGCCTATTGCCTTTGCCGTTTCTTTTGCTTCTTCTGGCGTTTCTATTTCAGGTTCTGTTGCAAGTTCAATTAATGGTATTCCTAATCTGTCCAGTCTGTAATATATTTCTGTTTCGTTTTTTTTTATTGGCCTTGCGGCGTCTTCTTCTAGCACTATTGTTTGGATTCCTATTGTTTTGTTTTTTAGTTTTATTTCTCCTCCTGTTGCAAGAAGTGTTGTTCTTTGGAATCCTGATGTGTTTGATCCGTCTATTACCATTTTTCTCATTATAAATGTTTCTTCGATTGGTTGGCTTCCGAACATAATGGCTATTTGGAGTGCTATTTTTAGTGCTTCTTTGTCGATTGGTTGCGGTGGCTCTTCGTCGATTTCAACTAAGGATATTGTGTCTTTGTATCCTTCGTAAATGTATTTCATTGATTTTTTGAAGGCTTCAATTCCTGCTTTGTCTATTTCTCCTAATTCTGATGAAACTATTCTGAGTTTTCTTTTTATTGTGAATTCGGGTTCGTCTTCTCTTAATTTGCTTGGCGTTCTTGAAAACAGTTTTCCTGTGTCTATTTGTTGGTGGCATTCCAATCCGCACTTTAACCCTATTTTTTTGAAGTATGAATTATCCTCCATTTTAAAATAAAAATTGCTTATATGATTTAAAAGTATTGTTTTTTATTTTTGCTTTTGCGGATAAATAAAATAGTTTGGTGTTTTTGAGATTTTTTTTAAAATTGAGTTAAAGTCATAATTTGGCACTCTTAGCCATGCTCTTTCATGCAAATAGAACAGTATTAGTTTTGTTATAAAGTCAACCAGTCCAAAGCCTATTGCAAGTTCGTGGTTGTTCGTGAATACAAAAAATGTTAGGCCTGTCACTGCTGATGCCAGTATTCTGAATGTTATTGCTTTCATAAGGCTTCTGGTTCTTGACTCTTTCATATTCTCGCCTGTTTTTATTTAATATTAGTTGCTTAAATATTTTTCTTTTGTCTTTTCGTAGTTTTTTTGGGCTAAAAATTTGTTTTTTTTATGCTGGTGTTTTTTTAGTCGTATCTTGTGAATTCGCTTATTTCGCCTCTAAGGTTTTTTGTTATAAGTTTTTTGGCTTCGTTTGGCGGATAATTTCCTAATAGCCATGATAGTTTTACGAGTGCTGTTTCTGGTAGCATGTCTTCTCCGGAAATTACGCCCAGGTTTGCTATGTCTATTCCTTTGTCGTACACGTGCATTTGTACTCTTCCGTAAACTGTGTTTGTTGTCATTATTGCTATTCCGCCGTTGTCAATAAACTTTTTGAGTGCGGGGAATATTTTTCGGTGTATTGCAGTGTATTCGTTTGGATCGTGTCCAGGAATATGCCCCAATCCTGTGCCTTCTATTACGAGTCCTTTGTATTTTTTTTCGTGGAAGAATTCAAATTGTTCCGGAAACATGTTTACATGTGCTTTTAGCAGTCCAACTTTTTCTTCAAAGTTTGGTTTTATTATCATGTTTTCTTCTGTTCTTTTTGAGTAATTTTTCTTTATGAATTCTATTTTTTTTGTTTCGTAGTCTATGTATGCTATTGGCGTGTCGTTTATTGGTTTGAATGCATCTCTTCTTGAGGAGTGCAGTTTTTTTGTTTTGCATGCAGGTAGTATTGCGCATTTGTCGTCTGAGCTTGAATTGTGCATACAGATGGCGACTCCTGCAAAGTCGCTTTGCGCAATGAATTGTGCGGCGCAAATTAGGTTCATTGCAGCATCGGAACTGCCTCTGTCGGAGCTGCGTTGTGAACCTACAAGGATTATTGGGATTGGGCATTTTTCAATTGCAAAGGATAGCCCTGCTGATGCAACCGCAAGGTTGTCAGTGCCTATTCCTATTATGATTCCTTTCACTCCTGTTTCGTATTCTTTTTTTGCTTCTTTTGCTAGTATTTCTATGTGTTTGAATCTTAAATCGTCGGACCACATTTTTGTAATTAGTTTTGATGTGAAGTTTCCTATTTCCATTAGTTCTGGAAACATTGTGAGAAGGTCTTCTGGTTCGAAGCTTGTTTCGATTCCGCCTGTTCTGTAATCTACCCGTCCTGCTATTGTGCCTCCTGTGTGTAATATTGCTATTTTTGGAAGTTTTGGGTTTTGTTTTATTTCTTTTTTTTCTGCTTTGGCAGGTTTTTTTATATCTTCAAGTTTTTTTATTTCAAGTTTTTCGCTAATTTTGATCCCTATGTTGTATCCTGATTTTAGTTTTAGCCTTATAATGTTTTTTTTGTTTGTTAGAATGGGAAGTAAATATCCTGTTAGTTCTTGTTTTCCTTTTTTTATTGAAACTAGTTGCCCTTCTGAAAGGCCGTATTTGTCGTATAATTCTTGTGTTTCCATTTTTTTCACGCAACATTTTTTGAGCTTATTTTTTCAAAATAATTTTTTTTTTAACATTTTTTTTATTTCTTCTAATATAGGTGTTGTTTTTATTTTGTCTGGGTTTTGGCTTGTTTTTGTTTTATGTGTTTGTTGCAGGTTTTTGCCATTTTTGCAATTTTTTACTGTTGTTGTTGGTTCGTTTTTTTCATGATTGAATTTTTTGTCAATGTTTTCTTCGCTTATTTTTTTATATGCCTCTTTAATTGGCGTTTTTGGTTTTTTGTTTTTCATTCATTGATTTGATGTAAAGGTTGTTTTTTATTAATTTCTGATGCATTTAAAATTAGTGGTTTTTTTGTCTGGTGTTAGTTTTGCTGAACATTTGAGGAAAGAAAAAGTTGATTCTCATATTGCTACTATTTTGCTTAAAATTGCTGAAAAATCAAAGCTTGTTAAATCTGCTTTTTTGACTCATATGGGTGTTTCTTCAACCAAGAATATTTTTGGCGAGGAACAATTGGAGCTTGATAAATTTGCTGATATGACTTTTATGAAGGCCATGGAAAAGTCAAGGCTTGTTCGCACTATTGCTTCCGAAGAGCAGGACAATATTGTTGAAATAAAAAAAGCCAAGGGTTCTTATGGAGTGACTTTGGATCCTTTGGATGGGAGTTCTTTGGTTAAGACTAATCTTGCTGTTGGAACTATTGTTGGTGTTTTTAATGAGGGAAATGTGATGGAGAAAGGCTCCAAAATGGATGCTGCAATGTATATAATTTATGGCCCTCTCACTTCTTTGGTATATACTGCCAAAAATGGAGTGCACGAGTTCATAATGAATGGCAGGGGGGTTTTTGAATTGAGAAGAGAATCATTGTCTATTCCTGATGGAAAAATTTATTCTCCTGGCGGTTTGCGGAATGATTGGTTTCCGGAACATTTAAAATTTATTTCAGAACTTGAAAATCAGGGTTATAAATTGAGGTTTTCTGGGGGATTTGTTCCTGATATTCAACAGATACTTTCTTATGGCGGGGTTTTTACTTATCCTGCTTTAAAATCTTCGCCTAATGGTAAGCTTCGTTTGGTTTTTGAAGCTAATCCAATGGCTTTGATTGTTGAACAGGCTGGTGGATTAGGGTCTAACGGGTCAGAATCTTTGCATAACGTTAAGCCTGTGTCTCTTGCCCAGCGCACTCCGATATATCTTGGCGGGAAAAATGAAGTTGGGTTGGCTAATAAATGCATTTCAACAAAAGCTGTTGATTAAATTTTCAAATTTGTTTTTTCAATTAATTTATTTTGGTTTTTTTTTGGTCGCTTTTTTCAGCGGATTTTTTTTCTTTTTCGTTTTTTTTGTCTTTATTTTGGTTAGCAAGTTTTTTTTAGAATTTATTTTCATTTTTGTTGTGGCTTTGAGTTTTTTTGGCGACCAAAAAAAATTTTATTTTTTGGAGAGATATTTTTTTATTTTTGTTTTTCTTTGTTCCAAAGGTCAACTAGTGTTTTGTAATTTTGCGCCACTTGTTTTGCCGCTTCTTCTCTTGTAATTTTTCCTTCGTTAAGCAATTTCATTGGTTCCCAAAAAACTGTTCTTCCTACTGCGAATCCTATTATGCCTTTTACTTTTGCACCTACTTTGAGCCATTCTTTTACTTTTTCTGGGTCTTCCCCTCTGCCAAGTGTTATTATTCCTGAATTTCTACCGTTGCTTTTGGCTTGCTTTACTAATTTTTTTGAGTCTTCGATTTTTTCTACTCCTTCAAGTTTCCAAATGTCAGGTTCAACTCCTGAGTTTTGTATTTCTTTCATTGCTTTTACCATCAATTTTGGTCTTGTTTCGGCGTCATATTTTGCTTTGTCGTTGCCAACTTTTTTTAATTGTTCTTCTGTTGCTGGCACTAATAGTTCAAACATGAATTTTTTTTGTATTTCGTGCGCAAAATCAGAAATTTGTTTGAGTCTTTGAAGTTGTCTTTTGTTGAGTTCTTTATCTCCTTCTGGATTGTATCTTACTAATACTTTTACAATTGTTGGGTCAACTCTTTTGACATGGCTTTTGAAGTCAGGGTGTTCAAAGTCGAATTCGTCTTGTCCGGATTTTTCAACAGGCATTGCAGTCATGAATCCTTTTTCTTTTGCGTCTTTGAGTATTTTTGCTCCGAATTCTTCATCAACTAATATTGCTGCTGTTTCTTTCGGTACTCCCATTTTTATGCTTTCAAGAAATCCTTCATAAACCATTTGTTTAAGCAATGAGTATTTTTCTGCTTCTTCTTTTGTTGGTTTTCTCCCTTCTATTCCAAAAAGCTTTTTCAAAAGCGAACCTCTGTGGTCAAATGGCAATACAAGCAAGTCTTTTTCATATCCGATTTCCATAAGTTACCGCTCCTTTAAAAGTTTTATTAAAAGTGTTTGATTAGGTTCTTCTTAAATTGTTTTTGTTTGTGCTATTTTTTGTAATTATGGTTTATGGTGTGCTTTTTTCCGGTGGAAAGGATTCTACTTATACTATTTATGCTGCATTGAAAAGAAACTATTCTGTAAATTGTCTTATAACTATGCGTTCAGAAAACAAGGCTAGTTATATGTTTCATACTGCGGCAATAGATGTTACCAAGCTTCAGGCTGAAGCCATTGGCTTGCCTATAATGTATTATAATACAAATGGGGTTAAGGAGCATGAGCTTGAAGATCTTGAAAGCGCGTTAAGAATCGCAAAGAAAGAATATGGTATTGATGGTGTTGGTGTTGGTGCTTTAGCCTCTGAATATCAACGCAAAAGAGTCAAAGACATTTGTGATAGTATAGGTGTTAAAATGTTTGCACCTATTTGGCAAAGAGATCAGGAATCTTATTTAAAAGAGCTTGTTTTTGAGGGTTTTAACGTAATATTTGTTGGGGTTGGGGCTCAAGGGTTGGATAAAAGTTGGCTTGGCAGAAAATTGGATTTTGCAGCCATATCTGATTTGGTTTCGCTTAATAAAAAGAATGGTTTGCATATTGGCGGAGAAGGTGGGGAGTATGAAACTCTTGTATTGGATTGTCCGATTTTCAAAAAAAGAATTTTGATTTCTAATTCGGTTCCAAAAATGGATTCTGATAATTCAGGAAGGCTTGAAATTGTTTCTGCAAGGCTTGAAGAAAAATGATTTTTTTTATGGTGTTTTTTTGTGTCTTTAAGTTTTGCATTCACCGTTGGTTGGTTGGCTGATTACTTTAATATTTGTAGCATATACTTCGGCATTTTCTGTTTCTATTCCTTTTTCTCTCCATTTTGAGGCGCATTCGTATCCGAATTCACAGCCTTCGCATTCATAATAGGTTTTGCATATTCCTTCTTCTAAAATTGTTTTTCCTTTTTTTGTTGCTGTGCATTTTGTGTTTGTTGATTGTTCTACGAATATTTCTTTTTCCCATTCTGCAATTCCAGCGTCTTCAGAGTTTGCAATTATTTTAACAATGTAGTTGCCTGCTTTTGCCAGGATTATTTGTCTTGCAATTGTGTATTTTTCATTAGGATTTATTTCGTTTATTTCTCCTAAAATATTCTGGGCTAGTATTTCTTTTTTTTCTTCACCTTCTTTTATTATAAAATAAAACAATATTTCGTAATTTAATTTTGCCGCTGTTATTTTTCCGTTGTTTGCCAATTCAAAACTGAATTTTATTGTTTCTTTTTGTTTTGCATTGTTTGGTATTATTACGTTTTGTATTTCTATGTTTGCAGGTTTGTCGCCAAAGTAAACCGTGCAGTCATCAATTATTTGCGTTCCTCCAAGTTTTAGGGGTTTGCATCTGAAATGTGCCATTGTTGAAAAAGTGGTTTTTGCATTTATGTTTTTTGGCTCAATTTTTATTTTTTGGCCGCTGCATGTTTGAAAGTCTGAGCATTCAAATCTTATATTAATTATGGGTGTTTCCATATTTTTGGCTTTTAGCGAAAACCCTTCTTTGAAGTAAATTTCTTTTGAATATAATTTTCCAATATTGCCGTGTGCTAAATCAATGCCTTTTTTTATTTCTTTTTCCGTTTCTGTATGTGGCATAATGAAAATGTTATAGATTATGAATATTATTGTCGCTGTTGCAATCCCGTAAATAAGTAATTTTAGCGGCGAATCCATTTTGGTTTCCTTCTTTCAGGTTTAAGCACTTCCCTGACTTCCCATTTCCAAAGGGTTTCTATGATGAATGTAATTCCGAATGTTATAATGATTATTGTTATGATTGTTCCGTAGTCTCCGACAAAAAACAAGTATCCTTGTTCTTTTTGAGCCCATAGTTTGAATAGTAAAATGAAAAATATAGTCATTAGAAAGCCAAGTGTTAATTTCACTGCTTTTTCTATGAGAATTAATATTTGCATATATAAATTTTATTTTTTGGTATTTAAAAGTCGTTTGTTTAAGTTTTTTATGGGTTTTTTTTTGCTTTTTTTGTTATTTTTTTTAGCCATTATTTTTAGAGGGTTTTTTTTGGGGTTGTTTTTTTAATTTTGTTTTTTTTGTCTTTGTTTTTTTTGTTGTTTGCTTTTTAAGTCAATTTATTTTTTAGATGTTTTTTTAATCATTTTTTTGGGTATTTTTTTTATTTTTTTTAATTGTTTTTTTTGGCGAGCCGTTTTTTTTGTTATTTTTTTTTGTTTGTTTTTGCAAGCCTTTTTTTTGTTTTTTTTGTGGCTTGGTTTTTTTTGTTTGAAATTTTGTTTTTTTGCAAGCCAATTTTTTTTGTCATTTTTTTTTGAATTATTTTTTTGTTTTTTTTTGTTGTTTTTTTTGTCGAGCCAATTTTTTTGTTATTATTTTTTTTGTTTTTTTTAATTGAATTTTGTTTTTTTGTAAGTCATTTTTTTCTTATTTTTTTTGGTTGTTTTTTTTGTGTTTTTGTTTTTGTGAGCCGTTTTTTTTAGTATTTTTTTTATTGTTTTGGCTTATTGGTTTTCTTCTTCCATTATATTGGTTTTTGTTTGCTTGTTGTACATTTCTATTATTTCTTTTACTGTTGTGCTTTCTTCTGGTTTTTTTTCTCTGAATTTTATCATTCTTGGAAATCTCAAAGCGTATCCTTGCCCTGTTTTGTCCATTCCACAAGTGTGTAATGGGCTTCTTGTGATTTCATCAGCCCTTACTTCTATGACTTGGTTTGGCAGAACCCAGGCATCTGGTTCTATTTTGGAGTCAACTCTTGCTGGTTTTTCTTTTTTTGAGATTTTTTCCAGTTTTTGTTTGAGTTCTTTGAGCATTTCTTCGCTCATTCCACTCCCTATTTTGCAAATTGATTTGAATGAGTCTGTTTCTTCATCATATACTGCTGTCAAAAGTCCGCCAAGCCCGAATTCTGTTCTTTTTCCTTTTCCTTTAAAATAGCCTATTATTGTAACATCAACCGAATCGGATAGTTCTCCTTTGTAGCTTCTTTTTAGTTTTATCCATGCGAATTTTCTGGCTCCTGCAATGTATGGTGCGTTTAAGTCTTTTGCAATTATTCCTTCAAGCCCGTTTTCAATGTTTTCAAGGAAGAATTCTTCTATTTTTTTAGGGTCGTCGGTTATGATGCTTTTTGTTAGTTGTATGGTTTCTCCTTTTCCAATGATTTTTGACAATAGTTCTCTGCGTTTGCTGAATTTTTCGTTCATTATGTTTTTACCGTCAATGTACATTGCATCAAATGCAAATACTTTTAATGGAAATTCTTCTGCCATTTTTCCAATTTCGTATTTTCTTTTTCTTTGCATTGTCACTTGAAATGGAAAGTATTGTTGCGTTTCTTCATTGTATGCTAATGCTTCGCCTTCAAATATTGCTGATTTTGCTTTGATTTGTTCTTTTATTGCTTCTACTATTTCAGGAAACATTTCTGTCATGTTTTCAGATTGCCTTGAAAAAATTACTACTTTGTCCTGGTCTTTGTGGCATTGCAGTCTTAATCCGTCGTATTTTGCTTCAACAGCACATTTTCCTATTTTGTTTATGATTTCTTCTGATGAAGGGAGTCTTTCTGCAAGAGTTGGCCTTATTGGAGTTCCAGGCTGTATATTGATTTCTTCTAGCCCTTTGAGGCCTTTTTCTTTTAGTTTTTTTGCTATTTCTCCCAAGTCTGAAAATATGTTGTATTTTTCTTCTATGTATTGCCTTAATTTTTGTTTTGCCTTTCTTTCAAATTCCTCTTTTCTTTTTTCGTCTTTTTTTTCTTTTAATTCTGATTCTATTTCGTTTTTCGTTTTTTCGTTTTTTAGGAATTCGTCAAGATAATTTATTGCCAGAGAATCCATTATTGTTGGGTCTCCAATACCTAATCTTAGATTTCCCAATGGTAATCTTGCAATGTATTTTGCTTCTATGGGGGTTGCGCTGTTTAGGAGCTCTGCAAATGTTCTTAGTTTTATTTCTTGGCTTCCTTTTCCTTCCGTTTCTGCGATTTTCACTAGGTTTGAGAAAACTTTGTTTGGTGTGAGTTTTTCTGTGAAAAAAGATTTTTGTTTTCTTGTTTTTGCAAGTTTTTCTGCAACGCTTCCAAGGTCGCCCATTTCTTTGTAGAGTTTTGTTATTTCTTCTCTTGTGAATCCTGTTGCGTTTGCTATTCCTTGTTCTAATAAACCTTCGCCTATTCCAGATTCAAGGCTTGCGTGTTTTGGGCCTAAAGCACCTTGTGAGAAATATACTATTTGTTTTGCTTCGTTTTCGTTAGCTTTTGCAATTAGTTCTGCCAATATTTTTGTCATTTCAATTCTTGAATTTGTGTTTTCTATTTTATTGAATTGTTCTGCGATTTCCAAAAAAAGCATAAATGATTTATATGCTGTGTTGAATTAAATTTAATGTTTTTGCAGGTTTTATGGTTTTATCGTTTTTTATAATTTTGTTTACACCCAAGAGAAAATTACTTTGTTTATGTCCTTGTTTTTTATTAGGGTGTTTCGCATGTTTATTATTTCTTCTGATTTGCCATGTAAGATAAAATTGTCTATGCATTTGTTTTCGTTTATGCATGAATGATTTTGCCCGATTATTATTTTGTTGAATTTGTGTTTTGTTTCAGAGATGAATTTTTCTGTTTTCCGCGGGTGTATTGTTGATATTGTTGCGTTAGCAATTCCTTTTATGGAATTTTCTTTGTTGATTTTTTCAAGGGCTATATTTATTGCTGCTCTAATTGCTTCTGAGTTGTTTGCGTGGCCCATTGCATTTTTGATTGTTTGAAGTGCATCTATATTTTTATCCCCTAAAGAAATGCTGATTATTTTCATAAAAATCAAATGTTATTTTATTAACAATTAAATTTTTATTATTAATTATTAATAAAATTTTCAAAAATTGTAATATTAGTGGTTTTTATGGTTGAAGAGATTTTGCATTTTTTAGGCGGTTTTATTTTTGGTGCCGGGGTTTATCAATATTTTTTTGTAAAGCATGGCGAGAAGGCTAATTTGGTTTTTCTTTTTTTAGCGGGTTTTGTTGGTTGGGTTTTGGTTGAATTTTTTTTGCATGGAGGGTGAGGTGTTTTTGGTGTATTTTAAATTTTTTTTTATTTTTTTTGTGTTATTGAATTTTCCATTTGTTTATTCTCATGGTTTTCATGGGCCTGAAGGGGTTTCTTTTGAGAATTTGTTTTTTTTGTTGTCTTTTGGTTCTATAGGAATTGGACTTTATTCGTTGCATTCCGAAATTTCTGGTCATGAATTGAAGTTGCTTGAAATTGGAGCCGCTTTTTTTGGTGGTTATTATATTATTAGCATTTTTGTTTCTTGGTTAGTTGGGTTGTTTGGTTGATTTTTATGGATGTATGGTTTTTGGCTTTGTTGAGTACTTTGCTTGTCAGCATTGTTTCATTTGTTGGAATCGTTATTTTGATTATTAGCAAGAATCTTGTTGATAAACACATTTATTTTTTGGTGGCCTTGTCTGCTGGTGTTCTTTTAGGCGATGCTTTTTTTCATTTGATGCCTGAAGCTTTGGAGCAAGAAGGAGTAAAGGCTATTAGTGTTTCGCTTGATGTGATTTCAGGTTTTATTTTTATGTTAGTATTTGAGCGTTTGATTCATTGGCATCATTGTCATGGGCATGAGCATGATTGTGAAAATTTGAAGTCTTTTGGGTATGTAAATTTGGCTGGTGATGCTATTCATAATTTTATTGACGGCATGCTTATTGCAGGAAGTTATTTGATTTCAGTTCAGGTGGGTGTTGCTACTACTATTGCTGTAATTTTGCATGAGATTCCTCAAGAGCTTAGTGATTTCGGTGTTTTGCTTGCAGCAGGTTTTTCCAGGTTTAATGCTATTGTTTTCAATTTTATTTCTGCAATTTTTGCGGTTCTTGGCGCGGTTTTTGTTTTATTTTACAACAATCAAGTATCAAATATTGATGTTTTTCTTGCGGGTTTTGCTGCCGGTGGTTTTATTTATATTGGCGCTACTGATCTTTTGCCCGAATTGAGCAGGCGGAATAAAATTTCTTTGTTTTATATGAGTTCATTTGTAATTGGACTTCTTTTGATGTATTTTTTGCTTTTTTTAGAATAATGATTTTTTTTGTGTTTTTTTTGTAAATTTTTATTTTTTAATTTGAAAATAAATTGCTTTTTTTTTGTCTTTTGTCTTGGTTAGCCAGTTTTTGCAATTTTATTTTTCTTTTTTTATTTTTTTGTTTTGTTTGTTTACAGTTTATCTTTAAATAGTTGTCTTTGTATTTAATTATTTTAAATGGGGTTATGGTGTAGCCTGGTCTAGCATACAAGCTTTGGGTAATCCTTTTCTTAAAAGCAGGTTTTTTTTGGCTTGTTTGGAGCCGGGATTAAAAATAGCTTGCGACGGGGGTTCAAATCCTCCTAACCCCATTTTGATCTTTTGTATTTTTTGTTAATTTTTGCTGGTTGGAAATGTGAGCATTTTAAAGTGCATATATGGGTTTTGTTTTTTTTATGTTGTTGTATAAAGTTTTTTTTGATTGTCTTAAATCAATGTTTTGTAAAGACAATACGAATAGGCAACCTTATGCGGTTGTGTCTGCAGAAACTTGTAACGGTGCAAACAATTGTCATTTTTTTTCGTATTTTTTTTGTGTTTGGCTTGTTTTGCGGTTGTTAGAGTTGTATTAAAAAACTTGTTTTGGAAGATTGACTTATCAAGGGGCCGTAGTATAGCTTGGTTAGTACTTACGCTTGGGGTGCGTAAAACCTGAGTTCAAATCTCAGCGGCCCCAGTTGTATTTTTTGTTTTTTGTGTCTTTTTTTATATAATTTGTCCTAACAAAATTAGCATCAGTATTCCTGTTGTGTTGAGTAAAAATGATATTATTGTAAAAAGTTTGTCCGAAATTTTTGTTGTTGCCAATAATGCTACTCCAATTTCATCTGGCAATGGCGATGCTATGATTAATCCTGCCATTATTGGAATTATATATTCAATTGTCCATTTTGGGAGCATTTCTCTTGCTTGTGCAATTATGTTTTCTTTAGCCAATGCGTGTATTTCGTCGTGAAATGAATGTCTTATTATTTTGAATATTATTAAGTCTCCTATAAAGGCTCCGATTCCTCCGAGAATGGCTGTAAGAAAGATGTTGTGGGTTTCTCCAATTATGAGGAATATTGCGGTGGCTATGGCGGCAGTAAAACCGTATGCTATGAGTATTCCCCCTATGAATGCGCCTGAATAGCCTATTTTTGAAATTGATTCCCTCAAGCCTGAAAAGTATTCTTGTGTAATTAAAAAATATGCTAATATAAAGGTGATTATTAATAGAAATAGTTTTGGGTATTTGAATTTCATTAATTATTTGTTATGGGTATTTGTTATTAATTTTTTGTTTGTTTTTTTTGAACTTAGTCTAAAGTTGTTTTGTTTTTCTTTTTTTTGTTGTTTGTTTTGCAAGCCAAATCAGCATGTTTTTTTTATTTAAAATTCTGAATTTTTTTTGTTCTTTGTTTTGGCTAACTTATTTTTTTTGATTTTTTAAATCATTTTTTTAGATTAAATTTTATTTTTGCTTTTTATCGTCGTGATTTTTTTAAATTTATTTTTTTATTTTTTTCATGCGGTTTTTATTGAAAGAATTATTTTTAATTGTCTGTTTTTGTGTTGTCTTTTTGCGCTTTGTTTTTTTTCATGAATCCGATTATTTGCATTATTATTGTTATTGCCGCTATTGTTAATAGTGCGATTTCTGCTATGTTTAATCCTGTTTCAGAATTGGGGTTGATGCCGTTTGCTTTCATTACGAAATGCGCTAGGCTTAATATAAATGCAATATATACTAGTCTTTGGATTGTTTTCCAGTGTTTTCCAAGTTTTGCTACTGCCAAATTGTTTGATGTCAGAGTCATTATGGACAGAATTAGCATTGCTGGTATTGCTATTGCTAATTTGTAGTCTGTAATTATTTGGTTGAAGTCGTAGTCGTAATATTTTGTAATGACTATTAAATAATGTAGTGCTATGAATATGAATGCTGCTATTCCAATTGCTCTTCTTGGTTCTAATAATTGTGAAAATTCTTTTGGGTTTATTACATAAAGCGGGCCTATTATTAAAGAGATGCACAGCAAGTAAAATCCGCTTAGTGCCAATGTTCTTGTCATTGTTATCATTGGCGATGGCACTTCGATTAACGAGTTGTAGTAGGATATTATGGCTATTCCTGTAAGTGTGATTAACCATAGTTGGCTTTGTCTGTTCATTGAATCACTTTTGTTTTTGTATTTTATGTGTATAAATTGGCTTTAAATCCGTTGCTAATATACATTTTGTTTGATTCCGAAATAAAAAGTATTTCTGCAGGTAGTTTTTTTGAAATTCTTATTCCTTCTTCAAATCCTGCGCAAAAAATCCCTTTTGCATATGCGTCTGCTTCTATTCCTGTTTTTGCTGAGACAAATATTGCTTTGCATCCTTGTATTGGCATTTTTGTTTTTGGATTTATGAGGTGGTGGAATTCGTTTAGCCATTTTCTCTTGTTTGTAGCAGTTCCTGCTATTGCTGAATCATTTATTCCTATTTCTCCTATTGCTATTTTCGGGTTGTCCGGGTGTTCTAAAAGTATTTTCCATGTTTGTGTTTTGTTTTTGGCTTTTGCATAAATGTCTCCGCCTGCATTGATGTAATAATGGTTGATTTCTTTTTTGTCAAGTAGGTTTGCTATTTTATCTATGGCGTGTCCTTTTCCCAAGCCGCCAAAATCTATTTCTTTTTTTAGCATTATTTTTTGTTCTTTTTCGTTGATTTTTATGGCTTCGTCAAAAGTCAATTTTGGCGTGTTTATTTCTTCTATAATTTTTTCAAATTTTGGTTTGAAAGAGTAGTCTTTGTCATAGCCTATGCTGTCAAGCGCGGATTTTATTGTAATATCAAAGTTTCCTTCTGTTTCTTCGTGAATTTTTTTTGCAAATTTGAGTAGTTCTATAAATTCTTTTGAAACTTTTTGCCACTTGCCGAGGTTTTTGTTTGCAATTGAAAGAGTGGATTTTTCGTCAAATCTGGAGTAGGTTTTTTCAATTCTTTCGATTTCTGAAAAGCATTCGTGGAAATATTTGTGGTATTGGCTTGGCAATTTTATTTCTATTTTCGTGCCAAGCCCGTATTTTGTTTTTGATATTATTTTCATGTCATCTACTTGTAATTTTCTGCAACTATTTCATTGATTGCCTTTTCAAAGGCTGCTGTAGTCAAGGATGATCCCGCTATTTGTTTTGGGATTTTGATTTCCGTGATTTTTTTGCCTATTGCAAGGTTTGGCAGTTCATCATTGACTTTTTTCACATAGCTTTTTGTAATGTCGTTTGTTGATTCGCCTTTAATTGATGCTTTTGTAATTATTTCGTTTTCCACTGAAATGCTTACTTGCAAATTTTCTGTTCCTTTGACTTCGTCTTTTGGATAAGTGTATTTGACTGCTTTTGAATATTCGCCGTCTGCTATTGCTTTGTCTATTGCTTCTTTGATTTTTTCTTCGCCTGTTTTTGGATCGCCGGTGTTTATGATTGGTGTTTCATCTTTTATATTTGTGTTTTCTTGTGATTTTTGATTTTCTTGAGTTTGTTTATTTTCTGTATTTTGAATATTTTGAATATTCTGTTGGGCATTTTGAGTGTTTTGTGCCGTGTTTTGTTGTTGGGTGCAACCAGTCACCATTATTAGTGCGATGAAGATCATCGCGCTTGCAATTATCATTTTCGTAAATTGTTTTTTTGTTATATTTTCCCCTCCTTTTTTTGTTGTTATAATTCAGCTTGTGCTGAAATTTATTTTATTATTATTGTTTTTGTTTTATAAATTATCGTTTTTATTGAGTTGTTTTTTTTTGTTTTTCAAGTCTTTTTTTGGAGATTTTTGTTTGTTTGGTTAACCAAATACTTTTAATTTATTTTATGGTTGCTATTTTAGTGGTTTGATGTCTGAAGATAATACTCTTGGCATTACTGTGAAAAAGTCTGAGGATTTTGTAGAGTGGTATAATCAGGTGGTTTTAAAGTCTGGGCTTGCAGATTATGCTCCAATTAAGGGTTTCATGGTTATAAGGCCGAATGGTTATGCTATTTGGGAGTCTATTCAGAATTATTTTAATGTTGTAATGCGCCGTCTTGGCGTTCAAAACGCTTATTTTCCTTTGCTTATTCCAAAAGAGTTTTTTGAAATGGAGGCTGAGCATGCCGAGGGTTTTGCTCCAGAACTTGCTTGGGTTCAATCCAAAGAAGGTGATAATGAGAAGGTAGCCATAAGGCCTACTTCCGAGACAATAATTTACCATTCTTATTCCAAATGGATTCGTTCTTGGCGGGATTTGCCTTTGCGGATAAATCAGTGGTGTAATGTATTGCGTTGGGAGGTAAAGCAAACCAAGCTTTTTTTGCGTACAAGGGAATTTCTTTGGCAGGAAGGGCATTGTGTTTATGCAACCAAAGAAGAGTGTGATAGGGAGGTAAGGTTGATTTTGGATGAGTATAAGAAGCTTGTTGAGGAGTTGCTTGCAATACCTGTTATTGCTGGTGAAAAAACCGAGTCGGAAAAATTTGCTGGTGCGCTTTATACTACTACTATTGAAGGTTTGATGCCTGATGGACGGGCTTTGCAAATGGGTACTTCTCATAATCTTGGACAGGGTTTTGCCAAGGCTTTTGGTTTGAAATTTGTTGATGTTGACAAGTTGGAGAAGTTTCCTTGGCAATCAAGTTGGGGTTTCAGTACAAGGTTGATTGGTGCAATAGTGATGGTTCATGGAGATGATAAGGGCTTGGTTTTGCCGCCAAGGGTTGCGCAGAACAAGATTGTTATTGTTCCTATTGTTTTTGGGGGTGAGAAGGAAAAAGTTTTGAAAAAGGCTAGGCAGTTAAAGGAAATTCTTTCTGGGTTTGGTGCATTGCTTGATGATAGGGATAATTATAATCCAGGTTGGAAGTTTTCCGATTGGGAATTGAAAGGAATACCTATTCGTATTGAGGTAGGTCCAAAGGATATTGAAAAGAGGCAGGTTGTTGTTGTTAGGCGTGATAATGGTAAAAAAGAAGCGGTTTCGGAAAATGAAATTGTGAAGAGGTGTTTTTCTATATTGGAGGAAATGCATAAAGACATGTTTTCAAAAGCAAAAAAATTTTTGAATTCTAATATGGTTGAGGCAAAAAATGAAAAAGAGTTTTTGAAATTCATAAATGAAAAAAAGATGGTGCTTGTTAATTTTTGTTGCAATCCTGTTTGTGAAAAATCTGTTAAGGAAAAGACAGGTGTTACTTCAAGGTGCATTCCTTTTGAACAAAAAAATTTTGTTGGAAAATGCGTTTTTTGCGGTTCCAAATCAGAAAAAATGGTTCTTTTTGCAAAATCTTATTAGTTTTTCAATTTAATATTTTTTTTGAGTTTGGTTCTGTCAAATCAAGTTCCCAAATTTCTATTATTGAATTGTCTATTATTTTTTCGTGTATTTGTACAAATTTGAATCCTGCGCTTTTGTAAATTTTTTTGGCTCTTAAGTTGTTCTTTTTCACTAGTAATATTATTTTTTTGCCGTTGGAGTTTTTGATGAATTTTATTGCATGATTGAGAAGTTCTTTGGCGTATCCTTTTTCTCTTTCTTGCGGTATTATGCTTATTGCATTGAGCATCCATGCTTCTGGAAGTTTTTGTATTTCAACAAACCCTATTATTTTTCTGTTTTGTGTTTTTTTGAATATTTTTATGTTTTGGTTTTTCAGTCTTTCTGCAATTTTTTCTTTTTGCATTTTTTTGTATGGAAATTCTTTTGCAATTATTTTTTCAAGAAATTGTATGTCTTTTTCTTCTGCTTCTGATATCACTTTCCCACTTCATTCAAATAACTTTTTATTTCGCTTTCCGATACCGCGCAACCAGCGTATTTTGCCGCCCAGAGAGAGGCTTCGAGTGCTTCTTTTGATTTTTTGACTTCTGTTTCTATTGCGCCGCATTCGTATGCAAAGGCTATGAGTTCAACTGATCTTATTATTTTTAATCCTGCGAACATTGCTGTGAATTCTCTTGCGGCGTGTGGGTTTATGGTGATTTGTTTGTGGTGTCTTTTTTCTAGAAAGTCGTGCATGTTGAATGGTTCTTCTACAAGCATTCTTGTTGTTCTTTCATCAACCATTACGATTTTTGCTCCTGAATTTTTTGCCAAGGCAAGTGCTTCCGTTTCCCCTTTTTGAATTAGTTTTAGCGGCTTTCCATTGGCTAGGCATATTTCGCTTGAAATGTTGTTTATATATTGCATAAGAGATTTTATTTCAGGCGTGGATTTTTTCACTTTTATGTATCCTTCTTCTACCGCGTCTTTTATTCTGATTGCATTTAGCTCGTATTGTTTTATTTTTAGCGGATTGATTACGCTTTCTTCGTATACTGATTCTGGTATTGTAAAATTAAGTTTTTTCATTTCAGTTAGATTTTTGATTATTTTTATGAGGCAATTGTCTGATATTGTTATAAGGCTGCTTGAATCGACTATGATTGTTTTGTTTTTGTATTGGCTCATTTGGCAATCTCCTTTAGTGCAATTATTCTTTTTTTTATTCCGGTTGTTGTTGGTTCTTCATCATGTATTCTTGTTTCGCCAATATAGTGTTGAAGTTCTTTTTTTTCTGCCCCTGTTAATTCTGCAGCTTGGCTTAGGCTTAGCCCCAATGCATATGCTGTTGAGGCTTGTTTCATTTTGGCTTTTTCATAAATGTTTTTTGCAAAGTGGCTGAGTTTGTCGTCAATGTTTTCTATTTTTTGTATTGCGTCTTTTAAGTTTCTTTTGAATGATCTGTGTTTTCCTTGGAGTACTGCTTGGGTGCTTTTTTGCAGCGACTTGGTAATACTTGATGCTATTTCTTGCCATTTTGGGTTTTGGATAAAGTGTTCTTTTGTTAGCATTTTGTAAAGTGCGTATGATATTACTGATATTTTTGCCATGTCGTGGTCAAATGAGATAGTTGCGTCGTTTATGCTGTCGTTTGCAATTTTTTTGATGTCGTAGATGTTGCCCGCTGAAAATGCTTTTGAAAGAGCGTCTAATCTTTGTGCGAGTTTTGGCTGCATAAAAACTAACTATGGTTTTAGTATATAATGTTTTTGCCTGGTTTGGTGTTGTTTATTTTTTTTAAGCCTGTTTTTTTTGTTTGGTTTTTGCAAGCCGTTTTTTTGTCAATTTTCTTTTTTTGAATTTATTTTTTTTGGTTTTTGTGTTTTTTTTGCGAGCCGATTTTTTTTGTGTTGTTTTTTTTGTGATTTTATTTTTTTTTATTTAAAATTGTTTTGTCTTTTTTTTGTGGCTTGTTTTTTTTTGAATTATTTTTTTTGGTTTTTGTGTTTTTTTTGGCGGGCTGTTTTTTTGTGGGTTTGTTTTATTTTTTTTTGTTTTTGTTGGTTTGGTTTTTTTTTGTTGGGTCAATGTTGTTTTTTTTAAATTTGCTTTTTTTTGTTTTTTTTTGGTATTGCTAGCCATTTTTTTTTGTCATTGTTTTTTGTGAGCTATTTTTTGTTATTTTTTTTGTGATTTTATTTTTTTTTATTTAAAATTGTTTTGTCTTTTTTTGGCTTGTTTTTTTTCAAGCTGTTTTTTTTATGGAATTTTGTTTTTTTGGAGACTTTTTTTGTCAAGCCGTTTTTTGGCGAGCCGATTTTTTTGTCATTTTGTTTTTGTAAGCTTATTTTTTTTGATTTGTTTTTTTATAAATGGTTTTTAAGGTTGTTGTGCTGGCAAGCCAAGTTTTTTATTATGAAAGTTGCCTTTACATTAGGATGAAATATATTGTTTTGTGTTTTTTTGTTTTGTTGCCTTGTGTTTTTTCTGTATCCAGCAGTGACGCGGTTAATTTGGTTATTGCGTCAAACCATTATTTGTATGATTCTGAAACATATACTCCGCCGAACGTTCCAATAAAATTTGAGGACAAGAGTTATTGGGTTATCCCTTTGACTTCTGGCAAAGATGTTGTCACTTATTTTCCTGTTGAATCTTCAAGAGGAGAGCTTTCCACTTCAAGGCAAATTAATCGCGGGCTTTTTGAGGTTTCTGATTCTTTGCGCGAATTGCAACTTCTTAAAGCTTCTATTTCACAAGGCAGGTCTGTTGATTGGATTTTTACGCAGAAATATAGGGAGATTTTTGCAGAGTTTTCTCTTCAATTGCAGGATGAAATTTTTCAATTGAATACTGCTGAATCAATTCTTTCTGCTAATAAAATAGATTCTGATCTTTCTCAGCTTGTTTCTGGTTTAAGGTCAATGTCTTCACTTTCTTCTGAAATTTCTGAGTATATTTTTGCTGCCTCTAAATCTGAAGATGCTTTTTTTCAATCTCCTTCTTCTGATAGTCTTTCTGAATTAAAAGAGTCTTATGAAAAGGTTTTTTCCGGAATTTCGTTACTTAATGATAATGCTATTGTTTATCGTAGCGGTATTTCGAAGTTGAAGCAGGAAATTTCTTTTGCAAATATTGATGCTGAAATAAAGTCTCAGCTTTTTAATATTTTGGATGTGCCTTCAGGGCTTAATGCAGTAAGGAATTACAATTTGGATTCAATCCAGATAAAGACTTCTGTTGATTCGGCTTTTTCAAAAACGAGTTTGAGAATGGATTCTATGCTTTCAGAATTGGATAACAGGATTTTGAAGAATAAAGTATATAATTTGATTTATTCCGATAATGAGAAATTGAAGAAGGCGACTGGTTTTTCGTCTCTTTTTGAAGCTCAGAAGAATATTCTTTCTGATGAAGTAAAAGACAGTTGGGAGAATTCGTCAAAGGTTTCAGATTTGGAGAAGGATTATTTGAAAGCAGTTGAATTATATAATAAAAGGGTTTTTTCTCAATCGGAAAAATATGCAAACTTGGCTATTGACGACGCTATTGCTGTTTATAGGGGTGGCCAAAAAAAGAAGCCAGTTTCAAGTATTGATAACAGTACTTTGGTCAATTTTGCTATTGTCCTTGCTGTTCTCTTAATTGTTTTGTTTGCTTTTAATAATTCTAGTAAAATAAAAAAATGGGTGGAGGGTAAAAAAGACGAAGTTGATTTTTATGGTTGATTTTCGTTTTTGTTTTTTGATTTTGTCGTTGGTTTTTTTTTCTGTTTTTGCAGATTCGAGGATAGCAGTCACTATTGATGAGAATGCTGGTGCTTCTCTTTATCAGTTTGAATCGCGAGAGTTTGTTGTTTCTGTGGTAAATACTTCTGAAAGTGAGGTTGCTGATGTAGTTTTGAGGTTTGAGCCTTCGGAAAATATTGCAGTGCTTGTGGGTGGCGAGGAAAGGAGGGAGCATTTTATTTCTTTGTATAATATTCAGCCAGGCGAAGTGAGAAAGAAATCTGTTGAGTTGAAGGCTCTTTCAAATATTGGTGTTGCTGTTTTGAAAATTTATTTTGGTGATGGTTTTTTTGAGAGTTCTTATTCTGTAAATTTTAATGTAGTTGAATCTCCGCTTTATGTTGAGTTAAGGCAGTTGAAGGAGCCTTTTGTTGAAGAGGAAAAGGTTGAATTGTTATTAATTAATAATTCCTCTGAAAAGATTGGCTTTATTAAGGCGGTTGTTCTTCCTTCTAAAGTCGTTTCTTTCAAAGGCAAGCCTTTTGAATTAAAAGCTCTTGATTCTAATGGTTCTGTAAGAGGTGTTCTTAATTATTCAGAAGCTGGTTTTGGCAAGCCAAATAGTGTTGTTGTGCGAGTTTTTTTTGATGATTCTAAGGGTACTCATGTCATTGAAAAAAGCTTGATTGTTTCTTCTAATGAATATCGTGACTTTGTTGCAATTATTGCTGTTTTGGCGATAATTGGTTTTGTTTTTTATTATTTTAGAAAAAGATCAAGATCTGTTGGCAATAGTGGCGATTCTATTTCTGGTCATGCTGGGAATGAAAGTCATGGAAGTAAGCACGATTCAAAGCATAATTTTCATTGATTTTTTTATGCCGAAAATTCTATTATATCACCCATTTTGAGTTCGTATTCTTTTGATACTCTTTGTCCTGGAAATTTTGTAGAACCCCATACTTTGGCGTATTTGAGGTTTTTTGCTATTTCTTTGTGCACCATTTCCGCTATTTCTGTTATTGTGGCTCCTTTTTTTGTCACTAGTGGTTTTTCTAAGTCTGCTTCTTTTCCGGGTTTTTTTGTGTAAACAATTATTTTTCCAAGCAATTTGAATATTATTTCTTTTAAGTGGTCGTCTTCAAATGTATTGAATGTGTGCAAAAATAGGCATTCTTTGTATTCGATTCCTTGGTCTAATACTTCTTTTATTTTGTCTTTTGTGGCTGGTTCTTCCAAAATAATGGTTGCGTTGTGTATTCCAAATTCTTTTAGAATGTTTTCCAACTCTGTTTGAGGTATTTTGAGAAAGTTTTTTCCAGTAATTGTAAGTCCTTTGGAATTGGATGGTTTTATAGTTATTTTTGGTTTTTTTCTTCCTAATATTATTTTTGCTTTTTCCAGTTCTTTTATTATTGTGTTTTTTTCTTCTTCTGTTTTGTATATTAGTATTATTGCATCTGCGTTTCTTATGAGGCTCATTAATTGGGTTCCGTTTGCTTTTCCTTCGCTGCTGCCTTCTATAATGGCTGGAACTTCAACTAATTGGACTAGTGCACCTTTAAAGTTCATCATGCCTATTTCTGGCATTGTTGTGGTGAATGGGTAATCTGCTATTTCAACTTCTACTTTTGTCAATCTGTGGAGTAAATAGCTTTTTCCTGAGTTTGGTGCTCCTACAATTGCTATTTGTCCTGCCCCTTCTTTTTTGATGTTGAAGGATATTCCTGCTCCTTTTTTTGCTTGTTGTTCTTTTTGTTTTTCTATTTCTTTTTTTAGTTTTGCGATTTTGTAGGTTATTTCAGCGATTAGGTTTTCGCTGGATTTGTGTTTTGGCGCGTATTTTAACATTTCTTTGAGTGACGCAAGTTTTTGTTCTGAAGTAGTTGCTTCTTGGTATTTTTTTTGTGCAGCAAAATATTCTGGGCCTGCGTTTGTTGTCATCCGAAAAAATTGAGTGGTAATTATTATTAAAATTGTTTTTTTGTTATTTAGTTGCTTTGAAGACTGCCAGTTCTTCAAAGAACATTTTTTTTCTTGCAACTATTTTGAATTTTAGATTGTGTTTTTTGAGTTTTTTTTCGGTTTCTTTGTAATCGTTTATGTTTGTTTGCAGGAAGTAGCATGTTCCTCCTTTGTTTAGGTGGTTTGGGAATTCTTCTATGAATTTGTCCAGTATTTCTCTTCCTTTTTTGCCTCCGTCAAGGTCCGCGTATTTTATTTCTTCTGTTTCTACGTATGGAGGGTTGAATACTATTAAATCAAATTTTTCTGGGGCTTTTTTGAAGAGGTCTGATTTTCTTGTTTCTACTTTTTCGGAGAAACCCGCTATTTTGCAATTTTTTTTGGTTGCTTTTAGGCATTCTTGGTTTATGTCTGTTGCAATTACGTGTGAGGCTCCTTTAATTAGGATGTTTATTGTTTGTATTCCTGTTCCGCAGCCAATATCTATTGCAAAATCTTTTTTTTTGGGTTTTGTGGCTTGTGCTAGCAAGTATGAGTCTTCTGCCGGCACGTATACGTTTTTTGGACATTCAAAGAGTTTTTCTTTGAAGTAAAATTTTGTTTGGTTGTTCATTATTTTTACCGTTTTTATTGTGTTTTTGTTTCTTCTTCGTTTTTTTTGCAGTTTTCGTATTCCGGGTGGATTGCGCAGAATGATTTTTCAAGCATGAATAGGTGGGTTGTTTCTTTGCAGTCTATTAATATTGTTCCTGCTCTTTCTATTCCTAATTCTTCTGCGGTTTTTTTGGCTGTGTTGTAAATAATGTTTTTATTGTTGTAGCATTGCATGAATGCATTTGTGTCGATTTTTGCTCTGTTTAGTGCTATGTCCAGTTCTATTTGGGTTAGCGGTTTTCCGTAGTGGTTGCTTAGGGTCCAACACCCGTTTATTTCCGGTTCCGTTAAAATTGTTGGGTCACCGTTGAATGGGTTGTTGCAGTATATTCCTGCCATTGCATATTCCATTTCAATGAATTTTCCTTGCATTGATGCACAAGTCAGGAATATGTTTCCTAGTATTGCATTTTCGTCGGCTGATGCTTGTGTTTGGGCGTACATGAATTTTATGTCGGTTCCTTGGTTATAGTCTTTTATGAAGTCGTAGAGTATTCTTCTTGATTTTGTGTTTTCTGGGTTATAGAAGTCGTCAAAAATTGTTATTGTTGGTTTTTCCGAGCAAAACTCGGGTACTTTTTTTAGGAAATATACTGGGAAGTATGCTTGCAGGTCAAGATTTAATTCTGGAGCTATGTATGCGTTGAATTTTTTTGCCATTTTGCCAAGGGCTACTTGGGCGTCGAAATCTGCTTTTGTTTTTGGATAGAATTTCAATTTTTCGGCTTCTATTATTGCTGTAGGCACTCTGTCTATTCCGAATCTTTCTATTATTTTTTTGCCTTCTTTCGTGCTTGCTTCTATTTTTGTCAGGTTGTATTTTATGTTTCTTATATTGAATAGTTCTTCAAAAGTGTTTGTTTCCCTGCATTTTTTGCAGTCTTTTGAGTATATCATTGTCACTTCTATTGTTCTGTATGCTGTGTCGTTGGTGTTTATATTGTTTGTTTGGTTGTTTTGGTCTTCGTTTGGTTCAGGTTTTGGTTTGTAGAATGTAATAAAAATTGCTGTTGTTATTAGTACTCCAAGTATGAAAACCATTATCAATAAGTAGATTGGAGGGTTTTTGTTTTCTGTGTTTTCTTTTTTAATTCCTGTTTCCAGAAATTTTTCTTTTTTTTCTTTTATTTCTTGTGGTATTGATTTGCTTTTTTTTGTTTCTTTCATTGCGATTCACTTTTAACCTTTATTATTTGATTTTATTAGGCATAATTTTTAAATGGTGTCATTTTTGTTAGCTGATTCGCATTGTCATTTGGATTGGTTTAAAAATCCTGAAAAAGAGGTAGAAAAGGCTAAATTAGCCGGTGTCATGGCAATTCTTTCAAATTCTACTGATTTTAAGTCAATTGAAGCTAATCTTCGTTTGGCAAAGGATTTTGAAATGGTTAAGTGCGCTATTGGAATTCATCCTGTTGACCTTTTGCAAATTCCTGTTTCTGATTTGTCTTTGTTGTCGGATTTTGTCGAGAAGAATGTTGGCGGTGCTGTTGCGATTGGCGAGGTTGGCATGGATTTTAAGCGAGCCGTTTCATTTGAGCAAAGGTCGCTTCAAGAATTTTTTTTCAGGAAATTTGTGGAACTGGCTGTTAAAAAAAATCTTCCCGTGGTGGTTCATGCTCGTTATTGTGAAACCGAGTGTCTTGATATTCTTGAGGAAATGGGTGTGAAGAAGGTTCATATGCATTGGTTTACCAACAGCAAAAAGACTTCTGCAAGGGCTGTTAGTCTTGGTTATAAAATTTCTTGTGGTCCAATAATTTTGTCTGACAATAAATCAGCCGATGTTGTCAAAGAAATTCCAATTGAGAGTCTTATGCTTGAAACAGACGCCCCAGTTGAATTTGGCGGTTGCAAATCCACGCCTTCTTGGATACGGCATGTTTGTTTGAAAGTCGCAGAGTTGAAAAATATTCCGCCGGAAGAAGTTTCTCGGGTTACGGGCAAGAATTTTGCCAATTTTTATGGGAAATGATTTTTTTGGTTAGGTTTATAACCATTTTCAATAAGTTTGTCTTTATGGGTCCTGTAACAGTGTTCTTGGCTGTTTTGATTGTTGGATTGGTTATTGGTCATTTGTTGCTTTTTGTTTTGGACAAAAAAAGTTCGCTTGGTTTGATTGCACATTATGTTAAGTCTGACAATAATTCGGTCTCAAAGAACATTTATCCTCCTTTGTCAAGTTCTTTCGAGCCGCAATCAGAAGATCTTTATTCAAAAAATCTTGTGTTGGAGCGCAAGCTTGAATTGGCTCATTTGAGGCTTCAGAAAATGGAGCGAGAATTGAGGGCTATGCAAGTTGCAAAAGCCGAAAAGGGCGAATTTATTGATTTAAGGGAAAATTCAGAAAAAAAGAAGCCTTTGAAAAAGAAAAAGTGACCTTGGCATTTTTTTTAATTCTGGCAATTTTTACTTTTTGAAAATTTGTTAATTGATTTTGTTTTGATTTTTTTTGCTCAGCCAAGAATGTGGCGTTTTTTTTCTCAGAGTTTGGCTTTTATGTAAAATGTTTCTATGCAACCCTTTTTTTTTGCGAAATCGTTTTTTTTAAACCATTTTTTCAAAAACAATGGTTTTTGTTTTTTGCCGGATTTTTTTTTAATTTAATTTGATTTTTCTGCTTTTTTGTTTTTCCATGTTTTTCTTTCTCCTAAGTCGGCAGAGTTGTTTCTCAAGTGCTTTGCCACGATGCTTGCTGCTCCGACAACTGGTTCAAGATCGTCCCCTTTTGGCAGAAAATTTATTTTTTGATTTTTGACTTTTAATGGAGCCCCGTCAACTATTATTTTTGCATCTACTACTATACTTGAAAGCATTTCTGATATTTTTTCAATTGCATCTGCTTCTATTTGATTAAGGTTTTTTCCGTTGTTTCTTGCAAGGTCTATTGCTTTTGAGTTTATTGCAAATGAAACCGAAGCCAGCATTTTTTCCGACACGATTTTTTCTTTTTTTGGAATGTCTTTTGTCTTTTTGCTGTCTCTTAATTCTCTCATAGAATTTGTATCTGCCAGAACCCCTGTAATCACCATTGGCCCTGTTCTTTCTCCCCTGCCTGTTTCATCAATGCCTATTATAAAATCCTCTTTGAGCCCGAGCATTGAAAGTATTTCCTCTTTTACTTTAGTGGCTTCGATTCCTTGTATAGAAAGTTTTCCTGAATTGTATAATGTTATTGTGCACCCCATGTGTCTTGCCCTTTTTTCTTCAAAGTAATTTGTTACTTCAGCCTTTTCGTAATTTGACATTATTTCCTTGATCTTTTCTTTTTCATTTATTCCGAAGTTAAGAGTTTCCTGCATGTTCTTCACCCATGATTTTATTTTCACATAACGCTTTTAATGACTTGACAAGGATTGTGGCATAGCAACCTTTTCTGAGTTTGAATTCCAATACGCAATTTTCTTCAAAAAAAGTTGTTTTTGGTTGTTCAGCTTTGAAAAAAGTTTTTCTTGTCAATTCTGTTTTGGCTGGAAAAATCGGAGGTATTATTATGTTTCTTTTTATTCCATGATGACTGAATTTTATTGGAAATTTTTTTCCTGAAATTTCTATTTGCGGTATTTCTTTTTTGTTTTGCTTTTCTATTAAGCTTTTCAGTTTTAAATTGAATTGCATTGCTTGGCTTGCCTTGCATGCAATTGAAACCGATTTTCTTTCAAGCAGGTTAATGCAATCTTTAAAGTTTTTCCCGTTTTCTAATTCTTTGAAAAATATTTTTTTTGTTTCTGGAATTTTTTTGTTTTTTAAAATTTTTTTCCAGTTGCCCCAATTGTTTTTAATGTATTCTTTTATGTTTTTGGATTTTTCAGTTTCAAAACAGTCATGGTTTGTAAGTATTTCTTTTGCAGCAGCTTCATAATTTTCATTTACCAGTAATTCTCCTGCTTTTATGCTTTTACCGTGGAATCTTTGTTCGTCAAAATAATTTGGAAAAGTTTCATGTTTAAGGATTTTCGGAATAAGAGTTTTTTCTTTTTCGCTTATTTTTGAAAGTTTTATAATGAATTTGTTGGCAGTGTGCATTCCTACAAAAATTCTTTTGTTTGAAGCGCCAACGTATTCCAAATTTATTCTTTCGTCGTTTGGTTCAGCCAAGTATTTTTTTGAGCATATCCATTGAATTGACGTTGATTTTGCATCTTTTAATCCGGAATAGTATATAGCTGTTTTGTTTTGTTTTCCAATTAATTTTATTGCGTTTGAAGAATCAATGCCAGATTTTTCCAGTATATAATATTTGTATTTCCCGTTGTTGTTTTTTTCAAGTTTCAAATCAAGTATTTCTTGGACAATAAAATTTGATTCGTTTTTTTCAAATAGCATATTAGTAAATTGTTTGCAATGTATTATTAGGCTTTAAGGCGTATCATTGCGGGTTTGGTTTTAGGTTTTGTAAGTTTTTTAAATTTTATCATAGTTAAATATAATTCAAGGTGTTTAATTGGCTAATTATAATGTTTTGAAATCATTTATTTTTTTTGGTTTTGTTGGTTTTGTTTTTGTAATTTTTTTAGGTGCTATCTTTATAATTACTAATAAAGAAAAAATTATAATTTCAGAAAGTCCTAATTCCCAGAAAAATAGCGGTTTGGCAAACGATGTTGAAATTGAAAATTTGAAAAGCAAGGTTGTTTTTCTTGAAAAAGAAAAAGATGAATTGATTGCAAAGCAAAGAGAACTAGAGCAAGAAAATAAATCTTGTTCTGCTGAGTATTCTGATTTATTTGCTGATATTAATGTAACTATTTATGAATTAAACCGCAGGGAGCAATTAATAAGAAGTTCATTAAATTGGTTTAAAGAAAATTCTGATTTGAAAAATATTGTGGATGATTCTTATAGAACTATTTTGAATAGGTATTGTTTTAAAATTTCAGATTCAGATTGTAAGTTGCATTTAGGTTGTTTGTATTTGATAAACGAAAAAGAATTCAGATTATATTATAGAAACGATAAAAATTCTGATAATAATGGTGATCAGCTTTTTAATTTAAAAGAATTTTTGTCTAGGAAAGGCGGGGATTGTGAAGATTTTTCTCTTTTTTTTAAAGCAGAGGTTAATGAATTTCTTAGAGGATGTGGCGACGTAGAAAATAAAAAAGTTAAAATGCTGACTTATGCTGATTGGAAAAAAGGATTTGGAGAATATGAAACTCAATTTTTTTTGGATTTTTTGGAAAGAAATTGGTATATTCCTCAAGTAAATCGCATATGGTTGGATGATTATAAATATCCTGTTGTTGTCTGTGGCAACATGTATGATCTTCAATCGAAAAAGGTGAACGGGCATTGTATAATTGCTTTGCTTAAAAACAAGCCAATTGACAAAAATTCTTTGTTTACTGAGCTTAATAATTCTCCTTTAATCGAACCTCAAAGCGGAGAGTTTGTCGGTTATTTAAATTCTGCTTCGTCAAATATATTATTAAAAGACGAGTATGTCGGTGATGAAAATTCTTCAATAACTTCAATTATTACTGATGAAGACTATTTTTTGTATGATAATTTCACAAGTCCACATTGGATTAATTATTCATTTTATTTGGAAAGAATTATTAAATCAAAAAGCGAATTGGAGGAATTTCTTTCTGAATGAAGCATTTTTGATTTGTTTATTTTTTTTGTCCATCAGTTCGAACCAGTTTCAGCATCTTTTCACATCTTAGCTTTCTCTTTGTCATCATCGGACGAATATTCTTTGTTTGGTTTGTTTTTAAATATTTATTTTTATTGTCTTTTGCGGTTTTTTTTAGCAATTTTTTTTAGTTTTGTTTTGGCATTTTTTCTAATTTGAATTCTATTGTATCGTTGTTTTTTGGCATAATGCTTGAAACTCCCTTGTCTGAATATTTTCCATTGACGTATATTGCGATGTATTCGTTGTTATTTGGTTTTAATCCTTCTATTTCAGTTATAAATGCGCCGTAGGTGTATTTTTTGTAATTAAAATTCACGCCTGATTTCAGAAGCATCTCAAAAAGGTTTTGTTCTTTTTTGTCGACAATTTGTTTTTCAACAATTGTTTTGTTTTGGGAGTCAATTATTTTCAATTTAATTTTTATGGTGTCGCTTGTTGGGTTTAACTGCGAGGCGTTATTTTCTTTGTTTTCTATTTGTATACATCCGTTTGCTAAAATAAGAAGTAGCAGTATTGCAATGATTTTTGTTTTCATAGTTCCAACCTTAGCGTGACAATTGTGTTTTTTAAATTTGAAAGTGCGGTGTTAATTTCTTTTGATGCTTGCATGTCAAGGAATGGCGATATTATTGTAATTGCAAAAATTCCTGATATTAAATGCATTATCGTGAATGGTATTTGCATTATTATTGTTGTAAGAAGGTCTTGTTTGAATATTATTGTGCTCATTCCCGGGCCTGTTATGATGTCAAATAGGAGTATTCCGAATATTCCGCGTGTGACAAATAATTTTAACCCGGGTTTTTTTCTTTTCATTTCTAAATGCAGTATTAGTGCTATTATGGCATATGTGCTGCTTGTTACTATTGTCCAAATTCCTATTCCGCTTGTAAAATAGTCAAAGACAGCCATTGTTGTGAATGCGAATGTTGGTGCTTTCCACCATTTTTCGTTTTTTGCCGCAGGAACTACAAATCCTATTATTGGGTCGGAGTTTGGGAATATGTGTAAGAACCTGTAAATGTTTGAAATAATTGATCCTATTATATATTTTGGCGTCATAGTTTATTATGAATTTTTTAGTGGTGTTGTGTTTAAATTTAGTTTGCAAGCCAAATTTAAATTGGTGAATTATATTACTTCTTCTATCAATTTTACAAATTCTATTAGTTTTTCTTTTTCTGTTGGTGTAATATTTTTGGCTTCGATATATACTGTTTGTGTGTCTGGGTCTATTGCTATTATATTGTAATTTGTTTGATTTTCTGATTCGTTGATTAGAGTGTAGGAGTTGTTGCCTAATGGGTTGTCTTCTTTTTTGGATGTTCTGGCGAAATCGCACTCCAAAAATAAAGAAGGTTGATGTTTTCACGAAAAAGCAAAATGTCAAAAAATTCTGACACGTAGTTTAAGCTAACAATTTTTATGGTTTTTGTTAGCCTAAAAGAACAAAATTGCAAATTTAGGCTAACTATTTTAAATAACTTTGTTAGCCTAAAATCAATATGAAGTTGCGTATAAAAACAATTCATGGAAAAAAATATTATTACTTGGATTTGGGCTATCGTGTTTTAGCCAAATCAAAAACATTTAGCAAATATGTTGGCACAAAAAAGCCAACAAAAAGCGAGTTGGAAAAGATTGAACAATCCTTTAGAGAGGAAATAATTTCAAAACTTTCTGGGAAGGATTACTCTTGCAAATTCATTTCAAAAGATGACTTGATAAAAGCATTGCTTTTCAAAGATGCATTTAACAAGAAGTTTGCTTCTCTTTCAAGTGTTCAAAAGAAAAAGTATGAAGTTGACAGCACAATCCTTTTCACGCTAACCACGCTTACAACGGAAGATGTTGATGTTAGCCTTACTGATGTAAAGCAAGCATTTGAGAAAGAAACCAAATTGAGCATGCGGGAACAGATTAGTAAAAACATGCTTAAAGCGGTTGAATCAATAAAAGAAAAACATGTTTTAAACAAGCAATATTTGCTTGGATTGCATAAGATAATAATGGCAAGTTTTGAAGGAAAAAGCCCGGGAAAAATAAGGTGGAGACAGGTCTACTTGCAAAAAAGAGACGAAAAAAATCTTTTGGGAACGGAAATTGATTACAGGCCGCCGCATTACAGCAAAATTGACAAATTGCTTGACGACTTTGTAGAGTGGTATAATAAGACCTTGTTAAATCCAATTGAAAAAGCATCACTGGCACATTATAAGCTATACAAAATCCATCCATTTCTTGACGGCAATAAAAGAATATGTCGGCTTATATTAAACAAAACGTTGATTGATGAAGGCTTTCCTTTGTTGAATATTTCAGCAAAAAAGGAACAATACTTTCAAACATTAATTGATTCTATTGAAAAAGATTCGCCAAAAAAATTAGCTGAATTCACGTTGAAAGAATATTTCGGGCAAATAAAGGAATTTTTGAGCTCAAAAAGTAAATGATGAATTATTTTTTGGTGCATTATTCTTGCTTTTTGCTTGCTTTTATGGCACTGCAATGAAAATTGCGGATTTGCTAAAAATTGTGCTAAAATTGTTCAAAGGGAAACCCATTTTTTTTTGACTATTGCTGGCCTGTTATGGCGTCAAATAGGAGTATTCCGAATATTCCGCGTGTGATAATAGTTTTAAGCGGGTTTGCTTGTCACTATGTTTGGAATAATTGATCAATTGACCCTATTATATATTTTGGCGTCATAGTTTATTATGAATTTTTTAGTGGTGTTGTGTTTAAATTTAGTTTGCAAGCCAAACTTAAATTGGTGAATTATTAAATTGGTGAATTATATTACTTCTTCTATCAATTTTACAAATTCTATTAGTTTTTCTTTTTCTGTTGGTGTAATATTTTTGGCTTCGATATATACTGTTTGTGTGTCTGGGTCTATTGCTATTATATTGTAATTTGTTTGATTTTCTGATTCGTTGATTAGAGTGTAGGAGTTGTTGCCTAATGGGTTGTCTTCTTTTTTGGAATTGACAAATTGGGCAAGCCATTTGTTTTTTTCATTTTCAATTTTTTCTATTGCTTTTTCGTTATCTGGCATTTCTATAATGTTAAAAGCGATAATGTTTCGATTCATGGTATCGTATATTTTTCTTATAAAGCAGTTTGCACTCGCATATGTAGTGCCTGGTTTTAATGTTGCTTTGATTACTTGGTAGTTTTCTCCAAATAGTTTTTTTGCTTGCTCTATTATGAGTTCGTTGTTGCAAATGTAGGGTCTGGTCATTACTTTTTTTGTTTCTATTTTTGGTGGTAAAATTAATGGTGGTTCTTTTTTTTTGTCTGAATCGGTTGGCGGTTTGTCATTATTGTTAGGTTTTTGTTGTGGTTGTTGTTCTTTTTTTTTGAAATCTACGCAACCCAATGTAATGGTTGTCAAAATAACAATTATAACTAAAATTGTTGCAATTATTGTAAAATTGTTGTTTTCAGCAGGTGTTAAACTTCGCCCGTTGGCCATAAGTTGATGATTGTTAGAACGGTTTTTTAAGTTGTTTGTTCCCAAAGTAAGGAAACTTCGATGTGATCGTCAAATCAAAATTCAACGAAAACTGGGAGTTCTTTTCCTTTGACATCTCTAAAATAGACAACGTTTCGGAATGGCGCAAGATAATCGAGGACGCGCTTGTCACCCGCGAGGTCGAATTGAGAAAATTCGGCGAGCGCATGAAAAACAAGACTATAAGCTAGGAATTCGAGAACATCAAAACCCAAAGCATCTGAAACCAGACGTCAATGGAAACAACAGCCTGAAATTGATACAGGCGCAATTGGACATCCACGACGAATACCTCAAACGCACTGAAGCAAAACTCGACGTGTCGTTACCGGAATTCGCCATGATAAAGGAACGATCCGCCACAAACCGCTGGCTCATCGGACTGCTAATCGTCGCGTTCTTCGGCCTTGTCGGAAGCCTTGTGCTTAAATTAATCTGAACAACAAAAGAGAGAAACAAGAATGTACGACATCAAAAAAACCGCAATGAAAGGATTCTAAATATTCGCGTTCGGAGGAATCGGCTCGCTCATAGCATACCTTTCGGACTGCCAAGCGAACCAACGATCATTCGCTGTCACGGGCCTCAAGATGGCGGAAAACTACCTCAAAAACCGCTGACAAAAAAAATGCAAAGCGATTAAAAAACAAAGCAACCACAAATTTACGCGGGCCGCATGAAGAAGTTAACACCTTCTGATTTCCAAAAGGGAAAATGATGAATTAACTCAACTCTGAGGGTCCGCAATTTTCTTGTGACTATATAAATTGGCAGGAAAATAGGTAGCCATCTCCCAGCAAAAAGACACCATATTTTATGGGTTTTGATATATTTCAACTGTTTATGATTAATCACAAAGGTTCGTTGGTTCCTTATAGACTCCAAGTAATATTGGCTGTCATAGTAGGCATAGGTGTTACTGTCCTTGTTATTGGGATGTTTGGTTTTGCCATATATGAAATGCTTGGGTTAAATTTGATTTATCAACAAACTTTTACAAATAGTGCACATGTAATAATCCCTGATGATGCTTACTTTAGAGCCAATTCCAGTACACTTGAATTGAGGATACAATCTAACAACCTCGGCACTTATACTACGGAAGTTGTTGCGAATGGGCAAAAATATTCTCAGACTAGAACGGTAAAATACAAAGGCTCTGCCAAGAATCGGAGTTTAGATGACACGGTTTTGATTTTGGATATTAATAAAACAAAAGAATTTGACATATCTATAAGTCCTTTATCTACCCAAATATTCAAGCTTTATGTCTATGAGAAGAAATGGTGACATTGAAAGGAGGTTATCGAAATGGTTGTTGAACTTGTTGTCGGCACAATAGTTTTTTAGGTGCAACTTGGTTTATGGTTTCATATAATGGCTTTATCCAACTTAAGAATAAGATTGATAATTCTTGGAGCCAAATCGATGTGCAACTTAAGAGGAGATTTGGCCTAGTCCCAAATCTAGTTGAAACTGTGAAGGACTACACGAAACACGAAAAGGGAACACTAAAAGCGATAACTGTTGCAAGGGCTGTAATCCTGATATCCGGTTCCCAAAAGGAACAAATTGAAAATGAGAACTTGCTTACTAGGGCACTCAAGTCCCTGTTTGCAGTCTCTGAATCTTACCTAAATCTTAAAGGCAAACCAGAATTTTATCTCCATGCAAGAACAACTTTCTGAAATTGAGGCAAAGATTGCTTCTGCAAGACAGATGTACAATGACGCAGTGATTGCATTCAATATTAAGGCAGAAACCCTACCAGATAACCTGATTGCCGGAACATTTGGTTTCAATAAAAGGTACTACTTCCAAATAGATGAAATCGTAAGGTCAACTGTGAAAGTGCAATTCTGAAAATTTAAACCGTTAAACAGAACTTAATAAAAGTATTCCCATCACTAAGAAAATTATTGTGGTAATTATTCTGACGGGGCTTCTCCACATTTCCTTAGGATTTTTTGAATAGATTTCTACAGCCTTTGCCTTTTCTCCGGGATTAGTTTTGCATAGAACCCAGATTTTATCATTAGGAAGAATTAAAGTTTCCCAGTATTCCCTATCAGCGGCATCGCCTATGCCATATTTCACTTTGAATTGGGTGATTTTATCTTTGAATTCATAATCGTTGTCATAATAACCATTCGTTGGGAGTTCAAATCCAACAGCTTTTTCGGAATTAAGTTCTATAGTTCCGGTTTCGTCTTGCAAAAGAAAATCTCCGCCAACCGATCCAGAACCTAGTATATTAGTTGCCTTTCCGTAAAAACCACTTTTGTACCTCATTCCTCTTTCAAAAGTTTGGAATAAGCAATAAACACATGGTGTTTGGGTGATGGGTGAAAGAATAGTCTTGTCTGGCAACACAGTCCCACTGATTATAACTTCTTCTTTAATGAATTTGGATATTTCAGAAATTTTTTTGATATTGATTTTGTTGATTTTAATAAAGCCATAAATATTTAGGCAGCCCAAGCCTATGAAGACTACTCCAAAGCCTAATGCAAGAAGATTCATTTTAGAGATTAAAATTTTTAATTATATAAATCTTCCTTTTCAGTTTTGGATAGAATTTTGGGTAGTGTAACGAATTTGGTTAAGATTTGAAGGTGACTTTAACTGCCTATATTCCTAAAGGAGATTAAAGTCATGGGTTCATTGGAACAACAGGCATTTATTTCCTTTCTTCTCCGGTTGGAGGACGAATTGTTGGAGGAATTGTGCGGTTTGTTAACTTATCATGTTTCACTCAGTGTTGAGTTAATTCATCATCAAACAACTAATTATTTGTATTTACGTGTTTATTAATATGTTTCGATTTGGCTTGGTCGTCCAAATAGTTTTAATTTTTAAAATTTTTTAAAATAATTTAACGTTATGGTGTAGGACGCTGTTTAAACGTCAAAAATGGTTTTTAACAATTATTTTAGCCTTAAATAAAATCACTATATTGTTAGCATAAATTGTGTTTTCCGAGTTTTTGGACATTTTTTGTTTTTTTTAGGCAAATGTCAATCGTTTTTATTTTTTTGTCTTTGTTTTGGCAAGCCATTTTTAATTGTTTTTTGTTTTGTTTTTAGTCTCTTTTTTTTGAATTTGTTTTTGTGGTGCGAACAACAAAAATTGCACCAGAATTGGTTGTTATTGTTTCGCCGAGCAGTTTGTAGTATTTGGTGTATATTTCCGCAAAATTTTAAATAGGTTTGTTCTTTCTTTGTTTGAAAATTTTATATATAAGGGAGTATATAATATAAGAATGATGGTGAGGTGTGGGGTTTGAATAAGCTGGGCTTTAAGCCTTGCTTTAATGATTTTGTTGTTTTTTTGTTAGCCTTCTGCATCTTTTTTGTTCTTTTTTCTCATAGTGCTTTTGCTGTGCAGCAGCTCATGGCTTTGCATGGTAAGGCTGTTTCTGGTGGTAATCCTATAAATTCTGGTAATTTGCGGGTTTTGATTTATGATTCTAATGTCGGGGGTAATTTGGTTTATGATTCTAACTCTGATTTTGATTCTAAAATAGTGAATGGTTTTTTTGATGTTATTCTTGGTTCTGGTTCTGTGCCTCTTGATTTGAATTATGGGGTTGTTTATTATATGGATATTTTGGTTAATGGTCAGGATTTGAATTTTAATGGTGAGGACAGGAGGCCTTTTGAGTCATCTCGTGGGCCCATTATAGGTTCTTCTATAATGGCTGGCACTATTTCTAATGTTCAAATTTCTGGTTCTGCGGCAATTGATTGGACTAAAATTTCTAAGTCTGGTTCAAAGCTTAGCGATTTGGGTTTTGATGCTGATTTTAATAGAACTTATGTTACTCAGGTTGATGTCAATTCTTGGTTTGTAAAATCCGCTGATGCAAATTATATTTATTATACTCAAGCCGATGCTAATAATGTTTTGTTGAATAAGGTTGATGCTAATAATTTGTTTGCAAGGAAGGCTTATTCTGAAGTTATTACTGGCAATTGGAATTTTTCAAATCCTTTTTATCAGGGCGGTGGTTTTGGTTCTGGTGGAATAACTTTTCAGAATGGAATTGGTTATTTTCAAAGTATTGTGGTTTTGAATGATTTTAATGCAGCCACTGTCACAGGTATTGATATTAATGGGCATTATGTTCCTGATCCTGACAATACTTGGGATCTTGGCTCGGCTTTGCGCAGGTTCAGGAAGATTTATTCTGTTGATGCTAATTTTGTTTCAGCCAATATTGGTTCTCTTGTTTTGGGCAGTCCTCTTGGCGTAGTTAGCGGAGGTACTGGTTCGTCTTCTTTTACGCCGGGGCAATTGCTTTATTATAATGGTTCTGTTGTTGTCGGAGATTCGTCTTTGTTTTGGGATTCTGCTTTGAAAAGGCTTGGAATTGGGACTTCTTCCCCTTCTTCGGCTTTGAATGTTGTTGGCGATACCAATGTTTCTGGCAATTTGGTTGTTGGTTCAAATAATTTATTTGTAAATTCTTTGTTAGGCAGGGTAGGGGTTGGTACGAATTCGCCGCAAAATTCTTTGAATGTTGTTGGTGATTTGAATGTCACTGGCGTTTCTTATTTGGGCAATGTTGTTATTGCTGCTGATGATATTAATGTTAATAGGATAAATTCAAGAGATGGGAATATTTCTTTTAATTATCAGGGTTCTGAATTAATGAGGCTTGTTGGGGCTTCTGGCAATTTGGGGGTTGGCACTTCAAGTCCGACTTCTAAATTGCATGTTGCTGGGGATATTAATGTTACAGGAAATGCTTATTTGGAGCTTGATTGGGTCAGGTTGAAAAATTATCCTGCTTCTTGTTTGAGCGGACAATTTGTTACTGGGGTTGGTGACACTTTGACTTGTATGAATGTTCCTGGCGGTGGCGGAGGCAGGACTTATATTGGATATTCTCCGATTTCCATTGATAATGATTTGAATACTATTGCCTTGAATGTGTTGCCTAATTCTGATTGGAATGGTTTGTTTGACGGTTTTGACAGCAATTATTATCTTAACTTTAAAAATTTGTCCGACAGGAATTTTTCTTTGCTTGTTTTGGATAATAATTCTTCTTTTGATGCTCGTTACATAAAGATTTCAGACACTAATAATGTTGCAAGAATCAATTATGGTGCTGTTGGTGGTCTTTCTGTTGGTGGTGTGGTTTTTGGTTCTGGTGTTGGTGTTTTGGCTCAAGATAGTAATTTGTTTTGGGATTCTGGTCTTGATAGGTTGGGTGTTGGGACTAATGCTCCTTTGGAAAGGTTGCATATTGGTGGTGTTGGTAAGTTAATGGTTGGTGATTTGACGTCAAATCCTGGTGGTAAATTGAGGGTTACTTTGGATGATAATGATAGTGAAACTATGGGGCTTAAGGTTATTTTGATGAGGACTAGTGGTGAGAATTATGGTGTTATTGGTACTACTGCTGGTAGTGGTGCTACTACTAATGTTGGTTTGTATGGGTGGGCTAGTGGTGGTTTGAGTAATTTGGGTTTGTGGGTTGATAGTGGTGTTTCTAGATTTGATGATAATGTTGGCATTTTGGTTAGTAGGCCTGTTAATAGGCTTAATTTGGTTGGTGATTTGAATGTGGTTGGTAGTGCTTCTGCCAAACAACCTTCGCTTTATGTTAGGTTGGGTGATGGTAATGTTGGTTTGAATACTGTTGGTGGTGAGGGTTATAGGTTGGATGTTAATGGTAATGTGCGTGTTGTTAATGATTTGAATGTTGTTGGTGTTGCTAGTTTTGGTAGTGTTGTTGGTTTTGTTAGGGATTCTGTTTTTAATTCGAGTTTTCCTGTTTTGTTGGATTCT
>CAZNZM010000003.1:0-1247 GCA_964577555.1 uncultured archaeon
TTCTGGTTTGGGTGTTCAGTTGGTTAATGTTGATGGTAATGTTTTTGCTAATGATTTGTTGTTGACTGGTGTTGTTGCTGATGTTAATGGTAAGGTTGATAGTGGTGTTGTTTATTTGATTAATGATATTTCTTTAACTGTGTGTTCTTGTCCTGTGTTTGGCAATTGGGTTATTAATACTTCTGCTATTTGTGTTGTTTCTTCTTCTTGTGTTCTTTCTGGCGGCGGGGTTCACATTCAAAAAGGCGGTATTTATATTGATGGTAATGGTTCTTTGGTTATTCCGCCTGGGTATAAATTGGTTCTTAATAAGGCGCCTGATGCGAATTTTACCATTTCGCAGGGTGGAAAACTTATAATCAGAAAATAGTTTTTTTTGCTTAAAGAGTGTTAATTAACTTTAATCAAAGATTGTGGGGTAGGAGAAAATTGAAGAAAAAGTCTTTTTGAAATTGGCTTGTTTTTTTAATCGGTGAATTATTTTATAGAAGCTTGGTTTGTTATGAAGGGTTTTTACTTGAAAATTTGAGTTCTTATTAATTGTTTTTTTGCGTGTGAAAGTGTTTTAAATTGATTTATAATCTTTATATAAGAAATTTTAGGGGGGTTGATAGTGCAAGATAAGAATATGTTGATTGGTTTGGTTTTGATTTCTCTTGTTGTTGGCTTGGCAGCTGGTTATTTGTTGTTTGGTGCTTCTGTAAAGCCAACGTATGTAGGTTTGAGTGATGCTGACAAGAATTTTCTTATAAATGTTGCAAATGCTCAAATTGATTTGACTACTCGTTTAACTGCTTTGCAGCAAATTCAGGCGGCTGGGCTTGATTGGTGTACTGCTAATAATGGTCAATGGCAGTATGTTACTCAACAGGGTACTTTGCAGGTTTCTCCTCAGCAAGCCTCTGAATTGATTAAACAAGGTGTTGTTGTGAGGCAGACGCAGGATGGCAATTATTTGGCGCAGGTTACTTTAATTAATCAGGCAGCCTGTATTGTGCTTTCGCCTAATAAGACTTAAAAGGGGTTGTAGTTGAAATGTTTTCAACGGCACAATTTTTTTATGAAAGTTTTTTTTTTGGTAATAAATTTTTTTGTGCCGCTTTTTTTATTTTTTTTCTGGTTTTTTTTTCGTCTTTTGTTTTTGGTGAAAATATTAATAATACGGATTTTGATTTGAATAACCAATTTGATGTTGTTGTTTCAGATTTTAATTTTGATTTTAATGTTGGTGTTGTTTTGGGTGGTGT
>CAZNZM010000003.1:1347-5736 GCA_964577555.1 uncultured archaeon
TAATTCTGTTGTTGATTTTAATGTTTCTGATTTGAATAATTCTGTTGATTTTAATTCAAATTTTGATTTTAATGTTGGTGTTGTTTTGGGTGGTGTTAATTCTGTTGTTGATTTTAATGTTTCTGATTTGAATAATTCTGTTGATTTTAATGTTTTTAGTGATGTTAATGGTTTTGATTTGAATGGTGGTTCAGATGGTAATTTCCAAGTTGTTTCTGATGTTTCGCCTGATTTGTCCGGCAGGCTTTCTTTTTTAAGTGGTTTTTTTGTTGGTTCGGTAGAAAGTGTTTTTTCTAGTATTGGAAGGCTGGTTTCTGTTGGTTTTGATTTTTTTAGGGGTTTTTTTTCTTTTGATGGTTTTGAGACTCAGAATGATAAGAATTTTGTTTTGAATCAGCGCGATGTTTTTGTTAATGGCAGGCTTGTAAAATGTATTGGCAGTGCGTGTGATAAAGTGCCTTTGGAGGTAGATTAATTTTTTTTGCTTTTCTTGGTATCAGGTGTTTTTTTTATGTTTGTTTTTCGTTGTTTTTTTGTTTTTTTGTTTTTGTTTTTTGGGGGTTTTTGTTTTTCTCTTGATGTTTGGTCTAATGGTTTGATTGATGTTAATTTTACTAATGTTTCCGAAGTTGGGGGTTTTGGTTCTGGGAATGGTGTTGATGTTAATTTTGTTTCTGATTATGTTCCAACTGGGCATTGGTCTGGGTCTTTTGATCTTAATATTGGTGTTTTTTTTCCTGAAAAACTTTTAGATGTAGGTTGTAATTTTAATGGTGTTCAGGACGGGGATGAAACAGGTGTTGATTGTGGCGGTCCTTGTCCTGCTTGTTCTTCTTCAACCCCGCCTCAAATTTCTGTTGGTGGAGGTGGTGGAGGTGGCGGGGGTGGTGGCGGTGGTGGTTCAAGTGTTGCTGTGACTAATTTGGATGTTTCGCCTCTTTCGGTTGGCGTGCCTGCTTATGTTTCTTTTGTTTTGATAAATGGTTTGCCAAGCGGAAGGTCTTTTTATGTTGTAGTTGAGATTAAAAGCGGTGATGTTGTTGAGTATTCTTCTTCTATGAATGTTCCTTTGATTCAATCCGGCAAAGCCATGAAATTTGTTATGCCTGATGCTTGGATTCCTAAAGATGAAGGTGCAAGGATTGTTTCTGTGAAAGTTTATTCTTCTGATAGGTTTAGGCAGTATGCTTTTGAATCTAAGTCAATTGTTGTTGGTTTTACAGGGCAATCTGTTTTGTTAATTGACGAGCTTCCTTCTGAAATGATTGTTTCACGTAGTGATGTGGGTTTTTTTGGAATAAAAGTCAGGAATGCTGGGAGTACTGAGCTTAAGAATTTGAATATTGTTTTTGAAGGTTTGCCGATTGGTTGGTATTCTGTGGAGCAGGAGAAGGTTAATCTAAAGCCCGGAGAGTCTATGTATTTTGTTCTTAAATTGTCTGTTCCTGAGGATGCCGAGGCAAAAACTTATTTTGTTTCTTTAAAGGTTGGTTCTGATAAGGCGAGTGTTGTTGGCAATATAAAGGTTAAAGTTGTTTTGAGGAGTACTGAGGGTGTTGTTTTTAAGGATATAAAGGTGCAGGATGTTGTTGTTGGTTCTGATGGTAAGGTAAGGGCTGTGCTTTTCAACTCTGGTTCTGAGGATCTTGAACTTGTTGTTTCTCTTTTGGTTCCTGTTGGTTGGTCTGTGAAACAGCCTTTTATTGATTTGTTGCTTAAATCTGGAGAGGAGAAGCAGGTTGTTTTTGATGTTAAAGTTTCTGAAAGGACTGGTGTTGAGAGTGTGAGTTTGGTTGTTAGAAAGAAGAATTTGTCTTCTTTTGGCAGTGGGGAAACCGAGCTTCTCAAAAGGTTTTTTGTGGTGGTTAAAGAGCCTGAGCGAGAGGATGTTTTGGTTTTGAATTTGTCTCAAACTGATTTTATTTTTATTTTTCTTTTTGTAATAGTGCTTGTAGCTATTTTGGTTGTTTTGTTTTTGTATTTTAAGAATAGATTTGTCTTGATTTCTAAGGGCTGGAAGTAGTTTTTGCTTTTTCGAAGTTTTTTTAATTGAAAATAGTTTTTTTGTTTTTTTTTGTTTTGGCGAGTCTTTTTTTGAGATTTTTTTGTAGGTACTTTGTTTTTTTTGTTGAGCAATTTTTTTGTCATTTTTTTGTTTTTTTTAGCCGTGTTTATTTTTTTTAATTGAGATTGTTTTTTTGTTTGGTTTTTTCATGAAATGTTTTTTTTAGTTTAAAATATGTGGCTTATTTTTTTTGTCTTTGATTAATTTTTCCTTTTGTTTTTGGCTACTATTTTTTTATTTTTTGAAAATTTAGGTTGTTTTGATTGAAAATTATTTATTTTTTTGTATGTATGTTTTTTTGATTTTATTTTTGCATTGTTTTGCAGGGTTTTTTATTTGTTTTTTATGAGCTTTTTCAAAAGAACATTAGTTTAAAGAGGTTTAATGGCGATATTAGTTCTTTTTTTGCTTCTTCGTTTGCAAGCATTCCTGAAATTGCTTCTTTTATTTTTGGTTTTTTTGCGGCTTTGTCAATGAACATGTTTAGTAAGAATTTGTTTGAGCCGAGTTTTTGCATGTTGTATGATGTTTTTAATTCTGGTCCTATTGTTTCCCAGAGTTCTTTGTCGTACATTTCAAGGTTTTTTTCTGATACGTCGTTTTCTTTTAGGCATCTTGCTATGTGTTTTGCCGCAAATTTTCCTGATGTCATTGCGTTTCCGACTCCTTCGCCAGTGAATGGGTCTACGAGTGAGGCAGCGTCTCCTACTAATACCCATCCGTTGCCGTGGTTTTTTCTATGGTGTGATCCTAATGGCAGTGTCCATACTTTTATTCCTTGTGGGTCTATTTTTGCGTTTTTGAATCTTTCTTTGAAAATAGGGTTGTTTGTGATTATTTCTTCTTGTGTTTTTTTTAGGTCTAGTTTTCTTTTTTGTTTTTCGCTTGTTAGTATGCCTAGCCCTACATTTGCCCAGCCGTTGCCTAATGGGAATATCCAAAAGTATCCTGGTTGTATGCTGTCAACAAAGCGGATTTCTATGTTGCTGGTTAATCCTGTGATGTTTTCGTAGTATGCTCTTGTTGCTATTACTTGGTGTTCTGGCGGGGATATTCCATTTCCTGTTTTTTGTGCTACTACGCTGCTCGTGCCGTCTGCTCCTACCACGACTTTTGCTTTGATTGTGAGTTCTTTTCCGTCTTTTGTTTTTCCTTTTATCCCTTTTGCGTATTCGTTTTCAAAAATCACGTCGGTTACTGTGAATTCTTCAAGTGTTTCAACGGCTTCTTTTGCGTTTTTGTATATTACTGAATCGGTGTTTATTCGTTTTGAAACGAATCCTGGTTTTGCTTTTTTTTCTTTGTCTGCTCCGGGAAATGGTATTTCCAGCATTGTGCCTTTTGGGTTGCTGAATATTACTCCGTATACTGGTTCGTGTGGTATTGAGTCGTATTGTGGCACTATGCCTAATTCTTTGGCTATTCCCATGCTTTTTCCAGAAAATGCGTCTCCGCAAATTTTGTCTCTTGGGAATTTTGCTTTATCAACAAGCAGTACGTTTTCTATTCCGTTCTTTTTCAGGAAAAGGGCGGTAGAACTTCCAGCTGGTCCCGCTCCTACAATTACTACGTCATATTCTTCTTTTATCATGGAAAAACGTAAATGGAAAATAATTATAAAGCTTTTTCAAGGTTAATGGTCTTTTTTTTTTTGAATTATTTTTGTTTTATGAAAAAATAAAAATGAATTATTGGAACTAATGCGGCTAAAAAATTCAGTATGAAAAAAGGCTTGGAGTTTAATTGCAGTGCGTACAAGGAAAGACTAAGGGAGCCGAGAAAATAGATTATCATAAAGCTTAATTTCATTCCAGGCTTGCCGCTTTTTAGAGTTTCAATTATTCCTGGCAACCATGCTATTAATATAAGCACAAGCCCTGTTATGCCTAAAAGTTCTTCCATGTTTTTATGAAATTCTTTCTTATTAAAAATGTTTTTTTTTGGTTTTACCATTTTTATTATAAGACGATTTTGTCTTGAAGACTTATTTTTTATTGCTTTTTCTTGTCTTTTTTTGTTTGTTTTTGCAAGCCTTTTTTTTGTCTTTTGTTTTTGCAAGTTTTTTTGTTAAGTTTTTTTCTTTTGTTAAATTCAACTTGTTTTCTTTGATTTTCTGTCGTTTTTTTTGATTTTTTTTTGTTATTTTTTTGTGAATTTGTTTTTTGATTTATTTTATTTTTTTTTGTCTTTGTTGGCTTGGTTTTTTTGTGGTTTTGTTTTTTTTAATTGTTTTGTCTTTTTTTTGTAGCTTGGTTTTTTTGTTTGAAATTTTGTTTTTTGCAAGCCAATTTTTTTGTCATTTTTTTTTTGAATTATTTTTTTGT
>CAZNZM010000003.1:5836-74036 GCA_964577555.1 uncultured archaeon
GAGCCGTTTTTTTTTGTTATTTTTTTTTGTTTGTTTTTTGCAAGCCAATTTTTTTGTCATTTTTTTTTTGAATTATTTTTTTGTTTTTTTTTGTTGTTTTTTTTGGCGAGCCGTTTTTTTTTGTTATTTTTTTTTGTTTGTTTTTTGCAAGCCAATTTTTTTTGTCATTTTTTTTTTGAATTATTTTTTTGTCAATTATTTTTTTGCAAGCCGTTTTTTATGGAATTTGTTTTTTTTGGCGTATTTTTTTTGTTTTTTTAGTTGATTTTTTTGGCAAACCACTTTTTTTTGTCATTTTGTTTGTTTTTGCAAGCCTTTTTTTGTTTTGTTTTTTGTAGAGTTGTTTTTTTTTCATTTTTTTTCTTTGTTATTTGAGCCATTTTTTTTGTTTTTGTGTATTAAAATGTTTTTTTTCTTTGTATTTTTCTTGAGTTTGTTTTTTTTTGGTTTAATGGAAAATCTTTTTAATTTTGACATTCATATTAATGCATGCCTCATTTTGATGCGTATATTTTCAACAAGAAAGGTATTAAGCGTAACTTGACTTTGATACTTGATGAAGGCGATGGCATTTTGGAGTCAATAAAGCAAGGTATGATTCAGCATGGTTTGAGCGAGGTTAAAATAGAAGGTGCTGAGGGGAAAGTAAAGGAGGCTTTGATAAATTATTTTGAGCGTAATCAGTTCAAATCCAGTGTTTTGAAGGATTCTAATGTAATGCTTGCTTCTGGTTCTTTTAAATTGAGTTATGGGGATTTATATGGTTCTATGAAAATAGCTACTTCTGACAAGCCGCCTATGCATGGCACTCTTGTAAAAGGTATTGCGCATGATGGTTTTGTTATAAAGTTGTCTTTTATTGATCTAATTGATAAGTGAATTTGCATGAAGCTTTTTTTGGCGACTAATAATAAGCATAAGGTTGATGAAATTTCAGCGTTGCTTTCAGATTATGGTGTTGGTTTAAGGCAAGCCAAGTTGGATCTTATAGAGCCTGATTTTGGTTCTTTGGAAGAGATTGCGAGTTATAAGGTTAAGCAGGCTTTTGACAAGCTTAAAAAGCCGGTTATTGCAGAGGATACTGGTGTTTATTTTTGTGGTTATAATAATTTTCCAGGCACACTTGCAAAGAGGGTTTTTCTTGGAATTGGTTTTGATGGTTTGGTGGCTTTGGTAAGGCTTTCAAAGAATAAAAAAGCTTATTTCAAGACAGTAGTTTCTTATTTTGATGGAAAAAGGTTGAAGACTTTTTCAGGGGTTCTTAAGGGCAGGCTTCTTGAAAAGGTTGTTTCTATTGAAAAGGACAGGCTTCCTTATGAGAAAATATTTGTGCCGGATGGTTTTTCAAAAGCTTTGGTTGATATTCCTTTGGATGAAAAAAACAAGTTTTCTCATCGTGCAAAAGCAGTGAAAAAATTTGGTGAATGGTTTAACTCTTTGCAATAATAAAATTTGCTTTTTTTTGTATTCTATTTTTAAATTTCTTTTACAATTGAATAATTATGTTGTGGTTTTTGCGGGAGTCCCATAGCCAGGTCAATTGGGTCAGGTTCAGGGCCTGATGGCTCAGTGCCTTCGGAGGTTCAAATCCTCCCTCCCGCATTCTAATGCTTGTTGTTTTTTTGCGTTTTTTAGTAAAATCAGGTTTTTAAAATAAAATAATTTTAACGGCCCAATTTTGGGCCGAAATTGGAAATATTGGTTAATAATAGAAAATTATTTTTTTTAGTAGCTTTCATCAGCGTCCGTGTCTGAGTCGTCGCTGTCGAAATCGTCATCTTCGTCTTCGTCTTCAAAGTCGTCATCTGTGTCGAAATCTTCTTCATCTTCGAATTTTATTGTTTTTTCCATGATGTCCATGTTTCAACCTCCGAAATTATGTTACTGAAACTTCCTTGCATTAAATATTTAAAGCTGACGTCAAGGCGTTTTTTTAGAGTATTTTTTATTTTTTTCCGTTTTTTGGGGGTTTGTTAATTTAAAAACTCTTGCCAATACTTTTTGAAATGCGGGCTCGTGGTCTATTGGTTATGACGCGACCTTCACACGGTCGAGGTAGCAGGTTCAATTCCTGCCGGGCCCATTTTTAACATAAGAATTTTTAGTTGGTTTTATAATTGTTTCTTGAATTTTTTAATTTTATATTTTTTCCAAGCCATTTTTAGACAATTTTATTTTTTTGTCTTTTGCATGTCTTTTTGCCAGCCAACGTTTTTTTTGAGTTTAATTTTTTTTTGTTTTTTTTTCGAGTATTTTTTTAATTATTTTTTTTGAGCTCAATTTGTTTTTTTTAATTGTTTTTTTTACTCTCTGAATGCGCTTGCTGTTATTCCTGAGTCCCATGAGAGTCTTGGCCTCATTTTTACAAGCCAGATTTTTTCGGTTTCGTCGTCAAGTATTAGTGCGAAACCTTTTCCGCGTGGCATTTCTTGGTAGTATTTGTCAAAATTTTGATACAAATAGGATGGTCTTAGTTGTGAAACTGCTTCTATGTCTGGTTGTGCTGTCATTCTGTGTGATATGAAAATGTCGCATTGGCTTATGCAGTCAGGGTGTAGTTTGTTCGGCCTTTGCGTTGCCAATACTAGTGAAAGCCCTGGTTGTCTTCCGACTCTTACCCATTCAAGTAATGAGGAAAGGGCTATGCTGTCTTCGTCTTTTGGCATGAACATGTGTGCTTCGTCAATTAACATCCAGATTATTGGAAGGTCGCTTTCCCGAGAAAATCCTTTGATGACTCTTATTTCTTCTTCTTTTCTGTATAGCATTCTTTCTTCAAAAAGTCTTTTTCCTATAATGCCTACTATTATGTCTCTTGTTCCTTCCATTCCTGCGGCTTGTCTGTATGATGAAACGTCTATTATTGTGATTGTGTTTGGCCTTGCTAAGTCTTTGATTTTTGAACCTTCTTTTTCAAATAAACCCCATGTTTTTGCTGTTGCAAATCTTCCTGCAACTGCATCCTTGACGTTTTTTTCCGATTCAGTATCGTTTTTTGCCGATTCTATCAGGTCATCCAAGCCATAAAAGGTGCCGAGTTTTGCTTTGGCGTTTTCAATTACTCTGGCAATTAGTGATCCTTCCGGTTCTTTCCATGAAACTTTGAATAGGCTCATCCATTCGTGTGAATCAAGTTCTGATGTTCTTATTGTGAATGCTCCGTCTATTGGTAGATCTTTTCTTTTGTAAAATTCGAATTGTCCTTTTGGTACCATTACTTTTATTTCTATTGGCTCTGGTTTTAGTTCCCATTTTTCTAATTCCGACGTGTTGTTTTTTGTTGGTATTTTCATGCTCCAAAAAATTCCGACAGTGTCAATCACTATTACACTCATTCTTGACCTTATTTCTATTGGTTGTCTTGCAAATTCTTCTATGAGTATTCCAAGTGAGTAAGAATTGTGCACTATAATATCATTTGCTATAAAGTTGTGCGTATTTGGGACGCTTATATCATATACTTCAAATTTTCCAGTTATTTCTTTTATTGAAGTGATTGTGTCCCAATAAATATGGTTTTCTGTTTGTGTTGTTTCGTTTTTGGTGTCTTCGTTTGTTTTGATTATTTGTAGCATTTTTTGTCTTGAATTTTTTTCGTTTGTTTCAATTGTAATCTGGTTTTCAATTTGTTGTGTTTTGATTTCGCTTTTTAATTCGCATAGTTTTATTTCTTCTTCAAATTTTTGAATGAAATCTTTTTTTATTTCTATTTCATATTTGGCGTCTTTTTTTTTGTTTGTCAGTTTGGAAACTATTCCGAATCTTAGCAAAAGATGTTGTATTTGTTTGGCCAATTTTTCCGATGCAAAATAGTATTTCATTGGTTCTTGTTGGTTGTTGCATTTGAAAAGGGTGTTTAGAAATAGTGCTAATTTTTCTTTTGGCAATTTGAAAATTTTTTCAGGAATTTGTTTGTCACTGGTATTTATGATTTTTGTGTTTATTAATAGTTCTTTGATTTTTTTAGTGTTTTTTATTGCAATATAATTAGGTTCTTTTTCTTGGATTATTTTGTTTTGGTTGTCGAGTTCTTTTATGCTTGTTTTCAAGTCTTGTTTTGTTTCTTCATTCAAGTTGTGGAATAGTATGTATTTTTTGTTGGTTGTGCCTGTTGCTATAAAATATGCTGTTAATTTTATTTCTTGGTCTTTCATGTTTTCGTTTCCGAAGATATCGAGTTTTTTTGCAGTGGCTATTTTGCTTCCAATTGAGAGTTCCTTTGCTGGTCTCCAGCCTTGTTCAGTTAGCAATGGGTGTTCTGGCGTGAGTTTTATTTTTTTGCCTGTTTCTAATTCGATTTCAAGCATTTTTTCTGTTTGTCTTTTGTAAAATTCGTCTTTGTATGCTTCTTTGATTTTGCATGAGTTGTTTAAAGACATTATTTTTCTTTTGTCTTTTTCCAAGTCTTTTATTTTAACAAGCGAGCCGTCTGATAAAGTTATTAATGTGTCTCCTTCAAGGCATTTGCCCCCGCCTCGCTTTCCGCAAATTAGCATCATGTGTGGTCTTGCTATGTCTATAAGTACTTTTCTGCCAAGCACTGGGTTTTCGCCTGAACTCATTACCACTTTGCCAACGTATGCTGTGCCTTTGGTGCCGTATTTTTCTATGTCTTTTTGGTTTCTTCCAAGTATTGAAAAGTCGTTTCCTTGGTTGTTAGTTTCGTTTTCCATGTTATTTAGAACTGCTTTTTAGTATTTTAATATATATTCTGGCTGTTGGTTAATGGGAGTTAAGGGGGAGGAGGTTTCACATTTCTCTTAGGTGGGGGTTTAATAATTAGTTGAGAATGTTTTGCCTCCTTCCGCCTTCCTAGCCTTTTGCTAAGTATATCACTTTTTTTCCTGATTGGACTTTTTTAAGGTGTCCTTCTCTGTATAGTTTATTTAATCTTTGGCATGCTGCGTTTAGTCCTTTATAATTTAGCATTGTTTTTATGTCTGTTGCAGTGCAGCCGCCTCTTTCTTCTATTGTTTTGAGTATGAGTTGGTCTTGTTCTCCTAGTATTTCAAATTTTGTTGTTTGTTGGTTTGGCTGGTTCTGCTCTTCAATTTTTGTGTTTTGGCTTGTTTTTAATGTAAGCATGATTTTGTCGAATTTGTCGTTTATTTCTTCTAATAATTTGTTTGTGTGTTCTCTTTCTCTGACTACTTTTAGCATTATTGCAGCAAGTATTTTGGGGTTTTCAGCGTGGGCTATTAAATTGTCTATTTCTTGCATTTCCGAAGCTTTTGGAATTATTTTTTCCAAAAATTCCTTTTCTTGAATTGCTTCCTTGAAAATATCATGACTATTCATGATTTATCATGATGATTCATGATATATAAATATTTATCGCATTAGGAAAACCAAATTCTTGTATAAAACCTTTTATTTAAGCCCCTATATAATTTATGGGGTTTAAGGTTTTTTTGGTGTTTTTTTGATTGAATAAAATATCATTGATTAGTATGTTTTTAAATCAATTGTTGGCTCATTTTTTTGTGTTTTTTCAGGTGTTTCTTTGATTTTTTAGTTTGTTGGTGCTATTTTAATATTTCCCTCGTATTTTTGTCCCTCAAAAGTTTTTTTTAATGGATTTTTGGGGTTATTAAAAATTATTTATTTGTTTTTTTTGGGTTTTTGGTTGAATTTTCATTTTTTTTGGCTGGTTGGTTATTTTTTTTAGTGAAGGGCTTTTTTATTGTGTTTGTTTTTCTTCAATAATTTTTGCTGTGTATGTTTTTATTTTAATTTCATTTATTCCTTTTTTCCATTCTTCTTTGTCAAGTCCTGCTTTTTTGCATAGTTCTGAAATGAATTCTTCTTTTTTTGGCAATTGTTTCCAGACTTGTGGCAGGAATGTGGCTTTTCTTGTCCCTTTTTGCAATATTATTCCCTTGTTGTTTTTTAGTTTTTTTAGCAGTTCTTCTGGTGATTTGAATTTGAGTTCTTTTGGCTTTGAAAGTATTGATATTTCTATTTTGATATTTTCTATTTCGTCTTCTGTTGTTATGGGGTGAAATCGTGGATCGTAGAATGTTGCAAGAACTGCGTTTTTTATTATTGTTTCATAAAGTTTATTTTCAGGTTCAATATTTCCAATGCATCCATGCAGTTCATCATTAAGGTATATTGTAACAAAGCACCCTTTTGTTTTTTTAAGTTCTTGAAACGGTATTTCTTTTGGTTTTATTTGCATTATTTTTTTGTATTTCATGAAGTGCCTTATTGAGGTTCTTGCCAATTTTAATGAGAATTTTTCTAATTCATTTTTCTTGTTCATGTGTCTCACTCAAAGAATGCGTATGCTCCATAGCCTACTACTGAATTTTTGTTTCCTGCAGTGTCTCCGGAATTTTTGTAATCAAGTAATTTTCCTTTCCAATTTAGTTTTTTTGCGATGTGCATTAATGCAATTATTCCTGTTAGTCCGCAGGCTTCTATTTGGGTTGTTGTTTCAATGTCAAGGCTTGGTATTGCTTTGTTTGCTATTGAATCAATTGCAATTGCTTCGTCATAGGTGTAATAGTGGCTTAGGTCAGAGCTTGCTATTATTATTGTGTCTTCGTCAATTAATTCTTTGATTTGTTCAGCTAGTTTTTCCGGGTTTATTTTTCCATAGACAATCGGGTTTATCGTGAATTTTTTTAGAGAGCATTGTAGGAATGGTATTTGTGTTTCTATTGAATGTTCTTTTGAATGGCTGTGTGGGTATTGCATGAATCCTTTTTCGGATGTTTTGACTTTTCCAAGTGGTGTTTCCCAATATTGTGCTCCTGAGTTTGCCGCGCCGTTAAATGGTATGAAGTGTGAAGGCCCTATTATGATTGTTTTCCATTGTTTTTTTTGTTCTAGTTTTTTTATAAGTGAATATGCTTTTCCTGCCACTATGCCTGAATAAATGTATCCTGCGTGTGGGCTTATGATTGCTTTTAATTTTTCATTAGGTTTTGTTTTTGTTGTTTGTGTGAATTTTTCTATCATGTCTTTTAGTTCTTTTGGGTTTGCTGGATAAAAAATTCCTGCAACTGCTGGTTTTCTTGTTTTATTTCCATATTCCTGGTATTTTTTCTCCACATTCGCACCTTCCTTTATTAAGTGAAATTATTTTAGTGTTGTATCCGTTTCTTTGTATGAGTGTTTTGTTGCATTTTGGACAGAAAGTGTTTTCATGTATTGTTGAAACATTGCCAACATAGACATATTCTAATCCTGCTTTTTTGCCTATTTTATATGCTTTTTCAAGGGTTTGTATTGGGGTTATTTCTTTGTCAAGCATTTTATAATCCGGATGGAATCTTGTTATGTGCCATGGCATTTTTTTATCCACTTGTGCTATGAATCCTGCTATTTGTGCGAGTTCTTTTTCTGAGTCGTTTTCGTTTGGAATTATCAGTGTTGTGATTTCTACCCAGATCCCAAGTTTTTTTGCCAGTTTTATAGTTTCTAGTACTGGCTCAAGTTTTGCTCTGCATGTTTTCATATAAAATTGCTCTGTAAATGCTTTGAGGTCAATGTTCATTGCGTCAAGGAATGGTTTTATTTTGTTCAAGCTTTCTTTTGATTCATAGCCGTTTGAGACAAAGACGTTTTTTATTCCTTTTTTGTGTGCAAGTTTTGCTGTGTCGTAAGCGTATTCGAAAAATATTGCTGGTTCGTTGTAGGTGTAGGCTATGCTTGGTATTTTGTTTTCGATGCAATATTCTACTATTTGTTCTGGTTCTAATGTTTGGCCGTATTCAGCCAATTCGCCTATTTTTATGGTTTGTTCTTTTTGTTCTTTGAATTTTATTTTTATTTCTCTTGTTGCTTGTGATATGTCCCAGTTTTGGCAGAAAGTGCATCCGAAATTGCAGCCTATTGTTCCTATTGAAAATATTGTTGTGCTAGGTAGAAAGTGGAAAAGTGGTTTTTTTTCAATTGGGTCTATGTGGCATGCTGCTGCTTTGCCGTAAACTATTAGGTATAGCTCTCCTTTTTCGTTTTTTCTTACTCCGCATATTCCTGTTGCGCCTTCTTTGATTATGCAATAGTGTTTGCATGCAGTGCATTTTACTGCATCGCCTGTTTTTTGGAAGAGCATCGCTTTGTGCATGAAATATTTTGTTTTGAAAGTTGTTTTATTATTATTTTCATTGTAAAAAAAGCTTTTTTTTTATTGTTTTGTTTTTTTTGCGAATTGTTTTTTGGTATTTTTATTTTTTGTTTTTTTTGGCTTGTTTTTTTTATTTTTGTAATTAATTTTTTTTTGTTTTGATTAGTTTTTTTTATTTGTTTTTTTTGTCTTTTTTTCTTTTTTTTGTTTGGTTATGCAAGTCGTTTTTTTTGGTTTGTTTTTGCAAGCCATATTTTTTTTAGTCGAGTTTTTTTGTTTTTTTTTGTCTTGTTTTTTTACGAGCCGAATTTTTTTTGTCATTTTTTTTATAATTAATTTTGTTTTTGTCTTTGTTTTGTCTGGTTGTTTTTTTCAGATCGGTATTTTTGTTTTTTTTTGAAGTTTTTTTAGTTTTTTGTTTGTTTTTGGCGAGCCGTTTTTTTTGTCGTTTTTTTTGTTTGAAATTTTGTTTTTTTGGAGCCAATAAATTGTTTTGTTCGTTTTTTCATTTTTTTTAATTTTGATTTTTTTTGTTCTGTTTGTTTTTGGCGAGCCACTTTTTTTGTCATTTTTCTTTTTTTGTTTTTTTTTAAAATTAAATTATTTTTGTTGTATTTGTCTTGTTTTTTTGGCCTGTTTTTCAGGCAACTGTTTTTTTTTAATTTGCTTTATTTTTTTTTTGGTTTTGGCTAGTCGAGTTTTTGTTAGTTTTTTTGAATTATTTTTTTTTTAAATTTTTTTTATCTTAGATAGTCTAGTGTGCTTTCGAATATTCCTCTTGTAATGCCTGGGTTGTAGTTGAAGTATATGCTTTTTCCTATTACGAGTCTTTTTTCAACAATTGCCGGGTAAGTCTTTCTGTCTATTCCTGTGCTTTGGATGTATGCTAATTCTTTTCCGTTTGATGTTACATCAAATGTTTCAAATATTGCGTCCCTCATTGGCTCTGCTGGGAACATGTCTATTCCTTCTAATATTCTGTGGTCTTCGTCTTCCCTGTAAATTTTTCCTCTTACTATGAGTTTGTTTGTGCATGTTGGTTGGTTGTTTACTACTCTGTCGCATTTTACTGGGACAATGTCGCTGAATGTGTTTTCCCAGCCAATGACGTCAAATGTGTCTGGTCTTCTTATTCCTGAGTCTCCTACTAGTATGAATCTTCCGCCGTTTTTTACAAATCTTTGTATTGCTTCGCCAAGTTTTTTTGAAACTGTTTTGTTTGCTTCTTGTGATTGGTCAAGCATTACTATTTTGTATTCTGCAAGTTGTTCTATTGGGTTTCTTTCTAAAGTGTCTGTTGTTTTCATGTGGTATTCTATAATGTCTCTGTTGTCGTTGAGAATGTCAATGACTTCTTGGCTGGTGCTTCCTATTATGAGCATTTTGGTTTTGTTTTTTCCCAAAAAATCAATTGATGTGGCGAGTGAACCTATTATTGGAGTGTGCCTGTCGATTATTCCGAAATTGAATGCCAAAAATAGTCCGATTATTAAAATTAGTACTAGTGGTATTACGCCTTCTAAATGCACTCCTATTTTGTTTTGGATTGGTTCATCAAAGTCCGTTGCTGCTGGCATTTCCGGTTCTTGTCCGCCCTGATACACTGTTTTTTCACCTTCTACAATTAACTTGTTAATATTTATTTTATTTGTTTTTTTAATACTTTTGTTTGGAGATATTAAAATCTTTTTTATATATAAATTTTATCGTTGAAAGTTTTTATGGGTATGAATATAAATAATATTAATATTCAAAATAATGTCGGGGTTGGTTTGTATGAAATTTACTAGAAGTTCTGTTGATTCTGGTCCTAGTTCTTCTATAGGCATAATCAGGTTTTTTGATACTGATTCTGGCGGGCCTAAAATAAGGCCTGAATTTGTTTTGGGTTTTGCCGTGGTTTTTACTTTGATAATTGTAGCTATTCAGCTTTTTACTAAAAAACCTTGATTTTTTTAGGTCTTTTTTAATTTTTTTTGTTTTTGTTGAGAATGGTAGGTATGGGAAAAGATTTGGAGAAGATAGCCAGAAAAAATGTTTTGCGTGAAAGCGAAGATGTTAAGGGAACAAAAATTGAAGGTTATGATTTTGACAAGGGTGTTGATTACGAGGCTTTGCTTTCAAGTTATTATGCAACAGGTTATCAGGCTACGCATTTGGCTAAGGCAATCAAAATAATTCGCGAAATGATTGATTCCAATTCAACTATTTTTTTGGGTTATACTTCCAATCTAGTAAGTTCTGGACTCAGGGATGTTTTCAGGTTTCTTGTTCAGCATAAAAAGGTGCATGTTGTTGTTACGACTGCTGGCGGTATTGAAGAGGACATAATAAAGTGTCTTGGGGATTTTGTTTTGGGCGACTTTCGCGCTTCTGGAAAGGAGTTGCGAAAGAAAGGGATTAATCGTATTGGAAATATTTTTGTTCCGAATTCAAGGTATGTGCGTTTTGAAAAATTTCTTCAGCCATTGTTGGAAGAACTTTATTCTTGCCAAAAGGAAAGTGGAAAAATAATTTCTGTTTCTGATTTTATTTGGAAGATAGGTGAAAAAATAAATGATCCGAAGAGTATTTATTATTGGGCTTGGAAAAATAAAATTCGGGTTTATTGTCCAGCCATAACTGATGGAGCCATTGGGGATAATATTTATTTTTTCAAGTATTCTTACCCTGATTTTATGATTGATATTAGCGAAGATACTAAGCGCTTAAACGATACGACTATTGGGCAGGAGAAAACGGGGTTGATTATTTTGGGTTCTGGCGTTGTAAAGCACGCGATTCTCAATGCAAACATGTTTAGGAATGGAGCTGATTATGCTGTTTATATAAACAATGCGCAGGAATTTGATGGTTCTGATGCCGGGGCTTTGCCGGACGAAGCGGTTTCTTGGGGTAAAATACTTCCAGAAGCTTCAAGCGTAAAGGTTTTTTGCGATGCCACTATTGTATTTCCTTTAATTGTCGCCCAAACTTTTGCTAAAAAATGATTTTTCTTTTTTTGTCTTGTTTTTTTTGTTTTTTTTTGGCGAGCCGTTTTTTTTGTCGATTTTTTTGTTTTTTTTTTAATTTTTGTTATTTTTTTTGATTTTTGGTTTTTTTTGTTTGAAATTTTGTTTTTTTGTCTATTTTTTTTAATTGAGTTGTAATGACATATAAAATTCTTTTTCTATGAATTTTTCCATTTTTTTATCGTTGGGTTGTACGTGTTTTATTTTTGTTCCGGTATTTTTTTCTATTTCGTTTTTGTATTTTTCAATAAAGTTTTTGTCTGAACAACTTATTTCCAATGTGACTATTTGGTCTGGGTTGAGTTTTGCGGTTTTTCTCATTTCTTGTATTCTTCTTCTAAGTTCCATGAGTTCCCATTCTTCTTTTAATTGCGTATCTGTTTCTATGTCTAGTAATATTTGTCCTTTTTGGGTTTCTTTTTGTGCGAATTTGCCTTTTGGACTTGTTTTTGTTTCTATAAATTCTTTGACGTTTGTTGAGTCTGCAATTATTTGTTTTGTGTTTGGGAATTCGTTGCCTGTTTTTGATATAAAAATCATTTTTTTGAGTGGCCATCTTAATCTCAATTTTTGTTCTTCTCTCAAGCTTAGGCATGCTTCAATTATTTCTTTTGCGTTTTCAACTTCTTTTTCAAGTTTTGTGTCTATCATTTTTTCATTTGGTTTTGGCATTGTTTGAAGATGGATTGATTCTGGGCTGTCTTTTGTTTTGTATTGCAGGTAATAGAATTCAGCCATGTGTGGAACTATTGGAGCCATTAGTCTTGTCAATGCCCAGAGTATTTCGTTGAAAATGTTGCTTAACTCTGTTTTTTCTTCTTTTGCCCTGTCTCTTATTGTTTTTATGTATGTTCTGCTGAATTCTTCTATTACGAATTTTTCTATGAGTTCTGTTACTTTGGCGTAATCGTATTTGTTGTATTGTTTTATGACTTCTTTTTCAAGCGTGTTTAGTTTGCTTATTATCCATTTGTCTTCTGTTTTCATTTTTTTTGTGTTGAGTTCTTTGTTGTTTGGGAAACTCAATTCGAGGTATGTTGATGCGTAGTTGTAGCTGTTGTATAATGTGTTAAAGAATTTTGCAATGTCTTTGAATGCTTCCCAATCAAAAAGCATGTCTTCTCCTTTGAATTCTTTTGCCATGTAGTATCTGAGCATGTCTCGTTTGTGTTTTTGTATTATTTCTTGTGGCGAGACTATGTTTCCTTGGCTTTTTGACATTTTGTTTTTTTTAATATCAAGCACCATTCCGTGCATTGCTATTGTTTTGAATGGTTTTTCGTCAAAGCATATTGTGCTTGTGATGAGTTGTGAATTCCACCAGCCTCTTATTTGGTCTTTTCCTTCAACGTTGAATGCGGCTGGCCAGTATTTGTTGAACAATTCTTTTTTTGCAGGGTATCCTATGCTTCCCCATGAGCTTACTCCTGAATCAAACCAAACATCCAACACTTCTGGGATTCTTTTCATTGTTCCTTTGTTGCATTTTTCGCATTTCCATTTTACTTCGTCAATCCATGGTTTGTGAAGGTCTTTGATTTTGTCTTTGTAGTGTTCTTTGAGTTCTTTTTCTGATTCGAATACTTTTTGGTTTTTGCATGTGTCGCATATCCATATTGGCAGTGGTGCCCCCCAATATCTTTGTCTTGAAACTGGCCAGTCTCCGAGATTTTCAAGCCAGTTTCTGAATCTGTCTTTGCCCCATTCTGGTTGCCATACTACTGTTTCGTTTAATTGTATCATTCTTTCTCTTATTTTGCTGACTTTGAAAAACCATTGTGGGGTTCCTATCATTAATAGGGGTGTTTTGCATCGCCAGCAAACAGGATAATCGTGTGTGTAATTGTGTTTGAAGACCAGAGCATTCATTTCTTTTAAGTCTGCAATTATTTCTTCGTCTACTTCTCTTGCTTTTTTTCCTTGGTATTTTCCTGCTTCTTCAGTCATTTTTCCGTCCAGGTTTACCGTTGTTATGATTGGCAATCCTGCTTTTGTGCCTGCGTCATAGTCTTCTTTTCCGCACCCTGGTGCACAATGTACTAATCCTGTTCCGTCTTCTAGGTTGACGTATCTTTCTGTCAGTATAACTTTGTAAGCGTTTTTTTGTTTTGGTAGTTTGAGATTTTTTTCTAAGGGGTTTTCGTATTCAATGCCTTCAATGTCTTTTCCTTTGAATTCTTTGATTATTATGAAACCTGCTTCTATTGCTTGCATTAGTTGTTCCAACCTTTCTTTTGCAACAATCCATATTTCGTTACCTACTTGTGCTTCAACATAGTCAAAATTCGGGTGCACCATTACTCCTGTGTTGCTTGGCAGTGTCCATGGCGTGGTAGTCCATATTACAAGAAATTTGTTTGTTTCTTTTTTGATTTTGAACTTTACGTAGATTGATTTGTCTGTTTGTTTGGTGTATTCTATTTCGTTGTAGGCTACAGCTGTTTCACAATGAGGGCATACGTGCACTGGGTATTTTCCCAGGTAAAGGAGTCCTTTTTCATCCGCTTTTTTGAATGTCCACCATATTGCTTCAATGTATTCTTTGTTGAGTGTCAAATATGGGTTTTTCCAATCCATCCATACTCCGAGGTTTTCAAATTCGGCATTCATTATGTCAATGTATTCTGTCGCGAATTTTCTGCATTCTTCGACGAATTTGTCGACGCCGTAACTTTCAATTTCAGATTTTGTTTTGAAGCCGAGTTTTTTTTCTACCTTGTTTTCTATTGGCAAGCCATGCGTGTCATATCCTGGTTGGTCCAATACTGAATATCCTTGCATTCTTTTTTGCCTGATTGTAATGTCTTTTATTATTTTGTTAAGAGCAGTGCCAAGGTGTATGTTGCCTGATGCGTATGGCGGGCCATCCATCATGAAAAACCCTTCGCCTTTAGGGTTGAGTTTGTGTGCTTTTTCTGGTATTTTTTCTTTTATCCAGTATTTTCTGATTTCTTCCTCTTGGTTTAGGTCGTAATTTTTTGTGGTTGGCATTTTGAATCAATTCCTATTTTGGTTTGGGAGTAGGAGGATTTGAACCTCCGACGCTTGGTGTATAAGACCAATGCTCTACCAGGCTGAGCTATACTCCCGTTTTTTTGGAATAAAATTATTTTTCTTTGTTATTTAAATGCCTTAAATTAGGTTTAAAAAGATAAAGCTATTTTTTTGCTTTTTATATGCTTTTATTGTTGTTTGTGTTTATTTCGAATTTTGCTTGTGTTTCTTTTATTTCTGTTTGCCATCCTATTTCAAGTATTAGTTTGCCTTCAAATTTTTTTGTTTTGCAGTCGTTGAGAGTATAATATTTTCCTTCTTTTATTAGATCAGATTTTTCACCCCATATTTTCACTATTATTGCTCCTGTTTCATCGCCAGCCAGTGCATCTGTAACTTGGTAAATTTTTCCTGTTTTTTTTGATATTACTTCTTTTGGCTTGAGTTTTTCTTCGAATTTGAGTGTTATTCCGATTTTTTCCATGTGTGGTTTTATTTCGTTTACTTTTATTGTTTGTTTGCAATTCATTTTTCTCTCTCTGATATTGTTTTCATTAAAACGTCCAATTGTGTGTATAGGTTTTTTTTTGTTGAATTGTTTATTATTTCGTATTCTGCAGAGTCTAGAACTTTTTTGAATCCTTTGTTGTGTATGTCCTGTTTGTCGCGTTCGAAGAATTCTTTTGGTGTTTGCGGATCAATTTTTGATTTTCTGTTGAATCTTGCGGATTTTTCAGAAGTTATTTTTACGTGTACGATTTTTGGAAATTTTTTCTTGAAAAATTCTATTTCTTCAATTGATCTTGGGCCTACTAGAATTAGGTTGTCTTTTTCTTTTATTTTTTCGTCTAGAATTTTTGCTATTATGTCCATTCCTTTTTCTTTTCTGAGTTTGTCGCCTATTTCTATCATTCTTTTTTTTGTCGGTTTTTCTTTATTGGCTTCAATGTGTTCTGTTATTACTGAGCTGAACGTATAGCTTTTTAGTTTGTATTTTTTTGCAATGTATTTTGCCGCAGTGTCTTTGCCTGACCTTGCTAACCCTGAGATAATTATTTGAACCATGTTTTCTTAGTATTTTAGCATGGCATAATTTCTTAATTGGATTTGGAGGATTTTTTGCATTGTTTTTTTTTACCAGTTTTGCCATTTTTTTTGAAAATTAAAATTTGTCTTTTTTTTTGTTTAATTTATTTTTTTTGCCAGAGCCAAATATTATTTTTTTATTTTGTTTTTTTTGGCGAGCCGTTTTATTTTTTTCGTTTTTTTTGTTTGAAGTTTTGTTTTTTTGCAAGCCATTTTTTTGCCATTTTTTTGAATTCTTTTTTTGTCAAGCTGTTTTTTTGGCGTATTTTTTTTGGCAAACCACTTTTTTTGTCATTTTTTTTTGAATTTTTTTTGTGAGTCGTTTTTTTTTTTTTTGTAATTATTTTTTATTTAAAATAATTTTTTTTGTCATTGGCTTGGTTTTTTTTGAATTATTTTTCCAATTTTTGTTTTTTTTTGTTTTAGCTGCTTTTTGTTTTTTTGTTATTTTTTTGGCGAGCTGGATTTTTTTTGTTTTTTTGTTTGTTTTTGTGGGGCATTTTTTTCATTTTTTTGTTGGGTTGTTTTTTTGTAAGTCAATTTGTTTTTTTTTGTTTTGAATTTAATTAGTTATTTTTTTGCTAGCCAAGTTTTTTGTCATTTTTTGTTGTTTTTTTGGTTTTGTTTATTTGTTTTGGCTGGCGTTTTTTTTCGCCAGCCTTTTATTTTTACATGTCCATTCCCATTCCGCTTTCTGATGGCGGGTTGTTTGGGGTTTTGCTTTTTCCAGAACCTGCTATTATGTCGTCAATTCTTAATAGCATTTCTGCTACTTCTGATGCTGATGCGATTGCTTGTGTTTTGACTTTTAGCGGTTCTGTTACTTTGTTGCTTTTCATGTCGTCTAGTTTGCTTGTATAGACATTTACTCCTATCCATTTTCCTTCCTTGTTTGCGTGTTTGCTTCTCAATGCTACTATTGTATCTATTGGGTCCATGCCTGCTGTTTCAGCCAAGGTTCTTGGTATGACTTCAAGAGACTCTGCGAAGGCTTCTACTGCTAATTGTTCTCTGCCTCCGACTGTTTTTGCGTAGTCTCTTAGTTTTAGTGCGACCTCGGCTTCGCTTGAGCCTCCGCCGTACACTATTTTTCCTATTTTTATTGCGGATGCTACTGCTCCTATTGCGTCTTTTACTGCTCTTTCGGCTTCGTCAACAACGTGTTCTGATCCGCCTCTTATGAGCAATGAGACGCTTTTTGGGTTTTTGCATCCTTCTACGAAAGTCATTGAGTCGCCTGATATTTTTTTCTCTTGGACTATTTTTGCTTTTCCAAGGTCTTCTTGTGTTAGGTCGTATACTCTTGACACTATTTTTGCGCCTGTCGCTTTTGCCAATGCATCCATGTCTGATTTTTTCACTCTTCTAACTGCCAGTATTCCTTCTTTTGCAAGGTAGTGTTGTGCTATGTCATCGATTCCTTTTTGGCAGATTACGACGTTTGCGCCTGTTTTTTTTACTGTTTCAACCATTCTTTTTAGCATTGCTTCTTCGTTGTCAAGGAATGCTTGCAATTGTTCCGGATCTGATATTTGTATTTTGGTGTCAGTTTCCGGGCTTTTTATTTCCATTGCGGCGTCTATTAGTGCTATTTTTGCATTTTCTATTTTTTTTGGCATTCCTGAATGTACTACTTCTTTGTCTATTACTATGCCGTCTATTAGTTGTGAGTCTGAAAGACTTCCGCCAACTTTCTTTTCAACTTTTATATCATCGAGGTCTATTGTGACTTTTCCGTTTTCTTGTACTGCTACTTGTACAATTGCTTTCATGACAAGGTCTGCAAGGAATTCTTCTCCTTCCGCGCTTTTTCCAGTCATTGAAGTCAGGGCAATTTGTCTTAAGACGTTTTTATCATTTATTGTTATGTCTTCGGCCATTTTGTTGAAGTATTCTTTTGCTTGCTCTGCCGCAAGTCTATAGCCTTTAATTATGACTGATGGGTGTATTTCGTCGTTCAATAGTTTTTCCGCTTTTTCAAGCAGGCTTCCTGCAAGAACCACTACTGTTGTTGTGCCGTCTCCTACTTCTGAATCTTGTGTTTTTGCTATTTCAACCATCATTTTTCCTGCAGGATGATCTATGCTCATTTCGCTTAAGATTGTTGCGCCATCGTTTGAAATTATGACGTCTCCTAAGTCGTCAACTATCATTTTGTCCATTCCTTTTGGCCCGAGCGTGCTTTTAACTGCTTGTGCAACAGCTCTTGCCACCAAAATATTTATTCTTTGTGCATCTCTTCCTTTTGTTCTTTTTGTCCCTTCTGGGAGAAATACTATTTGTTGATTCATGTCTTGAGCCATTTTATCACCCTCCTTTAAATGAAAAAATCGCTGGTTAGAGAACTCAATCTCAATAAATTATTGCTGGATATAAAAGTATTTAAATTTATAGGTAAATTGCTGGATATGCAAGTAATGTGTTTTTTTTATTGTAGAAATTCTTTCAATTTTTTGTTGCTGTGGTGTTCTTTTTCTTTATTTTCGTTTTTTATTATTTCCATTCGTGGATGTGCGAGTTTTATGTCTTCGTGTTTTTCTATTTTTTCCAAAAAGTCTTTGATTATTGTGGCTTTAGTTTCCGCAATTGCATCTAAATCGGTTTGATAAATAACGTTAATTCCTATTGAAGCGGGTTCAAGCTTGATATGGATTTTTGGCTTTGGAATCGGCACTTCGTTGCTTGATTCGACAGTTTTCATTATGTTGATTTGTTCTTTGACTGTTTTTTTAAGAAAATCGCGTTTTATTTTTTTTGAGGCTTCTTGCAACAAATTCAATGCTTCCTGCCAAGCTCTTTTTTCTGCAAATGTTACGGGCACTTGTGTTTTGACAAATTTTTTGACGTTTTCTTCGGTTATTTCTTCAACGATTTTTGCAGCTTTTCTCCAGTTGCTTTCGTATGTAATTGAAAACGTTATTTCATCAGTATAAAGTCCGCCATTTCTGGAATAGTTTAGAATTGGATTGGTGAGTATAAGTTCGTTTGGAATAGTTATTATTTGTTCGCTTTTATTGTTTGAATCAGCTTTGGAGCCTTGTATTCTGGTGTACATTAAGTGTATTGATTTGACTTCTCCTTTGATGTTGTTGACTTCTATTTTTTCTCCAAGATTGAACGGGTTTGTCGTTATTATGGTTACCCAGCCGACAAAATTCATTATTGGTTTTTGCAGGGCAAATGTAACCCCAAAACCTATTAGCCCCAAAGAGGTTATTATTGCGCCAAAATCTTTGAAAAAAGTGAATAGCAGAATTATTACAATTATAAACCATACGATATAGGTATATGCTGCAATTATGAGTTTGGATTGGTTTTTCTTTCCTTTGTGTTCAAGGTATTTTTGCAGAATGGGTTTTGTTATATACAGAAATATTATTGTTTCTAATATTATAATTGACGCGTCTAAAATTTTTGGAAAAATACTGCTAAAAAAAGTTGGTTTGTCTCCGTATAATTGGCTTACAATGTTTGATATTTGGCTCCAATAAAAGAATATGAATAAGCCTACTATTAGCGCGGAAATTGCAAATGTCAGATATGAAATAATGTTCCAAATTTTTGTTTTGTCCATTTCATAATAAATAATGGTTTACATTTTAAACATTGATTGTTTTCTTTCTTGTCAAGTGTAATATATTATTAAAAGAACTTTTTTTCATTTTTGGTAAAAATTCAAGTGTCTTTTATGCTGTCTGGGCCAACAAAATTTATTTTTGCATTTTTCGGAGTTTTGCTTTTTTCTTTTATTGTGCTTTCTGTTGATTTGTCTTCGCCTTTGGTTAATAATGATTCTAATAATAGCGATTTGAACTTTGGGTTTGACGAGAATTTGAGTGTTTTGAAAAAAGACCAAAATAAAGTGTTTGATTATAATTATGGAGAAGAAACAGGTTTTGATTCAAATAGTTTTTTTGATTTGAATGCTGGCGGTGTTTTTGATGATGTTAATTCTGGGATTGATTTTAACGTTTCTGATTTGAATAATCATGTTGATTTTAATTCAAATTTTGATTTGAATGCTGGCAAAGTTTTTGGCGATGTTAATTCTGTTTTTGATTCTAATAGTTTTGATTTGAATGTTGGTGTTGTTGATTCCAATTCAGACCAAGTTTTTGACTTGAATAATGGCGTTTATGAAAGTTCTGAAAACGACTCTGTGCATGTGAAAAATTCTTATTATGGTGGTGTGGATTTTGTTAAATTGCGTGATGAAATTTCTAAAATGGAATTCCAATATGATGCGCTAAAATCCGCTTTTAAGGATTCTTCAGGGGTTGAAAAAATTGCTTTGCGCAATCAGGCAGTGGAAAAAGCAAGGGTTATTTTGCTTTTGCAAACCGAGCTCATTATTTCCGAATTGGAATACGTAAAACCTGAAGTGGTTGATGTTTCAGAGGTTCAAAAATGTATTGATTATATTTCAGAAAAGAGGAAATTGCTTGAAGATGTGAATATTTCTTTGTCAAATCTTTCAGATATTTCTTATTCTTTGAGGTCTTTTTGGGAAAAGGAAAAACCTGTTGTGTTGAAAATGGTTCTTTTGTCTTCTTTGTCAAGAATTTCTGCAGCAATTGAAAAAATAGATTATTTTGTTTCGGGTTTTGAAAGTCTTTCTAATAAGCTTTCTGTTAGCGATGAAAATAAGGTGTTGTTGACTGGTGTTTCCAAGTTAAAATCCGATTCTGTTGCTTTGGTTTCGGTTGTTCAAAAAGTTTCTTTTGCAGAGTCTAAGGTTGATGTTAATTCTTATTTAGAATTTTATGATTCTGTGAGGGTCTCAATTGCTTTGGCTAATGCTCTTGCCAAAGAGGATTATGAGGTTATGGGTTATCTTTATTTTGCGGTAAAAAATATAATTAATGGCATTGCTGTTCCGCGTGAGATTTCTTCAAAAGTTGATTCATACGTTTATAGCAGCATAAGAGATGAGCTTTTATTGTCGCTTGAAAATTTCGGTTAGAGTGGTTTTTTATGGTTTTGAAATTTGTTTGTTTTTTTCTTTTGTTGCTTTTTTTTGTTGGCTGCGTGTTTGAGCAAAAATCAGGTTTTTCTGATGTTGGTTTTGGTGATGCAAATAATAGTGTTAATTCAATGGTTGGTGTAGAAAAAAAAATCCCTGAATATGATCCTTTTGTGATTGTTCATGATGATTTTTTGAAAATTGATGTTAATGATTTTGGGTGATTTTTTGGATTTTTCTTTTCCTGAATCGCTTGTTTTGTTTGCCAAGACAAGGCGTTTGAAATTGATTGGCAAGATAGCCAAGGGTTGGAGTTCTGAAATTTTTCTTGCAAAGGATTTTGACGGGGAGAAAGTTGTTCTTAAAGTTCTTAGTGAAAAATCCAATAGGCGGGAAATGGTTCAAAGGGAATCAAAAAATCTTGGCCTTGCCAATTCTGTAGGTGTTGGTCCAAAGCTTTATTTTTTTGATGTTGTTGCCGGCGTTGTTGGGATGGAGTTTGTTGATGGTTTGCCTTTTGGCAAGTGGATTTTTTCAGGTGTTTCAAGGAAGGAGCTTGAAAGATTTATTGGCGACCTTTTTTTGCAAGCCAAAAAATTGGATTTGATTGGGCTTGATCATGGACAGCTTGCCGGTTCGGGCAGGAATATTCTTGTGCGCAACGGGTTGCCTGTTATTATTGATTTTGAAAAGGCTTCTACTTCAAGAAAGGTTCATAATGTGAATGTTGTTGATTCTTTTCTTTTTAGAAGCCGCGGTTCAAAAGTAGTTGAAAAAGTGTTTTCTGTTTTGGGTTTGAAAAAAGAAAAATAGTGGGGCTTTGAAAGCCCTTTTTTTATTTTACGAATTTTCTGTCCACTTCAAGTATTAGGACGTCGCATGCCGCTTTTATTGATTCAAGTTGTTTGATTATTCTTTCTTTTTCCTTTTCAATGTCTTGTATGTTTTCATAAGGTTCTATTGCTTCTCTGAGCATTGCGCCATCAACATAAGTATATGGGTTTTGGTTGAGTTTTTGGGCTATTCTTTCAACCATTTTGCCAAGCCATATGTTCATTTCGTTTTTTACTTGCCCTTTTATTTGTTTTCCCGGGCTAAGGTTCTTTCTAAGCATGTTTACAATTGTTGCTTTTGGGAATGGCAATTTGCTTTCGTCTATATTATCATCTTCTTCTGATTCAATTAGGTCTTGTTCTTTTTGAGGTTTTTCCTCTATTTTTTCAGCTTTTGGCGTTTGTTGAGCTTCATTGGTTTTTTTTAATTGTTGTATAGATTGCACTGTTAAACCCCCTAGTAGATTAATTAAAAGTGATAGTTAATATGTCAAGCATACAAAATTTAAATGCTTCCATGGCGTTATTTTTGCTGTTGTTAAAATGGTTTTAATAATTTATTTGAGGCGTTTTATTGAAGGTATTTTTTTTGTTTTTGTTCTGATATTATATATACTATATATACTATTTACTTATAATGTCTTTGTTTGCAGGTTTTTTTATGAAAAGGGAAACAGGGCTTGTTCAAGTTTATTGGGGCAATGGAAAGGGCAAGACTACTGCTGCGCTTGGTTTGTGTGTTCGTGCTCTTGGCAGAGGTTTGAAAGTACATTTGGTGCAGTTCCTGAAGGGTGGAATTGAGGGTAATAAGGATTTTGAAGAGTATGGCGAACTTATGTCGCTTAAGGAATTCAAGAATTTTTCTTATAAAAGATTCGGCATGAAAAAATGGGTTGTTGGAAAACCCGAGCCGGATCATTTGGCTCAAGCTGAAATAGCCCTTGAACATTCAAAAAATGTTGTCTCTTCCGGAGCTTATGATGTAGTGGTGCTTGACGAGATTCTTTATGCGATTCAATTAGGTTTGATTACTGAGAGTGATGTTTTGGAGTTGATTAAGTCAAAGTCAAAATATTCGGAACTTGTCTTAACTGGTTCTCACATTCCTTTTCAAAATGTTTTTAATATAGCTGATCTTGTAACTGAAATGAAAAAGCATAAACATCCTTTTGATGCAGGGGTTCCGGCCAGAAAAGGAATTGAATTTTGAACGAGGAATACATAGATAAATAGGCTTGTTTTTTTAAGCAGGTTTTTTTGTCATTTTTGATTGTTTATTTTTTTGTTTTTTCTAAATTGAAAAAATATTTTTTTTGTCTTTTTGGCTTTGTTTTTTGCGAGCCTATCATGTCTTGTTAGTTTTTCATTTTTTGAGATTTGAGCCATTTTTTTGCAAGCCAGTTTTTTTTATGGCGTTTATTTTTTGCCTTGTTTTTTTGGTTGACTTTTCAAATAATTATTTTTTTTTTTAATTAGCTTTATTTTTTTTGTTTTGACTAGCCGTTTTTTTTGAGTCGAATTTTTATTTGGTCAAAAGTAAGCTTTTTGTTAAATATGGAAAATAATTTTTTTTTGCAGTTATCAATATAAAACCTCATTTGCTTTTTGTATTGTATGCTTAAACCTGATAAATTGCTTTTTGCGCCTGCAGGCATACCTATTTGTACCGAGCCGCGCGATACCGAAAATGGCATCAGGACAACCAAAAAGTTGGGTTTGGGCGCCATGGAGTTGGAGTTTGTGCAAAGCGTTTTTATAACAAAAGATAAAGCGCCAGGCATTAGAAAGGTTGCTGAAGAGGAAGGAATTGTGCTTACTTGCCATGCCCCGTATTTTATAAATTTGAATGCGGTTGAGCCTGAAAAAAAAGGGGCTTCAAGATCAAGAATAATTCAAAGCGCCAAAATACTTGAGCTTTGCGGGGGTTATTCTGTTTGTTTTCATCCTGGCTTTTATCTAAAAGACTCCAAAGCCCAGGCTTATAAAAACGTGAAAGAGCAATTGGCTAAAGTTATGGATGAAGTAAAACAACTTGGTTTAAAGGTGTGGATTAGGCCAGAAACAACCGGCAAGCCAACTCAATTTGGCTCTGTTGAAGAATTGTGTGATTTGAGTGCTGAATTTGATCAGGTTTTGCCAGTAATTGATTTTTCGCATTTGCATGCACGAACTAATGGCAAGTATAATTCAAAAGAGGAGTTTAAACATATTTTGGAGTTGATTGAAAAGAAAAACGGAAAAATTGCTTTGCATAACATGCATATTCATATTTCTGGCATTGCTTATAATGAAAAAGGCGAAAAAAATCATCTTGAATTGAATTCCAGCGACATGAATTATCTCGCTGTGCTCGAAGTATTAAAAGAATTTGGGGCTAAAGGAGTGGTTGTTTCGGAAAGCCCTAATATTGAACAAGATGCTATTATGTTGCAAAAAAAATATGTTGATTTGTGATTATGCTTAATCAAAAAGCAAAAATTTTGCCAAAAATGTCCTAAAACAAGGTAAAAAGGTTTAAATTATACTTATTATATTAATTAGTAAATTTATTTTAGGAGGTGTTTTAATGATTTTTAAAAAATCATTTGTAATTGCCTCGTCTTTGATTTTTATATTGATGAGTGCAATAGCATTTTCAGAATCTGATAATACTACATCTGATAATACTACTAATACAGATGGCAGTAATACTGGTAGTGAACCGAATAAAGTTGTCACCAAGGTTCCAAATGTTGTAAAACCAAAACCGGTGGCTAATGTTGTTAGGCCTGTTCCTGATAGGAATTTTGTTAGGCCTGATGTTGTTAGGCCTGTTCCTGATAGGGATTTGAACCCAGTAGTTACACCATTTGTTAAAGCCAAGATTTTCGATAAGATAAAATCGGAATTGGATTCAAATTATTCAAATTTTTTGGCTGTAAAGGAAAAACTTAAAATAGCAAAAGATAAAATCGAAAAGGAGAAAGTTAGAAAAGAATTGCAAGAAAAAACAAGGCTTTTGCTGATTGCTCAACTAAAAGCAATAATAGAAAAGCTAAAATTGGTTGAAAGCAATGGTGTTGCAGACGAGGAAACTAAAAGAGCTATTGAAGTTCTTGAAAAAAAATTGAATAATCTGCAAAATAGCAATGATTTGAATGTTTCAGATCTTCAATCAGTTTCCAGTGAGTCAAAGAAAATTTTTGAACGCAATGAAGCAAGAGTAAAGGCAAAAATCGGTCTTGAAATGGCTGAAAAATATCTTAAAACAATAGCCAAAGCCGAAGCCTATTCAAAAAGGCTTGGCGAAATAATTTCTTCCTTAAAAGCAGCTGGCAAAGATACTTCAAGGCTTCAAACCGCAAAAGAAAAGCTTGATAAAGACATAGAAAGAATAAAGTCGGTTGCTTTGTCTTTGAAGGAAAAGTTTGCCGCCGCTAATACTAAAGAAGAAACTCTTGAAGTAATGAAAGAAGCACACAATAAATTAAGAATTATTCATAAAGAAATCCAAAAAGATATTATTCTCATAAGGCTTGCTTTCATAGGAGCAAAAGAAATTTCTGAAAAAGGAGAATTATCTGTAAATACAAGCGATGAAATTGAAGAAGTCGTTTCAGGCGAAGCAAGTGCTGTAACTGAATTAAATGTTCCTTCAGAAGAATTAACTGCAGGAGGTGAAGCACAATGAATGCGGCAAAAATAAGCGTTGTTTTCGTATTTTTGGCTTTTGCATTGGTTTTGGCTGGTTGTTCTAATAAACCTGTTCCTCCTCCAAATCCACCTCAAAATGATGTTAAGGTTGATGTAAAGCAGGACAATCCTGTGACTGAAAAGCCTGCCAATGTAGAACCTGTTAAAGTACCTTCGGACGAATTAAACGATATTCAAAAGGAGCTTGCAGAAATGGAAAAGACCATTGAAAGTGAAAATTCGTCTGATTTGGAGTTGGTTGAAATAGATGAAAGCACCTTCCAATGAAGGTGCAATTTTCTTTATTTTTTTACTCTTTTTACTCTATTTTTTTTACAAAAATGCATGGAACTGGACAAGCATCTGCCGCTTCTTTGTTTTGATTGTACTTTGATTCGTCAATAATTTTTACTTCGACAGCTCCTTCTTTTTGCGAGCCTTGAAGGTGCGATTTGTCACCATCCATTATCCAATCTTCAGGGTCTATTGCTGCGCATGCTCCGCAACCTATGCAAATTTCTTTTTGATGTTCAACTCTGAATTTTGCCATGTAAAAACCTCTTTCGTAATATATGTTGGCTGTTGTTTTAAATGTTGTGCAGTGTTAAAGCCCGAATCCTTTAATTATTTCGTCTGCATGCGATTCTACTTTTGGTTTGTCAATTATTTTGACGATTTTGCCTTTTTCATTTATTAAAAAGGTTGTTCTTGCAATTCCTAAAAATGTTTTGCCGTAAAGGCTTTTTTTCTTCCAAACCCCGTATTTTTCAAGTACTTCCATTTTTTCGTCTGAAAGTATGGGGAAATTGAATTTGAATTTTTCAGCAAATTTTTTGTGGCTTTCCAATCCATCTTTGCTTATGCCGACAATTTCAATTCCTTTTTCCTTCAATTTGTCATAATTGTCCCTTATATTGCATCCTTGTATAGTGCATCCAGGAGTATCGTCTTTTGGATAAAAGTAAACTACAAGTTTCTTTCCTTTATAGTCTTTCAATTTGTGGATTTTTCCATTTTGGTCAGGCAAATTGAATTCAGGCGCTTTGTCCCCTTCTTTAAGCTCCATTAAAATCACCCAAAACGATTTTGTTTTTTTTGCAAATAAATATTGTTTGGTTCGTTAAATAAAATCCATTGATAATTTTTTTGTAATTATATTAGTTTTTCTGCAATTCATCTAAAAAAATATTTTTTTTATGAATCTGATTTTATTGTGTTTATTTTGGGAATTGCAAAAAAAATCAAAAACCATGCCAAAATAACCGCCATTGACATTGCAATTCCAAGCATAAAGCTGTTTGTAATAATGCCTTCGGTTGTTTCTTCCAAAAAAGCTTCGCCTTCCAAAAATGCGGTTGCCTTGTCTGAAAAAATCATTATTGTCGAACCCCAAAACATTAATGCAAGATAATCTGTTTTATATTTTCTAAAATTCGGAAAAAGCAAGTAAATAAGACTTGTTGCAATTGAAAAAAACAACATTGTTATTAACCACATTTTCTCACTTTTGTTATGTGTTGTGGCTTGTTTTGGTTGTCTGAGGCACTAATATTTTTTCATAAACCAAAACCATTGTAATCCATGTTAATATTATTAAAAACGCCATTGGAACCCCGATTTTTATCATTTCGTTTAGCATTATGCTTGTTGTTTCTGGCGATTCCATTGCTGTCAAAAAAGGAAACCAAGGAACGATTTCCTGATGTGCATAATGTTCTACTGCCAGAGCCACTGAGCCGCCAAAAATCATTGTGTTAAGCCAATTTATGCGCCAATTTGTAGGAAATTTTTTTCTTAATGCTGTTGTGATTATGCCTATTGTCAGGGGAACCAAAAAACAAGCCATGAAAAACAATTCTTTGATTTGAATTTAAATGTATTCTTTTCTGAAATAATGCAAAAAATTGCAAATTCGGTTTTTAGTTTGGCTTTTTTGCGAATTTTGTTATCTCCAAATTGCACGATTTGTTTTTTTTGCACCAAGCTTCGCATTTTTCAGCCCATTGCCTTTCCTTATAATACAAGTTGCATTCTTCGCATTGAAAGAACTCAAAATATTTTTTTACCATAAAATACTAACCAAGTATTCAAATTAAATTTTTATTTGTTTTAACTATCGGCTTGTTGTTTTTATTGCTGGTTGATTAAATCAAAAAAAATCTCTTTTTTTGCTTTAGCTAATTTCAAGCAATTTTTTTTGATTCATTGCATTTGCTTTAAAATCATTGCATGTAAAGAAATTATGTGCGGCGTTGATGAACTGACGATGACTCTGACCTTGTGGTATGAAGATAGATGGGCGAACTGAGCCGCACATAATTTTTATTATGAAATCATTATTTGGGTTTTTAGTTTTTTTATTTTTTAGAATTAATGGTTTTTGGCAATGTGAGTTTGTGGTTGTTTGCCATTTTTTTTGTTTTTATTTTGAATGTTTCCATGCGATTCACTTTTTGGCGGGTTTCTTTTTTTTGTATTTGAAGTGTTTTGCAATTGCCATTATTGCAGTTTTGTATTCAATCGGATTGTTGGCTAGGGCACCAATTTCGAATTCCCACTTGTCATAAACTTTGTTGGCGTTTTTGAAAATCTGCTCAACAACAAATTTCTGGTTGATGTCTTTGAGTTTTTTCCTTACAAGCGGCAGGTCAATCGGGATTTTTTTCTGAATTATTGAATAGAGGTCAAAATAGTCCCTCGCTTTTTTTCTTTGAAAAAGCGTTCGAACCTTTTCCGCAATCAACTCTTTCTTGTTGAGTGTTGAAACTTCAAATTCTGGAATCTCATCATAAAAATGCGGAACCTTGTATTTTTGAGGCTTCAAATAAACACTAGCCTGCTTGTTCACGTCAACAACAATCTCCGGCCTCAAATCAGTTATTGTTTTGTAGGAAATTTTTAGCCTGAAAAAGTTTGGCGTCTGCTTGTCAAACTGTGTTCTGGTAAAAAATTCTTTGTGGCTTTCAATGATTTTAAGAATTGATTGTTTTGCTTTCTGTAAAGAGCCGATGCAAGTAAAGTCTAAGTCTTCGCTCAGCCTGTTGTGGTTGAGAAAAATCTTGTTCAACGCGGTCCCGCCTTTGAAACAAAGCGCTGGAACATCTCTGAGGAAATACAGTAATACAGTCAGGTAATAGTCTTTTTCCATGTAATAGAGGCCGAATTTTTTGTCTGCCGCCAGGAAGCGCAGGCGGTTTTCGGTTATGGGCTTGATTTCAACCATCCCATTACCTTTTCCTTAGAGGCTATTTTGAAAGAATGATTTTTGGTTTTTTGTTCGACAAATCCAACAAGATTTTTTGGTCTGATTCTCTTGAACACTATCTCTGTATCAAAGAGCTTGGTTTTGCCCTGTTTGTTGGTGCAAAAAACTTCTATTTTTCTGGGGATTTGGTCAACGAAACCCCAGTAATGCGCAGCGGCAAAACCGCCAATAAAATAATTCTTGCCATTAAAGATTTCGTCAATTACAATAAAGGGGTTTTCCGACCACTTGTTTTGATAGGCCCTTACTGGAACAAGGTAGTATTTTGATTTGTTGATCTTGATGACTCTTTTTTTAGCTTTGAGCCTGTTGATGTAAACCCGAAGTTCATTGGTGTTTTTAAAAAATTTCTTTATGTCCTCCCTTGAAAAAAAGTTTTTATCGTTGAGTTCGAGGAACGAAACAACCTCAATTTCCTTGCTGGAAAGCCCCTTCATATTGTTACACCAAAATTAACATTTTATTAATTCTAATGTAACAAACCAATTTAAATTTTTTGGTGTGAGAAAATCGAGTTATTTGTAAACAACAAGCACAATTAATGGTTTTTGGCAATGTTTTTTTTTGTTAGGTTTGATTGCTTTTGCTTCAGCTGAGCCGGCAAAAGTAAAGGTCGGGGTTTATGTTTTGAGTATTGGAAAATTTGAAGTGAGTACTGGTTCTTATACTGTGGATTTTTATTTGTCAATGAAATGTGAGAATGAATGCGATCCAAGCAATTTTGAATTTACAAATGGCAGGGCTGTTTCAGTGGATAAAATAATTGATTTGACTAATGAAAAATTTTATAGGATTCAAGCTGCTTTGGCTGAGAATATTGATTTGAAGCAATATCCTTTTGATGATCACTATTTGACAATCAGTTTGGAGGATAAAAAGAATACGATTGATGATTTGGTTTATGTGTTTGACGAACAGGCTTCTGGAGTTGATCCTTCTGTTGTGTTAGTTGGTTGGGATTTAACTGGTAATATTGGCGAGGTAACTACTCATTATTATCCGCCGTATGATGAAACTTATTCTAGGTTTGTCTATAAAGTGCATATAAAGAGAATTTTTTTGGCGGCTGTGATGAAAACTTTTTTGCCTATTTTGTTTATTGTTATTGTAGGTTTGCTTGCGTTGTTGATTCATGAGTCTGACAAGCTTTGGACAAGGATTGGAGTAAATACTTCTTCGCTTATAGCTTCAGTCATGTTTCATTTGAATGTAACTTCCAGCATTCCGCCTGTGGGTTATTTGACTTTTGCTGATAAGTTCATGATTGCTACTTATATTATTTTGATATTGAGTTTGTTGAGCACTATAATAATGATGAGGCATGCAAAACAAAAAGACGAGAAAATGCTTGAAAAAATTTATCATGTTTCTCTTTATGCAATACCTGTTTTTGCGCTAATTTTATATGGTTTGGTAATTTTTTTGTAAAATTCAAATGCTTGATTGAAGTTTTTTTTTAACGTTTGGCATTTCGGAATCGATTTTTAATTTTATTTTTTTATATGTTTTTAGTTAAGATGTCTAAATCTAAGCGTGATTTAAGAAAGACTAAAATGCCTGGCAATTGGGTGCGTTTGGGTAGGCCTGAAAGAGAACGCAGACGATTTGCTTTTTCAAATGAAACTGCCTCTTTTCCTTCTGTAGAAATATTTGATAGACGGAGTCTTTGGAATGTTTTTGGCAGTAATATTAATGTAATTGAACATGATTTAAATTTTAGAATTAGGGATCATATTAGGTCGTTGTTTAGTAATAATAGCAGAGTTGTTAATGTTCTTGATTTGGGTTGTGGCAAGGGTGTTGCGTTGAATGATTTGAAAAGGCTTTTTGGTGATAGGGTGAGGACTTTTGGACAGGTTGCAGCTGTTAGTCCTAGTGAAAAATATGAGGGTGTTGATAGGCTTTTGGTTGGTTCTTTGACTTTGCCTGACAAACCCCTTAGACTTGTCAGGGTTAATATGGGTATGAATGTTGAGTTGGATAAAAACATGGTTTTTAGGGCTAGGCCTATTATGGATTTGATTTATTCTTATTTTGGTACTTCTTATCATTCTTTTTTGAAATTAACTGTTTTAGAAGAGGTTATTAAGTGGCTTAGGCCTGGCGGAATTGCTGTTATCCAGTTTGACTGTTTTAGTCCTAACAGTCTTAAATTTAATGATGATGTTAGATTCAAGAATGAAATTGCTCTTTTATTGAGGCAATATAGAATTAATAATTTTGAATTTAAACGGACTGGTTCAGATTTATGGCCTACTGTTTTATTTTTTCAAAAACCGGTTGTTAAATTGTGAGTGGTGTTCCAAGTATTTTCAATATTGCAAAGTGTTTTTTAGAAGCTAATGAAATTGCCAAAAATTTGTGGCGGTTGCGTAGTCTTGTGTGGGTATTAAGTGCTTTAGGTTATAGTAACGTCATTTTTTAATTATTTTTTTGTTTTGTCATTTGTGGTTTTTATGAATGGCTTTACTGCTCATATTATTGTTAAGAATGAAGAAAGATTCATTAATTATGCTATTGAGTCTGCGCTTCTTATTGCTGATCAAGTTATTGTTTTTGATACTGGTTCTACGGATTCAACAATTGAAATAGTGCAATCTTTGGTTAGAAAATATCCTAATAAAATATTTTTTTTTGAGAAGGGTAATCAGAGCACAACTGGGCTTGTTGAATTGAGAAATGAAATGATAAAGCTTACTAAGACTGATTGGTTTTTTTTAGTAGACGGTGATGAAGTAGTCTCTATAAAAAATTTATCTGCTTTTTTAAATTTTTTTAGTTCTTTGTCTGAAAAAGTTTCAAGAGTTGAGGTGAATAGGCGTGATTTTATAGGAGATGCTAATTTAGTGGCAAGAAATAGTTTGGTTGGGCGGTTTTATAAGACAAATAAAATAGTTTTTTTTGGGGAATATCCTTTTGAATATCCTGTTTTGAAAGACTTTTCAAAAGAAACAATTGAATCTTTTTCTGTAAGCATTTCGGAAGATTTGGTTTTGTACAATCATTTTACTTATTTTGCCCGTTCGCAAAAAGATAATGATGTAAAGTTTGGGAGACACTGGCGTAAGTTGCCTTTTCCAATATTATTGTATTTTGGGTCAAAACCTGTTCCAAATATTGATGAAAATTTGGTTGTTGCTTTGTTAAAATTTCCGATTTATAATTTAATTGGGTTGTTTAATAATATGTTGTTATTTAATAGAAAATAGTGATTTTTTTTTAATATAAATTTCATTTATTTTTTTTATTAAGATTTTGTTTTTAATTTTGGAATTGTTTTTTTTGTTATTTTTTTTGTATTCTTTTTTTGTGAGCCATTTTTTTTATTTTCTTTTTTTTCGTTTTTTTTTTAATTTTAATACTTTGTTTTTTTTGTTTGTTTTGGTTTTTTAATACTTTCCTAAATTGTTTTTTTTTGTGGTTGGCAAGAAGATTGTTCCTGCGGTTAGGGCTTTGGGCATAAAGCATGCGACTCGTGATGTTGTTCCGATTGCGCAGGAAGTTGAAAGGTCTGGTAAAAAGGTTTTGTATTTGAATATTGGGGACCCAATGGTTTTTGATTATCGTACTCCTGAGCATTTGTGGCAGGCTATTTTTGAGAATAAGAAAAATGCTGAGGGTTATTCTGATTCTTTGGGTTATTTGGGTGCAAGAAAAGCTGTTGCTGATTATGCTAAGCGAATGGGTGTTGGTGGTGTTTCTTGGGATGATGTTATTACTTTTGTTGGTGGGAGCGAGGCCATAATTTTTTCTATGCAGGCTCTTTTTAATCGTGGCGAGAATTGTCTTGTTCCTGTGCCTGGTTATTCTATTTTTACTGGGGAACTTGCTTTTTTGGAGTGCGAAGCTAATGGTTATTATTTGGATGAGGAGAATGGTTGGCAACCTGATGTTGATATGATTGAAAGGAATATAAATGAAAAGACCAGAGCTATTGTTGTTATTAATCCTAATAATCCTACTGGTTCTGTTTTTTCTCGCGGTACTTTGAAAAAGATTGTTGACATTGCTGGTTCTCATGATTTGGTTGTTTTTGCTGATGAAACTTATGATCAGTTGTTGTTTGATGATGAAACTTTTGTTCCAATGGCTTCGCTTTCTGATGATGTTCCAATGATTTGTTTTGGCAGTATTTCCAAGAATTATCTTGCGCCTGGTTTTAGGGGTGGTTGGATTTATCAGCATGGGCCTAAAGAGGTTTTGAGTGATTATTTTGATGCTATTAAGAGGTTTTCTAGGTTGAGGCTTTCGACTGTTGCGCCTGTGCAGTATGCTATTGAAGCGGCTTTGAATGGGCCTCAGAATCATTTGGGAAAGTTGAGGGATAAGCTTAGAAAAAGGCGTGATCTTGCTTTTAAGAGGTTGAATGAGGTTCGTGGTTTGAGTTGTGTCAAGCCTAAAGGTGCTTTTTATTCTTATCCTAGGATTGATTTTCCGATTGAGTCTGATAGGCAGTTTGTGGTTGATCTTGTGAAGCAGAAAGGTGTTTTGTGTGTTTATGGTGAAGGTTTTGGGCAAAAGCCTGGGACGCATCATTTTAGGATTGTTTTTTTGCCGCCTGAGGATGTTCTTTCAGAAGCTTTTGATAAGATTGACGAGTTTATTCGTGAAAATTACAGGTTTTGATTTTTGTTTTTCATTATTTCTTTGAAAAGTGCTATTGCGGCTTTTTTTGGGCCTTCTAATTCCATTCCTTGCAATCCTAATTGTGTTTTGATTTGTCCAACATAAATTCCTTCTTTGAACATTTGTTTGAAGTATTTTTCGGCTATGATTTCGTGTTCTTCTTTTAGTTGTAATGGGCCGAATATGTTTGCATAGTATGTTGTTGAAATTCCTGTTTCTTGGGTTGTGCCTTTTGCCAGTCTTTTTCCTTCTTTAAAAACAGCCATTGCTTCTTCTGGTGTTTTGAATCTTTGCAAGTAGTTTTCGTCTTCTGGTTTTTCGTAGTTGTTTGCATAAAGAAAATAGTCTATGTTCCAACCGTGTTGTATTTCTTTGAGCGTGGTTACTGGTATTATTATTCTTGCGTTTGGTTCTCGGTTTGGTATCATTATTATCATTCTGTCTAGTTGTCCATAAACGTATCCTGTGTCAAGGTCGTCTATTCTTACAAAGGCTCCGATTTCTGTGCCGTATGCCTTGATTTTTCCGTCTTTTCCTATTTCAAGAGAACCCATGTCGTCAAATATTATTTTCATTTCTCTTAGGTTTTCTCCGCTTAGCATTCTTAATGCTTCTAGTGATTCGCTTTTTCCTGCTCCTGAATCTCCGACTAATATTATGTTTGCTTTTTTGCCTGTTTTCATTGTTATTCTTACCATTGCTCCGTGGATTGGCATTCTTCCTCTTTTTATCCAAATCGAGTTGTGGAGGGTGAGCATCATTTTTTTTATGTATCCAAAGTAGCCGAATTCTTTGTCTGCTGGAATTGCTCCAATCATTAAATTGTTTTTTTCGTCAATGTAGTAAATCGTTTTTTCTGGGTAATATTTTTCGAATGTTTTTAGTGGCAAGCCGTAGACATATATTGCGTCCGGTTTTTTTTTCAGGTCTTGGTCTGTGCAAAGTTCGAAAAGGTTTGCTGTTGAAAGAGCCATTCCTGTATAGAAGTCGTGGAAGTATAAGTAAATAATTAGTTCTCCTACTTTTGCTGGGAAGCAAAGCCATTCTTGTTCGTTGAATTCTGTGTTTTCAATTGGGTTTGATTTTACTATTTTGAATTCTCCTTTTCTTTTGTTTATGAGCGGGTCTATTATTACTGGTGGATTTAATAGTATTTGTCTTATCATCGGGATTTTTTTTAGTTCTGCATATTCGTTTGGGATTTTTGGTTCTATTTTTTTTGCTATTGCTCCGACTGTGCAACCTGCTGGGACTTGGCGGAAAATAATCGGGTGTTCTCCTGTTATATTTTCTTGCATGTCTCTATAGATTTTTCTGACTGTGTGGTTGAGTTTTTCAATTGTGTCGTTGAATGTTCTGTATGGTTTTTTGTCTATTTCTTTGTCTGGCGAGTTTTGGTCTTGTAGGCATATTAGGTAGCGTTCGTGGTTGCGCCAGTAATTATAAAGTTCTTCTACGAATCTGTCCAGCAAGTATGGTTCTTTAAAGAATGTTTCCAATTCTGGGTTGTTTTTTAATGCTGTTTTTATATCGTGTTTTGCTATGCATTTTAGTGCTTTGTGGAGTTGTTCTTCTTGTTCTTTTTCGGTTGTTTTTGGGAGGAGTTTCAAAAATTCGGATTTTTTTTCTCTTAATTTTTTTAATAGGTTTGAAAGCATTGTTTTGAATAGTTCGCTGTCAATTATTTTGTCAATGTTTCCCCATTCAAGGCTTGTGGTTTTTATTATTACTTGTTTTCCTTGGAATGAAACTTTTGTTGCCATCAAAATGTTTTTTTTGCATTATGTTTTTAATTAGGTTCATTGCTCTTTTGTTTTTTTTCATATTTCCTTTTAAAACCTGATTATTTGGGTTTTTTTGGCATTTCTTTATAAATCTTTTTTCAGTGTTTAATTTGTTTCCTTTTGAAAAGGAAAATAAAACTATGGAGGTATTTTCAATGACTGATCTTTTAGTTGTTGGTTCAAAGGTGAAGGAAGAGATAAAAAAGTATGACTGTAATACTGCTGGCGATGCGGTTGAGGCGCTCAGTAAAATGGTTGAGGATGTAATAAAAAAGGCCGCCGAAAGGGCAAAAGCCAACGGTAGGAAGACGGTCAGGGCAGAGGACTTTTAATTTTTGTAATGTAAATGAAAAAGGATTTTGTTTTGTATTTTTTTTATGGGGCTTTGGGTTTGCCCCGTTTTTTTAATTTTGTATTTTTATTTTGATTAGTTTTTTTGTGCTATGGCTTAGTATTTTGTGGCTTTTTTTTGTGATTAATATGTCGTCTTCTATTCTTATGCCGAATTTTTTTGGCAGGTAGATTCCTGGTTCTATTGTTATTATGTCTCCTGTTTTGAGGAATTGGTTTGGTTTTTTGGATAGTTTGGGGTTTGCATGTATTATTTTTGACAAACCGTGTCCTAGGCTGTGGTTGAAGTATTTTGCGTGTTTTCCAAGTATTTTTAGTGCGTGTTTGTAAATTTTGTTGCCGTCTGTTTTTGGCTTTAGCATTTTTATGCATTCTTGGTTTGCGCGAAGTACTTTTGAGTATATTTTTTTTTCTTTTTTTGATGGTTCGCCGAAGTATATTGTTCTTGTCATGTCTCCGCAGTATTTGTTTACTCTTGCGCCAAAGTCTATTACACAGAAGCCTTTTTTTAGTTTTGTTTTGTTTGGCTTGTGGTGCCAATCTACCGCGTTTTCTGCTGTTGCAACTATTGTTTGAAAAGCGTTTTTTGCTCTTGCTTTTTTTATTTCTTTGTCAATGAATTTGGCTATGTCTTTTTCTGTTTTGAATTCGTTTTTTTTGAGTTTTTTCAAGAGTTTTGCAAATATTTTGTCGTTTATTTTGCATGCTTTTGAAATGTTTTTTGTTTTTTGATTTTTTGTCATGCAATCATTAAGTTATTTTTGGCATGATTTTAATTATGTTTGTTTTTTTTGTTTGTATATGGTTGGGAAACGTTTGAGGAATAGGCCTTTAGCGAATGACGATCCAAGGGTGCCTTTTCCATGGCGTCGTTTAGGTCGGTCAGAAAGAACTCGTAAGCCTAATAATTATGCGCGTGAAGTTTCAATTTTTGATGGTTATGTAACAGCACGTGATATTAGAGCTACTTGGGGTGTTTTTGAAACAGGAATTAATAATGCTAAACGCATTTTGCATTTTGATATTAAAAGACATGTTGCTGCTTTATTGTCTAAAGATAATGTTCGTGTGGTTAATGTTCTTGATTTGGGTTGTGGCAAGGGTGTTGCGTTGAATGATTTGAAAAGGCTTTTTGGTGATAGGGTGAGGACTTTTGGGCAGGTTGCGGCTGTTACTTCTAATGAAAAATATGATGGTGTTGATAGGCTTTTGGTTGGTTCTTTGACTTTGCCTGAAAAACCGCTTAAGCTTGTTGATAAAAGTAAAGTTGTGAATGTTAATTTAGATAAGTGCAGAGTTTTTAGGCCTAGGCCTATTATGGATTTGATTTATTCTACTTATGGCCCTGCTTATCATTCTTTTTTGAGGTTGACTATATTTGAAGAGGTTATTAAGTGGCTTAGGCCCGGCGGAATTGCTGTTATTCATTTTGGCACTCCTTATAATAGGCTTGAATTGAAGAATGAGCTTGCTGTTTTGATGAAACAATATGGTGTTAAGGAATGGTTTATTAAGAAGGGTGGGATTTTATATTTTGAAAAACCTTTTGTTAAAATTCCTTGATATTGTTGTAAGATTTTTTTTAGCTTAATTTGTTTTTTTTTGATTTTTAAGAATTTCAAGTTTGCTTTTTTGTTTTTTTTGTTAATTGTTTTTTTATTTGTTTTTTTTTGTTTGGTTTTTGCAAGCTGTTTTTTTATGGAATTTGTTTTTTTTTTAATTTTAAATTGTTTTGTCTTTTTTTTTGTGGTTTGGTTTTTTTTTCAAGCTGTTTTTTTTTTATGGAATTTTGTTTTTTTTTGGCGAGCCGATTTTTTTTTGTTAATTGTTTTTTTTTATTTGTTTTTTTTTAATTTTTGTTGTTTTTTTTGGTGTTGGTGATTTTTTTTTTGTTATTTTTTTTTAATTTTTGTTGTTTTTTTTGTGGCTTGTTTTTTTTGTTTTTTTAAATTCTATTTTTTTTAGGGTGTTATTCTTGTGACTTCGTAGTAGTTTATTTCGTTTTCCGAGTCTACAACTGCGTTTAAAAGTTTTGTTTTTAGGTTTCCTGCCAATCTGACCATTCTGGATAGTTCTATGAAATTGTATTTGTCGTCTTGTGATGTTACGTTTATGCACCATTGTGAATGTGCTTCTCCTGGTTTTTTTCCTCTTGGATATACTCTGAAATCAAATCCGAATTTGAATCCTGTTTTTACTACAAATCCTCTGTTTCTTAGGTCTTTGAATACTTGGTATTTTAGGTAAAAGTTTTTGATTTTTTTGTCCGCGTAATTCAAGTATTCTTCTTCATTCATTGTTTTTCCTGTTTTTCCGTTTGTTATGCTGAATTTTTCTTTTTCAAGCAGGTATAGTCCTTCAAACAAGTCTAATATTAGTTCTTGTTCTTTGTTTTCGCCGAAGCCTCTTTGTCTTAATGCGTCTGCCAGTCTTTTGTCTTTTGTGAGTATTTTGTCGTTTATGATTATTGCCATAATAATTCTATTTTGGCAATTGGTTATTAATGATTGTTGTTTGTCATTTTGTTAAATTGGTGTTGTATGTGGTTTTGTTTTAAAAAATTTTGATTGTTTTTTTTGTTTTGTATTTGATTTTTAATTGGTTTGTTGTGAAACTTTTTTGGTTAAATATGTTTTTGAATTTAATATGTTTTAATATTTTGGGTGGTTTTTTTTGGAAAAGCCTTTGATTGATCCTTGGGGTTCTTTTGCAGTTAATGATTATACGCATGTTTTTCGTGAGTTTGGATTGACTCCTTTTTCTAGGGATTTTGCTGGGAATTTTGATTTTTTTCTTTTTGAGCGTGGCATTGTTGTTGCTCATAGGGATTTTGACAAGGTTTTGAAGAGGATTGAATCTAAGAAGCCTTTTATTAATATGACTGGCATTGCTTCTTCTGGGCCTTTTCATTTAGGGCATAAGGTGGATGTGGATTTGTTCAAGTTTTTCAAGTCGAAGGGTGGTAGGAATTATTTTGCTGTTTGTGACATTGATGCTTATGTGAGCAGGCCTGATGAGAAAATTCCTGATTTGAGGACGGCTAAAAAGTTTGCTGTTCTTAATGTGGCTGATTTGCTTGCTTTGGGTTTGGAGAAGGAGGATATTTATGTTCAGTCAAGGCAAGGAAGCAGGTATTATGAATTTGCTTTTGAGTTGAGTAAAAAGATAACTAAAAATACTTTTGAAGCTGTTTACGGGCATGTTGATTTGGGTAAGGTTTCTGCTAATTTGTTGCAGTATTCTGATATTTTACATCCTCAATTGGTTGAGTTTGAGGGCCCGATGCCTTCTGTTACTGGCATTGGTTTGGATCAGGATCCGCATGCACGTTTGGTAAGGGATATTGTTAAGAGGTTGCCTTACAAAATGCAGGTTCCTTCTTTTATTTATTTTAAGCATCAGTCTGGTTTGCAGCCGGGACAAAAGATGTCTGCTTCAAAGCCTGAAACCGCTATTTTTTTGTCCGATTCGCCAAAGGATATTGAGAAAAAAATAAATAGGGCTTTTTCTGGTGGCCAGCCAACTGTTGAAGAGCATCGTGCAAAGGGTGGTAATATTGAAATTGACATGGTTTTTGAAATGTTGAAGTTTCATTATCCTGACACGAAAGAGCTTGAAAAGATTGGCATGGATTTTGCTTCGGGTAAAATGCTTGCATCTGAGTTGAAAAAATTTGCGGTTGATTTCTTTGTGCCTTTGCTTGTAGAGCACCAAAAAATGGCTAAGGGCAATATTGAATTGGCTGAAAAATTGGTTTACGGGTGATTATTTTTCATATTTTTCCAACGAGTTTTATTTCAGGTTTTATTGTTTTTTTGCCTGGTTTCCAATTCATTGGGCATACTTCGCCTTTGTTTTCTCTTACGAATTTTGCTGCTTCTAATTTTCTTATTGTTTCTTCCACGCTTCTGCCTATGTTGTTGTCGTGGAATTCAAATGTCTTTATTATGCCATCCGGGTCGATTATAAATGTTGCTCTGAGTGAAAGCCCTTCTTGTTCTATAAGAGTGCCGTAAGCGGTGCATACTCTTCTGGCTGGGTCTGCAAGCATTGGAAATTTTATTTTTTTGATTGTTGGGGATTCGTCGTGCCATGCTTTGTGTACGAATGCTGTGTCAACGCTGACGCTTATTATTTCTGCGCCGAGTTTTTTTATTTTGTCATAGTTTTCTGCAAGTTCTCCGAGTTCTGTTGGGCAAACAAATGTAAAGTCGGCAGGATAAAAAAACAATATTACCCATTTTTCTTTGTAGTTTGACAGGCTTATTTTTTTGAATTTGTCGTCAACGTATGCTTCTTCAGTGAATTCTGGTGCTTTTTGGTTTATTGATATCATGTTAAAATGGTTTTTAGCATCATTTTAAATTTTTTAGCTTTTGGCTTTTGTCAATATTTTTTTTGTTTGTAGTACTATTTACAAAAATTTTTCTGTTATGCGCATTTGTTTTCTTTCAAGTCCTTTTATTTTTGCTTTTTCTTTTTCGCTTGGAGTAAGTTCAAAATCAAGTTTTGCGAATTCCAACCCGAGTTTTTCCAATAGTTCTTTTGCGTTTTTTCTTATTGAAGGAGCAAGCAATATTCCGCGTGTTTTTATTCCTTTGAGTTTTTCAATTTCTTGCATGTATCTTTGGAGTTGTGTTACTGCTGAAAAGTCTGCTTGTCTTCTTTTGAGTTCTATTACAACAAAATTTCCATTTTTGTCTTGTGCAACTATGTCGCAAATTCCTTTTCTGAAGTGTTGTTGTTGGTTTATTGGTTTTAGGCCTGGTTCAACCATTGAAAGGTCTTCCATGAGTATTTTGTTCAAGTCTTTTTCTGAGCCGCTTAGTCTTAAATCGTCTGTTATTTCCATTTCGTGGTTCATGACTTGGTGTATTTTTTCGAACTCTATTCTGAGTAATTCTTTTGGTTTTGTTTTTGTTGCTTTTATGATTAGAGTGTTTTCGCCTAGGCTTGTTCCTATTTTCGTGTTTATCATGTAATTTGTGGGCCTTACTAGTCTGTTTTGGTGTATTGAGATTGAGCCGTCTCCTTTTATTATCATTAACCTTTTTCCAATTGGCAATTTGGATGTTGCTCTTCCAATGTAATCTACTTTACATTCTCCTATTACCAGAACCATGTTTTTGTTGATTATTCCTTTGTCTATTTCCGATTTTATTTCTGTGAATTCATTCATGTTCTCTGCTCGCATTTAATTAATTTGTTTAAAGGTTTTATTATTTTTTTGGAAATTGTTTTGCCTGCAAACAATTAAATATCTCTTTTAAGTAAGAGATTTAGAATGAGAACTATTGATGCGAAGTCTTATGCTAATTCGTTTTTGGTTTTTGCAATATTATTTTTAATAGGCATTTATACAAATGAACTTGGTTTTTGGAAAAACGCTGCAAATGCTTCTTTGATGACTGCGGTTTCTTTGATTTCCATAGTGCTTTTTTTGGGTCCTTTGTCCAGGTTTTTTCCAAATTATTTTATGCATGACTTGGTTTATCGTAAACCCATTGGTATTGCTGGTTTTGTTTTTACTATTATATATTCTTGCATTTTATTTGCATTGAATGAGTTTGATTTTTATAAGCTTTTTTCTGGATCAAATTTTCTTTCGTCTTCTTATCTTGCTCTTTCCTTGTTGACAATGTTTGCTCTTTGGTTAATTTCAATGCCTAAGTCTATTCAAGAGTTAAGTTTTGCAAGGTGGAAGTCTTTGCAAGGTTGGGGTTATGTTGCTCATGCTTTTTTGTTGTTGCATTTTTGTTTTGTTGATGCTTATTTTTTTCCGAAAACAATTACTGGCAAATTAATCGTTTTTTTGTCTATTTTAGCCATGGTTTCAAAAATTGCAGTGGTTTTAATTAACTTGCCTAAAAAGCACTCTTTGATGGAGATTAGTCGTTTAAAGAGGCATTGACAATCAGAACTTTATTTTTTTTATTTTTTTTAAGCTTTTTTTTAATTTGTTTTTTTTGTTGTTTGTTTTTGGCGGGCTGTTTTTTTTGTATTGGTTTTTGTTTTTATTTTGTCAGCAAATTTTTTGTTATTTTTTTGGATTCTTTTTTTGCGAGCCGAATTTTTTTTTGTTATTTATTTTTTTTGTCTTTGTTGGTTTGGTTTTTTTTGAGCCAATGTTGTTTTTTTAAATTTGCTTTTTTTTTGTTTTTTTGGTATTGCTAGCCATTTTTTTGTCATTGTTTTTTGTGAGCTATTTTTTGTTATTTTTTTTATTTAAATTGTTTTGTCTTTTTTTTGTGGCTTGTTTTTTTTGAATTATTTTTTTTGATTTTTGTTTTTTTTGCGAGCCATTTTTTTGTCAATTTTTTTGTAATTTTATTTTTTTCTTAATTCATTTTTTCTCTTTTTTTTCAAGACAAGTTTTTTTGTCTTTGGTGGTTAGAAAATTGACTTTTTTTTGTTTTTTTGGTTTTAATAAGTTGGTGTTCAAAAAGGTTTTAATTTGAAAGGCAGGCAATTTTTATTATGGGTCATTTGGAAAAAGATTTTTCAAAAAAAGAAATTTTTGAAGAGGCTAAAAGGCTTAAGAGCAATATGTCTGCTTTGGATTATAGTTTAAACGAATGTCTTGTTTTTGCCCCTTTAACACTTAAAATAAATCGATTGAAAAAAGAGAAGAATGCAATAATTCTTGCGCATAGTTATCAACGTCCTGAAATAGTTTTTGGCATAGCGGATTATTCTGGTGACAGTTATGGTTTAAGCGTTGAAGCATCAAAAACAAAGGCAGACATAATAGTTTTTTGTGGAGTGCATTTTATGGCTGAAACTGCTAAAATCATTAATCCTGGTAAAAAAGTTCTTGTTCCTTCTCTTGAAGCTGGTTGTTCTCTTGCTGAAAGCATTGCCGCAAAAGATGTCAGAGTACTCAAGGAAATGAATCAGGATGCAAAAGTTGTTTGTTATGTTAATACGTCTGCTGAAGTAAAAGCCGAATCTGATGCGTGCTGTACAAGTGCTAATGCTCTTAAAGTGGTTGAATCGATGCCTTCTGATAAAGTGATTTTTATTCCTGACAAGTTTATGGCTAAAAATTTGCAAAAGGTTTCAAAGAAGAAGATTATTAGTTGGGATGGTAAATGTGTTGTTCATGAGCAATTCAATTCTGAGCAAATAAGAGAATATAGGAGTGCCTATCCTGGTTTGGAGGTTTTGTCGCATTTGGAGTGCGACTCAAGTGTTATAGGGCTTTCCGATTTTTCTGGAGGAACCAATGATATGATAAATTACATAAAGTCAAGTCGAGCTGATAAATTCATGGTTGTTACTGAATGCGGAATGTCTGATGTGTTGAGGCAAAAGTTTCCTGAAAAAACTTTTGTTACTCCTTGCAGCATTTGTCCTTATATGAAAAAAATAAATTTGGAGAATGTTTTGGCTTCTTTGGAGAATGAAGTTTTTGAAGTTGATGTTTCTCCTGAAATAATTGGCAAGGCTAGTTTGGCTATTAAAAGAATGATTGAAATTGGAAAGTAAAAAATTGGTGTTCGGGCAAAACGCCCGAACAATTTTTAATATGTGTTCGCCATTGTTCTTTTTCCAAATCCATTTCCTTGTTTTCTGCACATGCCTGGTTGTTGCCAATTGTATTTTGGTTGGTTTAAACCAAGTTTTGCTTTGAGTTCAAGTGCTTTTTCCATATCTCCTTTTTCAATTGCTTTGTGGAGTTCTGAAAATGTTTGAAAGTTTTTTTCATTTATGATTTGGAATATTCTTCCGTTGGTTGGTAAATTATTTTCTTGCCTGATTTTTTTCCACTCAGCGTAATTTCCATCTTCTATTGCTTTTTCAATTTTTTCATGTAGTTCTGGATTGTAATTTATTATTGGTTTTATTTGGTATGCTGCTGCAAAACCAGCTACAAATAGGCTTGTGGCTATTATTGTCATTATTATTGCGATTTTTTTCATTATAATACCTCCTTTGTTTGGTATTAGAGGTTTTAGATTTTGGTTTATAAATTGGTTTTCCGGATTTATACCCAAATCTAGCCTAAATTTATTATTTTTTTGTATTTTTTTTGTTTTCATTCTTTTAGGAGATATATTAGTATTATTGTGGCTATTAGCGTAAATATTGAAGGTATTATTGTGAAAGGACCTAGTCCAGCTCCTCTGAATCCAAAAATTTGTGTTAATAATGGGTTGGCTGTTAAACTTTGTGCAAATAAAGCCGATGCCATTGCGATTAGCCCCAAACTAAAATTAGATTTTAATTCCGAATAAATTGTTGCATAATTATATATTAAATATATTAAAAGGAAAGAGTTTATTGTTGAGATAATTGTTTTAAAAAAATTTAATTCTTCGTTGATCATCATGCTTTTTCTTTGTCCTGGCGTGTAATAATAGTTTATCATTGAAACCATTAGAATTGTTGCAATTATTACAAATGCTATGACTGTTAAAGTTATTGTCATGGGGTTTTTAGTCTTGTTTTTCATGTTTTTTTCCCTCTTTATCATTTTGTTCGGTAATCATTTTTTTAAGTAATTCGGCGTTTTCTTTTAGTTTTTCCGAATAAAAATAGATTTGTCCGTATTTATTTCCTATTTTTGTGATTAAACCGTTTTTTTCCATTAATTCTATGTGGTGTTGGGCTGTCTTGTAATTCATGCCTGTTCTTTTTGCTATTTCATTGAGGTTGGCTGGTTTTTTTTCTATTTCTTTTAAAATTGAAATTCTGCTTTTTCCTCCTTTTGAACCAGCAATCAGCCAATAAATTGTTTGTTGAAAGTAATCCATACCTTAAATCTTGGTTTGAAATATAATAAAAATACTTTATTGGATTTGTATTTGTGGTGGGTTTATGAAATCTTATACAAAGTATTTGAAGTTTAATACAAAAAATCGTGTTGATTTTGTTTTAATTACTAATGAAATACAAAAAGCTGTTTCAGAATCTGGTGTTTGTGAAGGTTTTGTTCTTGTAAATCCTATGCATGTTACTTCTGCGGTTATTGTAAATGATAATGAACGTGGTTTGCATGAGGATTTTAAACGGGTTTTTGAACGTCTTGTGCCTTATAATGCGGTTTATGAGCATAATGTTGGGGAAGATAATGCGGCTTCGCATATTTGGAGGCAATTAATTGGGCATCAGGTTGTTTTGCCAATAACAAAAGGGAAGCTTGATTTTGGTACTTGGGAGCAGGTTTTTTATTGTGAATTTGATGGGCAGAGGGAAAAAAGAGTTTTGGTAAAAATAATAGGGGAGTAAAAAATTTGGGTGAATTCAGTTTTCTATGTAGTGTGTTCCAATGCTTTCTTTTCTTTTTATTGCTGCTTCTATGGTGAGTTTGCAAACTTTTAGGGCTTTTTGTATTGCAATGCACTTGTTGGTTTCGTTTTTTTCCATTTTTTCTTCAAGCGCAGTTATTCTTGCAAGTCCTTCGTTAAGGTTTTGTTGTGTTCTTATTACGCCGCAGCATTTCCACATTATTTTTTTCATTGCTGAAAAGGCAATTTCTTGGTTTATGCCTTCTTTTGCTTTTTCTTGTTTTTTTGTTTTTGCAGTATTGTTTTTTCTTTTTTGTTTTGTTGCGTTTTGTGCTGCGATTTTACCCATTACTATGCCTTCTAAAAGTGAATTCGATGCAAGCCTGTTTGCTCCGTGGAATCCTGAACATGTGCATTCTCCTGCCCCGTAAATTCCTTTTATGTTTGTCATTCCGTTTTCATTGATTTTTATGCCGCCTATAGTGTAGTGTGCTGCTGTTTCTATTGGTATTAATTCTTTTTCAGGGTTTATTTTGTTTTTTATCAGTTCTTTGTATACTCTTGGAAATTTTTTTTGGAAGTCTGTTTGCATGTTTCTTGCGTCCAAATATACTTTTTCTCCTTTGATCATTTCATAGTATATTGCTCTTGATACTTTGTCTCTTGTAAAGAGTGGATTGACTATTTGTTCTCCTTTGCCATTTACTATTTTTCCGCCTTCTCCTCTTACTGCTTCGGTTATTAAAAAATTTGAGCCAAGTGCTTGTATGGTTGTTGGGTGGAATTGTATGAATTCCATTCCTGAAATGTCGCATCCTGCGGAATATGCTATTCCAATGCCTGTGCCTATTGTTGTTTTTGGATTGGTTGTTTTTTCAAAACAGGCGGCGTAGCCTCCTGTTGCTATTATTAGTGCATTTGAAGTGAATTCTTCTTCAATTGTTTTTATTCCGACGTAATTGTCTTTGTTTGTTTGTATTTCGTTTACAAATAATTGGTCAAGCATGTGAACGTTTGGTTGTTCTTTTGCTATTTTTCTGAGGAATTTCGTGATTTCTTTTCCTGTTTGGTCGCCGTTTTTGTGAAGAATTCTTCTTTTTGAGTGTCCTCCTTCAAGTCCAAGTTCTGGTTTTTTGTTTCCGCCGTCAAATTCAAAGCCGTAATTCATTATTTCTTTTATGCAATCAGGGCCTGATTTTGTTATTAAATTGACTATTTTTTCGTCGCATAGCCCTGCTCCTGCTTCAATCGTGTCTTTTGCGTGTTCTTTCCATGAATCGTTTTTTCCTATTGTGCATGCTATGCCGCCTTGGGCGTGGTAGGAGTTTGAATATTTTTCATCGCCTTGGTCTATGAGTGCGATTGATTTTTTTTTGTTTTTTGACGCTTCTATTGTTGCAGACAAACCTGCTATTCCTGAGCCAATTATTATAATGTCAAATTTTTCTGTCATTGTTAAACTAATTTTTGTAATGTTTAAAATTTATATGCTTAAAAATTTTATTGATTTTATGAAATTATTGTGGATTATTTTGCTTTGCTATATGTTTAAATAGTTAGAGTAAGAGATTTTTAAAGGATGAAATTATGGTTAGAAAAACTGTAAGAAAGGGTGGTGTGAAAAGATTAAATCATAACCCTTTAACTCCTAAACCTAAAAATTCTGGTGTAACAAGGGCTTTAGAAAGGGCACTTGGATATGAACGTGCTGTTGCTGGTTTTATTTTGGGAAAACCTTATCCTTTTAAAGCTTTAGAAAAAATGTTTTCTAAAAACTTGCCTCCTGAATATAAAAAAATTATTTCAAGATATTCTTTAGAACCTTTTTTGAGTCATTCAAGAGAAACTTTAATAGGAATAGATAAGAGATTAGCTGAGTTAATTTCGGAACGGAATGATTTGATAAAAAGACGTGCGCCTAAAGAACAAATAGAAAGAGTCAAATATCTGATAAATTTGAATAGGCAAATGAGGTCTGGAGTTATTCAGCAAGTTGCTATGGAACTTCATACTATTTTTACGCAAATTAAAAAAGAATTTCACCCTATTTTAAAATAATTAAGACAACTTTGTTTTTTTTGAGCTGTTTTTTTGTTATTTTTTTGAATTCTTTTTTTTGTGGGACGTTTTGTTGCGCCAATTTTTTATTATTTTTATTTTATTTTTTTAAAGTAATTTTTTTTTGTCATGTTTTTTTTTGAATTATTTTTCTGATTTTTGGTTTTTTGTTTGAAATTTTGTTTTTTTGGCGAGCCAAATTTTTTGATTTTTTTTGTTTTTTTTGTTTGATGTTTTTTTTGTTTTTCGAGCCGATTTTTTGTCTTGTTAGTCAAGTTTTGTTTTTTTTTGGTTTCTCGTTGTTTTTTTATTAGTCTATTTTTTTGGCTAACTAATTTTTTTGCCAAGTTTTTTTTGCAAGCCAGTTTTTTTAGACTATTTTTATTTTTTTTTATTTTTGATTTTGTTTTTTGTTTAATTATTTGAATAGTTTGTCGCCTAAAAAGTTAGCGTTGTTTCCTAGTTCTTCTTCAATTGCGATTAGGCGATTGTATTTTGCTATTCGTTCGCTTCTTGCTGGGGCTCCGAATTTGCTTTGCCCTGAGCCCAAGCCAACTGCAAAGTCTGAAATGAAAGTGTCTTCGCTTTCTCCAGATCTGTGCGAAACCACAACGTTCCAATTGTTTTTTTCTGAAATTTCCCATGCTTTTATTGATTCTGAAACTGTTCCTATTTGATTTAGTTTTAGCAACAAGGCGTTGCATGATTTTTCAGAAACTGCTTTGCTTATTCGTTCAACATTGGTTACTAACAAGTCGTCTCCCACTATTTGTATTTTTTTTCCTAATCTTGAATTTAATTCTTTCCAGCCTTGCCAATCGTCTTCAGCCATTCCGTCTTCGATTGAAACTATTTTGAATTTTTTTGTTAATTCGGAGTAGAAGTCGATTAACTCGCTTGCTGAGAATGATTTTTTTCCTATCTTGTAATTTCCATTGTCAAAGAATTCAGAGCTTGCGCAATCAATTCCTAAAAATATTTTTCCATTATATCCTGTTTCTTCTATTGCTGTAAGCATTAATTCAAGTCTTTTTTCTAATGAATCTATTTTTGGAGCAAAGCCCCCTTCGTCTCCGAGTAATATTGCTTGTGCGCCAAATTTTTTCTTTAAAATGTCTTTCAATGTGTGGTATGATTCAACTCCCGCTCTTAATGATTCGGAAAAAGATTTGAATTTGGCTGGAAAAAACATGTGTTCTTGTATGTCATTTTCAATGCCTGCGTGTTTTCCCCCGTTAATGACATTGAGTTGTGGCATTGGAAGGCACATTTTTTTTCTGCCTGATATTTGGTTGATGTAGGAATATAATTCAAGATTGTTTTCGGCTGCGTTTGCTCTTGCAAAAGCCATTGAAACTGAAAGCAACGAGTTTGCCCCTAACCTTGACTTGTTTTTTGTGCCGTCAAGAGATATTAGTATGTTGTCAAATTCTTCTTGTGTGTCAAATTTTTTTTCTTCTATAAATTTTGAAATAATTGTATTTACGTTTTGCACTGCTTTTAGGACTCCTTTTCCGAAGTATTCTTTTCCACCATCGCGCAGTTCTATTGCTTCGTGCAATCCTGTAGAAGCGCCGCTTGGAACTATTGAAGAGAATGAGCCTAGGCGTGTTTTGATTTCAGCTTGTATTGTCGGGTTTCCTCTACTGTCCAATACTTGTCTGGCTTTTACTTTTAGAATTTTTATCATTTTTAAACCAGATTAAATTGTGCAATTCACCTATTTATTGTTTTGTATTTTGTTGGCTATGCGGATTAGATTGTTTGGTTTATTGGCTTTTTTTTAGTATTGTAAATTATTGTAAAACATGGTTTTTATTTTAAAATCAATGTCTATTTTTTTTATGCAGAACATTTATTAATGAAAGAGAATTTTATTTTATTATGCGCTGGTTTTTTTTGTGGTTGTTTTCGGTTTTATTTTTTTTGGAGTGTGTTTCTGCTCTCATGATAGATACTCCTTCTTCCGTGCCTGAAAATGTTTCTTTTGGTTTTAAGGTTGTGCTTGATTCTACTGAAAAATGGACTAAGACAACTATTAAGGTTGACGAGCAAAATCTTTTGGATGTGTATTCTAATGGAACCGTGGTTCCTGATCCTCAAAATGGGCAATTTGCTTCAAGGGCTTTTGTTATTGATACTGATCCGAGTTCAACTGCCGGGCTTTTGTTGTTTGTATCTTATTTGGGTTTTTCTAAGGGAAAGCATGTTGTTTCGGCTTCTTCTGAAAGCGGTTTTGATTCAAAAGAAATAGTGAGTTTTGTGCCTATTGATGAAGGTTATAAGGAGAGTGTGGAAGGAACTATTTCAGAGTTGGATAATAAGGTTTCGGAACAGGTTGAGCGGTTGGATGATTTGGAAGAGAAATTGGGCGGTATTCAAAAAAGTTTGAATCAGACCGGGCAAAAGGTTGAAAGTTTGAATGACAAGGTGGAAAATAATATTGAAAATAGGGTTGGCAATCTTGAAGGAAAAGTGGATTCGTTGAATGCCAAGCCGGTTGTTTCAAATTCTGTTTCTGGTTTGATAAATCTGGTTGATTCTCTTTTTGTTCCTCTTGGCATTGTGGCTTTGATAATAATTTTGGCTGGTCTTATAATGCTTTTCAAGAGCAGGTTTGGCGGGGATGGAAGTTCGGTTTATTATAAAGATGAATTCGGTTTGCCTGCTTCAAAGAAGCATGAGGAAATGGCTTCTGATTTGACTGAAAAGTGAATGGTTTGTTTTTGCAAAGTAATGTTTTTTTTTCATGCCTAGCCATTTTTTTCTGTTTTTTTATAGAGTGTTTTTTTTAGAATTTTTTTTGAGTAGTTTTTTTCAAGTTTGTTTTTTTTTAATTATTTTTTTATTTTTGTGTTTTTTTCTTAAGAGCGGCTTTTACAAAGCCTAAGTATATTGGGTTGGGTTTTAATGGTCTGGAAGTGAATTCTGCATGGTATTGTGTACCAACATAGAATGGGTGTTCTGGGAGTTCAAGTATTTGCATTATTTTTTTTTGTGGAGCCATTCCTGAAAAAACCAAGCCGTGTTTTTCCAAAATGTCAATAAATTTTGTATTTACGTTGAATCTGTGCCTGAATCTTTCCCTTACTATTTCTTTTTTTCCATAAAGTTCGTATGCCAGAGTTCCATTTTTTATTTTGACATCAAAGCCGCCTAATCTGAGTGTTCCGCCTAAGCCTTCTATTTCTTCCTGTTCTGGCAAAATGCATATTACGTTGTTTTCGGGGTCTTTTTTGACTTCTTCGGTTATAGCATTTTTTATTCCGCATACGTTTCTTGCGAATTCTATTACTGCCATTTGGAATCCATAGCATATGCCTAAAAATGGTATTTTGTTTTCTCTTAGGTGTTTTGCAATCATTATTTTTCCTTCAACACCGCGTGTTCCAAAGCCTCCGGGGATGATTACTCCATCTACTCCTTTTAATTCTTCTTCCACTTTTGTTTTTCCTCTTTCTATTGCCGTTGTTTCAATCCATTTTATGTTGATTTTGGTTTTTAATTGCACTCCGCAGTGTTCCAATGCTTTGGTGATGCTTATATAAGTGTCGCTTGTGCCTGTATATTTTCCTGCAATGCCTATGGTTATTTCCTTGTCTGGTTTTAAAGTGTTTTTTTTCGTCCATTCTTTTAGGGATTTGCTTCCATTAACTTTGAATTTTGTCTCAAGTTTTAGTACTTTCAAAATTGCTTCATCTATTCCTTGTTCCCTGTAAAATAGTGGCAATTCGTATATGTTGCCTACATCGTATGTGTTGAATACTCTTTCTATGGGAACGTTTGCATTCATTGATATTTTTTCTTTTACATTTTCTGTTATTCGTTTTTCGCTTCTGCATACTATTATATCTGGTTGTAATCCGAGGCTCATTAATTGTCTTAGCCCTAATTGAGCTGCTTTGCTTTTGAATTCTCCAAGATGGTGTGGTTCAAGTATGTATGTTATGTTTACTAAGCATGCGTTTTCTTTGCCTTCTTCGTAAATAAGTTCTCTTACGCTTTCCATTGCAAAAAGGTTTTCGTAGTCTCCTACTGTTCCGCCTATTTCTACTAAAACTATGTCTGCTTTTGTTTTTATTGCCAGGTTTCTTAGCACAAGTTTTGTTTCTCCGGTAACGTGAGGTATGTATTGGACGTCTCTTCCGTGGTATTCGCCTTTTCTTTCTTTGTCAATTATTCTTTTGTAAATTTGTCCGTGTGTTGTAAAATTGTCTTTTGAAAGGTTTTGGTCCAAGAATCTTTCGTAACTTCCTAAGTCCATGTCTGTTTCTGTGCCGTCGTCAAGGACAAAAACTTCGCCATGTCTGTATGGGCTTAATGTTCCTGAGTCTATGTTAAGATAAGCTTCGATTTTCAATGGTGATACTTTAAGTCCTCTGTCTTGAAGTGCTTTTCCGAGTGCTGAAGAAAAAATTCCTTTTCCAATTCCACTTATTACTGAGCCAGTGATTATGACATATTTTGTTTTGCCTTTTACATAACCTTCGGGCATTGAAGAATAATTTTCTTCGCTTGATTTATCTGCTATTTTTCCAAGAAAATTTTCATCCATTAGAGCCCCCCAACAAATTTCAAAAAAACAGACTAATGTAATGTTGATTGGGGTATATAATGATATTTGTCACAATTTGTTATTGGATTGCAAGTCGTTGGTGTAAATAGAAATATTTTTTTTGACAATTGTCTTTGTTTTGCTTTTCTTTAAAAACTCTTATTAAAATATTACAAGAAAATATGTGTGAGGGGGCTGTAGTCTAGCCTGGTTAGGATTCAGCGTTCGGGTGGCGCTTAAAGTAATTTGTTTGTTTTGCCAGAATTACGCTGCGGCGAGAGTTCAAATCTCTCCAGCCCCATTTGTTTTTTTTGGTTGCCCAAAAGTGCTTTAATCGCACTTGTGGGCTTCTTCTTCGTCAGCAAAATTGCTGGATTTTTGGAATACTTCGTGGCATTCCTTGCAATATTTGAATTCTATCATTTTATTTCACCTCTTTTATTTTTGAAACCACTTTTGTGGGAGAATACGAATTTTTGTTTTTACTTTTTTTCTTTTTCTCAATGGAATAATATGCAATTAGTTATTTATAAATCTATTCTTTTAAGTATAAATCATGGTTATTGAAGATAATCCTTATGTCACTGTTTTTTTTTGTTCATTTCTTTTGATTTTTATTGAAGTTGTTTTATATTCTTTGAAACTCAAAAAATTGTTTTATAAATTCATTAATCAAAATGTTTCGGCTATGTTTTTTAATTGGCATTTTCCTTCTGATAAGCCTTTCAGTCTTTTTGTAATTCCGTTGTTAGTGATTTTGGTGTTTAACTTTTTTTTGGTTAAAAACCAGTATTTGGTTGAAACTTCCGTTGCAGTATTTGCAATTGCCGTAAAAGTTTTGGTTGAAGAAATTGTTTTCAGGGGCTTTGTTTTCGGCGCTTTATTAAAATTTTTTAATGTAAGTGAAAATATTGTTTCCATTAAATTAATATTGCCTGTTTTTCTTCAGGCTATTTTTTTTGTTTTAATGCATTTTGGGACAATAAATTTTTTTGGTGTTTTTTTGAGCGGTTTGGTTTTTGGAATTGTTTTTTTCTTTTCTGGAAAAAATATCTTGCCGTCAGCTATGTTGCATTTGGCGTTGAATTTGTCAATATTCATGGCTGGCTTGACAGAAAATTTGTTAGGAATGTAATATTATTATCTGAAAAAATGCCGCATTGGCAAGTTTTTTTTATTTTTGTTGTTTTTGCATAATATTAAATATCTTCCATAGCATATCTAATTTGCCGGTAAAGGCTTATTTGAATTATTGCCTGCCAATTTTTTTGGCGAAATTAAGGGCGGTTGGAGGGGTAAGATATGGTGGCAAAAAAGTCAAGTAAATCGCAAAAGAAAGTTGCAAGTGAAGATTCTTGCGGCTGTGGTTGCGGGGAAAGTTCTCATAAAGAGTCTTCGGATAAAGGTTGTGGCTGTTGTTGAAGGTGCTTTTTTATGATGGGTTTGCACTCTTCGAAAATCAAAGCCAAGGCTTCAAACTATGCTGCTCCTGAATTAAGATGCATGAATTGTGGCAGGATAATTGTGGAGCCCATGCCTGGGCTTTATGGCAGGAGATTCTGCAGCATGGATTGCAAAGATGAATATATGAGTAGTGGCCCAGCCCAGCCATGAATTGGGCTTTTTTTTTATTTTTTTCAAACATGTTTTTTTTGCGAGCCATTTTTTTTGTGATTTTTTTTGTCAAACTATTTTTATTTTTTTTGTTATTTGTTTTGGCTGGACATTTTTTTGTCATTTTTTTATCTGAATGTTGTGCAAATTTTGTTGAGTTCGTTTGCGAATGTTTCTATTTCTGATTTGGTGTTGTAAATGTAAAAACTTGCTCTTGCAAGCCCTTTTGGGTTAATGCTTCTAACTATTGGTTCTGCACAATGAAAGCCTGTTCTTATTGCAATATTTTTTGATTCGTCAAGAGCTACGCCTATATCTAATGTGTCGAGTCCTTCTATGTCAAACAATATTATGCCTGCTTGTTTTTCTGGGTTTTTTGGGCACTTGAATTTTATTCCTTCTATTTTTTCCATTTCGTTGAATGCTGTTTTGAGAAGTTCTTTTTCGTGGTCTTCAATGTTTTCAATGCCTACTTTTTTAATGTATTTTATCGCTTCGCCAAGCCCGTATATTTCAGCTATTGGCATTGTTCCCGGTTCAAATTTTTCGGCATTATCGCTGAAAATTGTTTTTTCAAAAGAAACTGATTTTATGGCGCCGCCGCCGAACGTGGCTGGCGGTAATTGTTCAATTAGGTCTTTTTTCATGTAAAGGCATCCTATTCCGGTGGGGCCAAGCATTTTGTGCCCTGAAAATGCTGCAAAGTCGGCTCCGATTTTTTTTATGTCAATTTTTGTATGTGGTGTTGATTGGGCGGCGTCTAAAAGAAAGAGTGCTCCGTTTTCGTGGCTTAGTTTAGCCGCTTCTTTTACCGGGAAAATTGATCCTATTGTATTTGGTATGTGTGTCATCGCCACTATTTTTGTTTTTTTTGTTATTTTGGAATTCAAATCTTCAAGGTCAAGCGTAAAGTCGTTGTTTATTTTTATTATTTTGAGTTTTGCGCCTTGTCTTTCGCAAATTTTTTGCCAAGGTATTAAATTGGCGTGATGTTCGGCAAATGTAATTGCTATTTCGTCTCCGCTTTTTATTTTTCCTGCTCTTTCAAGCGAAGTTGCAACTATGTTGATGCTGTCGGTAGTGTTTCTGGTGAATATTATTTCTCCGTCATTTGCGTTTATGAATTTTGCAGTTTCTTTTCTTATTGTGTCTACGTCTGTTGTTGCTTGTCTTGAGAGTCTATGTGCGCCTCTTCCTAAATTGGCTCCTATTTCTGTGTAGTATTTGTTCATTGCTTCGATTACGCTTTTTGGTTTAAGTGTTGTAGCTGCGTTGTTTAAGTAAATCAGGTTTTTTTGTTTTTCAAGTATTGGGAAGTCTTCTCTAATTTTTTCTGGAAGCATAATGATTGTATAGTGTTTGTTTGGTAAAATGCTTAATAATTGTATGTTTTATCTTTTGTATGTTTGGTTAGTGGTTTGTTTTGGCTAGTTCTTCATCAATAATTTTGAAAAGTTCTTCTTTTGTTTTTGGCGAAACTATTGCTTTGTCATTTATGTAAAAGGTTGGTGTTGCATAAATTCCTGCTTCTATTGATTCTTGTTTTTGTTTTTCCACGAAAGAATTGTATTTTTTTGATTCAAAGCATTGTCTGAAGGTGTTTTTTTCTATTCCTGCTTTTTCTGCGTAAACATAGTAATGCTCTTTTAATTGGGTTGTGTCTTGTAGGTTTGTGCAGCTTGCTTGGTTTTCGAACAAAAGTTTTTTCAGTTCCCAGAATTTTCCTTGTTCTCTTGCGCATTCTGCGGCAATTGCCGCGTCAAAGGAATATGGGTGGGTTGGTATTGGAAGGTATTTGAATGTAAAACTTATTTTGTCTTTGTATTTTTCCAGCATTTCTTCAACAATTGGTTCTGCGGCTTTTGTGTATGGGCATGTAAAGCATCCTACTTCAACTATTTTGATTTTTGCGTTTGGATTTCCTGTTGTTGGAAGTCCTTCGGTTTTCACTGGCTTTAGGTTTTCTGGGTTTTTGTTTTTTGGAAAAATCCAGTCAAGCCAGCCGTTGCTTATATAGCTTTCTGGGTTGAGGTAGCAAGCTTCTGGGGAATTTTGTCCGTTGCAGTTGCCGTATGCAATAAAATTGTATATTCCGTATGCGCTGTAAAAAAAACTTGCAATCATTATTATTGTTAGAATTAGTGAGATTGTTTCAAAATGTTTGTTTATGAATTTTCCTGCTGTTTTGTTGTATTTCATTGTTTTGATTGAAGCAATAGCTTTGAGTCTTTTGTCAAGCCCTGTATTGCATGGTCTTAACGTGATTTTTCTGAAGACACAGTCAAATGCTTCTTTTGCAAGTGGCTTGTGAGTTGCTGAGAAAATGCTTAATATGCTGAATACGACGAGTGCAATAATGCATACAACCATAAATCACATTATCAATTAGCAAAAATTTATTATTTTGATTGTTTTTTTTTAGTTATTTTTTTTATTGTTTTATGGTGTTTGTTGGTTTGCCTTTGATGTATCCTTTTATGTTTTCAATTGTGGTTTCTAATATTCTTTCTAGGGCTTCTTGGCTGTTGAATGCGTTGTGGGGTGTTATAAGAACGTTTGGCATTTTTAGTAGGACGTGGTTTCGCAAAACCATTTTGAGGTCGCATTCTTTTTGGAAGTATTTGTCTATGACTTGTTTTTCTTCTCTTATGAAGCATTCTCCTTCAAGGACGTCTAGGCCTGCCGCGTAAATTGTTTTTGTTGATAGTCCTTTTATAAGTGCGTCGGTGTCGATTATTTCTCCTCTGGCTGTGTTAATGATTACTGCTCCTTTCTTTATTTTTTTTAGCGAGTCTTTGTTGAACATGTGTCGTGTGGAATCGTTTAATGGAACGTGGAATGTTATTATGTCTGATTTTGAGTATAGTTCATCAAGGCTTGTATAATTGAACCCCATTTCTTTTTCAAGTTCTTTTTTTGGGAATCTTTCATATGCGAGGACATTCATTTCGAAGCCTTTTGCGATTCTTATTACGTGTTTTCCAATGTGTCCTACTCCTATTACTCCTATTGTTTTTCCTTTGAGGTCAAAGCCTCTTAATCCTACTGCTGAAAAATCTGCTTTGCTTGTGCGTTCATATGATTGGTGGATTTTTCTTGAGATTGCCAAAATCAGGGCAAAGGTGTGTTCTGCAACTGTGTTTTCTCCATAGCTTGGGACGTTGCATACTGTTATTCCTCTTTTTGTGCATTCTTTGACATCTATGTGGTTGTATCCTGTTGACATTGTAGTAATTAGTTTTAGTTTTGGCATTGTGTCAAGTATTTTTGAGTCTATATTGGTGTAAATGAAAATGCCTATTGCTTCAGCATCTTTGTGTTTTTTTGCAGTAGCCAGAGTCATTTTTTTTTCGGAAAAGTGCAATTCGTGGTTTTTAAGTCTTTCAGCCAAGTATTTTTGTTCCCATTTTTCTGTTTCAAAAAACGCTATTTTCATGTTGATAATTAATCCATTTGTTTTTAAAATTGCTTTCTGTTGCTATTTTTAGGTGGTTTTGTGTTAAGTGGAATAAGGAAAAGTTTGAAGCCTTTTGTGGAATTTGTGGCTTCGCCTTTTGCAAAGCTGGGTATTGACCCTAATATTTTGAGTTTTGTTGCTGTTCCGCTGGCTTTTATTTCGGGTTATTTTATAGCTTCTGGTGTTTTTTTTCTTGCTTTTATTTTTGCTGTTTTGTCTGTTTCAATTGATTTGTTTGATGGTGCGGTTGCAAGGCTTCAAAATAGGCAGTCGCTTTTTGGCAATTATATTGAAACGATTATTGACAAGGTTGTTGAGATAGTTTTGTTTATTTCTTGTTCTTTTGTTCATCCTTTTGCAGCCGCTTCTGCTTTGGGTTTTTCGATGTTGGTTAGTTATGCTAAGCCGCGTGTTGCTTTGGTTATCATAACCGATAATCGTGATTGGCCCGGCGTAGGCGAGCATTCTGAACGAATGATTCTTTTGGTTTCTGGTTTGTTGCTTTCTTCTTTCGGGATAAATTTTTCTGGTGTTTCGGCTCTTGAGCTTTTCTTGTGGGCTATTGCTATTGTTTCTTTTGTAGGTTTTATTACTCGCATATTTTTTGCTAAAACTTTGATTGAAAAAGCTGAAAAAAACGGGGATATTTTGCCTTATTTGAAAAAAAAGTGAATTGTGTTGTATGTTTTTTTTATCTGAACATTGTTGCTATTATTGGGAATGCAATTAGTACTCCTATTGTGGCTCCGAGGTTGGAAAGAGCCATTATTAGGAGAATTTTTGTGACTTGGTTTTTTGTAAAATCTTCTAGGGTGTCAAGTTTTCTCAGGTTTTCAAAGTCTTTTACTTTTGGGTTTCGCAATTTGGTTTCTACGTATGCTGTGACAAAGCCAACTGCTAATAATGGGTGGAGTGTGGTAAAAGGTGCGCTGAGAAATGCCGAGAGTATTGTAATTGGGTGTGCTCTAGCGATTAATGCTCCAAGTGCCGAGAGTGATCCTGTTGTAATTACCCAATAGAAACCCGCTTTTAGCATCGAGTCAGGTCCTTTGTTTATGATTAGCAATGCGAGCATTGTGAAAAAAATTAATGGTATGGCATAGCTTGTTATTCTCAACCAATTAATGTTTGGTTTTACTGAATTGATTTCTTGGGTGTTTGTTTCTTTTCCCAAGTATTTTTTTATTCCTTCAACATGTCCTGCGCCTACTATTGCAACTATTTTTCTTCTAGGGGTGTCCATTATTTTTTGTGCTATGAATGCATCCCTTTCGTCAACTAGTACTTTTTTTATTGATGGCATTTCTTTTCCAAGTTCGTCAATTAGTTGTGTTAACATGTCTTTTTCTTTCATTTTTTCTACAAGTTCAGCGTTGATTGTGGTTTTTTCTCGTGAAAATATGTTCGTAATTATTGAGTAGCCTAATTTCAATTTTTCAATTATCGTCATTTTTTGTATTGCTCTTTTCATGGTGATGTTGATATTTCTGTCAAGCAATGATATTGGAATTTTTTTTTCATTTGCTATTTTTATGGCTTCCATCATTTCTTGTCCTGGTTTTATTCCAATGTTTTGTCCGAGCCTTCTTTGCAGGTTTGTCAGCAAAATTGTTATAAGGAACAGGTAGGCATTGCCTTTTGTTATTATTTCCCCAATGCTTGTTTCGCTCCATTGATTTTGGTTTAAAAGTTGTTGAAGTCTGTTTTCATCCAATTCAACCCCTATTGAATCTGGATTTTCCAAGTCTATTATGGTTCTGACTTCTTCAATGCTTTTTTGTGATATGTGGGCAGTGCCTATTATTGTTATTTCCTTTCCTTTGATAAATAATTTTTCTGCGCTCATTTTGATCAGAGTGTTTAATTAAGACCATGTTTTTTTTGGCGTTCTAAAATGTTTTTTTTAATCGCGTTTTTAAATTGCGATCCTACTAATTGTTTGCTTAAATCGTCAAAAACAGTTTTTTCAAGTTCTTGAATGTTTTGTTTTGGTAATTGGCCGTAAATAATTTTTTCAAAATCTGAGGTTGTTAGGGAAATATAATTTATTCCGTTTGGCTTGGTGTTTGTTGGTTCTCCTCTATTGGTTAGCAATTCTTTTACTAGTGCGAAATCTATTCCTGAAAAGCGAGCAGTGTAAAATCCGTCAAATAAAATATCGTTTCCTATAAGGATTGAATCTTGTTTTTTTATTTCGCCTTTTTTAATAAGCAGAAGCAAGACGTGTTGTTTTAGGTAGTGATCTACAAATTCTGGGTTTTTTTCAAGATTTTGTACGTGTCTAGTTTTGTCTTCTTCAGATTTTGAATTGATGTAGTCGTCGTTGGCGTAAAATATAGAATTGTCGTCAAAGTATTTTTTCAAGCCAAGCGAGTCTATTTTTTGTTTTGCTTTTTCTTTTGACAACCCTGTAATAAGATAAATTTTGATTTTGTTTTTGTTTGAAAATTCAGACAGGAAATCCAGAACTTCAATTGCTCTTTTTGATTGGGTGTTGTTGGGAAGCAGTACGTTTTCAAATGAAAAGAATATGTTTTTTTTTGTGATTTCTTTTTCTTTGTTCATTCATGGCAAAATTTGTTCAAAAAGTGTTAAAAATAGAACTCAATTTTCCAGAATAAAAACTTATAAAAAAACTTGTGCGCCAATATTTTCATGTCTAATATTTCTGAAGATCTTGCTGTTTTTGCAGGTTCAAGCAATCCAAAGCTGGGCGAGGAAATCTCAAGGAATTTGAAAATTCCTTTGGGGAAAATTGAATTGAAACGTTTTGCTGATGGCGAAATGTATGTTAATTATCTTGAGACGATAAGAGGCAAGGATGTTTATATTGTGCAAAGTACCGGGCCGCCTGCGAATGATAATATAATGGAGCTTTTGATAATGATTGATGCCGCGTCTCGTGCTGCTGCTGAAAGAATAACTTGTGTCATTCCTTATTATGGTTATGGCAAGCAGGATAGAAAGGCAGCTGACAGGGAGCCGATAACTGCAAAGCTGGTGGCTAAGTTGCTTCAGGCGGCTGGGGCCGATGCAGTTGTTATAATGGATTTGCATGCTGATCAAATCCAAGGTTTTTTTGATATCAGAGCTGATTTTCTTTATGCTGCAAACATTCTTTTGGGTTATATAAAGAAAAAAAATTTGAAGTCTCCGATTATTGTGGCTCCTGATGTTGGCGGGACGAAAAGAGCTAGGGCTTATGCAAAATTGTTTGGAGCTGAATTGGCAATAATAGACAAGAGAAGGCCGAAGCCGAATGAAAGCGAAGTAATGAATTTGATAGGTGATGTTAGAGGAAAAACTTGCATTTTGGTTGATGATGAAATAAATACTGGCGGCACTCTTGTTAATGCTGCTGAAGCGCTAGCCAAAAACGGCGCAAGCGAGGTTTATGCTTTGGCTTCTCATGGTGTTTTTGCTGGCAATGCAATTCAGTTAATTGAAAAAAGCTGTATAAAAGAGGTAATAGTTACAAATAGCCTTCCGCAAAAAAATTTGATTCAAAAAATAAAAGTTGTTTCTGTGGCTCCTCTGCTTGCGCAAACCATAAAATCAATGCATTATAAAGGCTCCATATCCAAAATAATGAAAAAAATAAAGTAATAATAATTATGCAAAGATTATGCAAAAAGCAATTTTTTGCAAATAGCTTTTTATAGATTACTTATATCCAATCTAATTGTACAAAATAACTGAACTTGATTTGGGTTGGATTAAAGTGAAGAAAAAAATTGGGCTGAAAGGCTCTTTCAATGGCAGTGTTTGTAACAAGGCGAATGTCAACAAGTCGCTCAAAATTTTTTCGTATGGCTTGGTTGTGTTGAAAACAATTCCTTTTTTGCTTGGAGTTTTGTTCGTGCTTTCGCTTGCCATTAGATTCAGGCAAATAAATAATGAAACTGCTATGTTCTATATGCTTGTTGTTTTGATTTTGTCTTATTTTTTTATACACAAGTCTGCGCAAAGATTGTATGATGCTATAAAACAAAAAGATGGTGTTGCAAATGGAAGATAAGGAGTTTCAAGAAAAGATTGCTGAAATAAAGTCTGCAGAATTGGAAAAAGCCAGGATAGTTGAGGTTGCAAGAAAAAAGGCTGAAGAGATTTTGGCAAAGGCAAATGAAGAAGCAAAAAATATTGAAGCTAAAGCGATTGAGGAGTCAAAAGCCAAGGTTGAACAGGAACTTGCGGAAATTAATAAGCGAATAAGCGAGGAAGAAGCAAAAATAATTGCAAAAGCCCATAAGGAAGTTGAAAGAATAAATTCAATAAAGGTGAGTGAAAGTCTTGTTAAAAAAGCAATAAGAATTATGTTAGAGTGATAGTAATATGTTTTGGCCTGTTAGAATGTGCAAAGCAAGGATTTATGCGTTGAAAAGCGATTTGCAGAAAGTGACGAATGTGTTGTATGATTATGGTGTTATTGAGCTAAAACAATTCAATGTAAAGCATTCTTCGTTGTTTACGTTTATGGGGCAGGAACACAAAATGAATGATTCAAATAATTCTGAAAGGCTCATGAGGCTTGAATCAATTTTGAAAAAATTTGGAAATTGCGGAGTTGTAAAGAAGATTTCAGTTTTGGAAGCCAAGTCTCTTCTTAAATCACAGGAGATGAAAAAATTGGAGTTGGAAATAGTCCGATTGAGCAGTGAAATTGAAAATGCGGTTGCAAGGATAGATTTGTTGAAAGAGGATATTAACAGGTTGAGGTTTTTTTCTAAATTTGACATTGATTTTTCTTTGGCGCAGCTTGAAAGTGCTGAACTTGTTGTAGGAATTGTAAGAAGGCAGAATTCCTATTCGGTTGAAAAAATTTTTAAGTCTGATAATGTATTGCATAGTATTGTAAAGCCGCAATCTCAAAATTCGAGTATGTGTGTTGCACTTGTTAGGAAAGGTGATGAAAAGATCATAGATGATTTAGTCAAGGCTGGTTTTGAAAGGTTGCCTATTCCAGCGATTAAGGGCAAACCTGTTGATGAATTGGCAAAAACTGAAAAGCTTTTGGCAAAGGCGGAAAAAGACAAGGAAAATCTTGAGTCGAGGGTGCAAAAGCTGGTTGGGGAAAATTTTTCCAAATTGGCTGGGATGAAAGAGCTTCTTGAAATAGAGCAGTATAAAAAAGAAGCTTCTTTGAAATTCGGTTCTACGGAAGATACTATTATTGTTGAGGGCTATTTGCCTGAAAAAAATTTTCATTTGTTGGAGAAGTCTATTGTTTCAAAGTTTGGTCAAAGAGCGTATGTTGAAAAAATTTCTTCGGAAGAACTTGAAAGGAATCATGAACAGGCACCCACGCTTCTTAATAATAACAGGGTTTTCAAGCCTTTCCAGTTTATTGTTAATTATATGTCAACTCCAAAAAGTAACGAAATTGATACTACCGTTATTTTTGCTTTTGTGTTTATGCTTTTTTATGGAATGATTGTTGGCGATGTTATTTACGGTTTAGTTTCTTTTTTCATTGCAAGATGGGTTTATCGCAAGTCAAGCAAGGACAGCATATTGAAACCTGTTTCATTGCTTTGGATGTATGGTGCTGTTCCTACTATAATTGCTGGAATAATATTTGATGAGTATGCTGGTTTGCCACACAGGGAATTGTTTTCTTTGTTAGGTTTTGGCCATGTTGAACTTTACACTGGTTTTGAAAGAATGCACAATACTCAGTTGATTCTTGCAATATCTTTGTTGATAGGCATAATTACTATGGCTTTTGCTTTCCTTTTGGGTTTTATAAATGCTGTTAGGCATCATGATAAAAAGCATGCTTCTGCAAAGTTGGCTTGGTTTGGAATAGTGATTACTGGAACAGTACTTGTGGCAACGTCCATGTTTAAGGCTTTTCCGGACATTTTTATGATTCCTTCAGCAATTTTGTTTGCAATATCAACGATAATTATGATAAAAGTAGAAGGCCCTATTGGTTTGATTGAAATTCCAAGTGTTGCGGGAAATATTCTTTCTTTTGCAAGGTTGATTGCAGTGGGTTTGGTTGGAACTGTAATAGCTTTTATATTGAATGAGATGGCAATGCCTTCTCCGGACAAGGGTTTGATGTTGATTGTGTTTTTGCCTATTTTCATTTTAGGGCATTTGTTTAATGCTTTTTTGGCTATGTTTGAAGCCTTGATTCAAGGTGCGAGGCTCAACTTTGTTGAGTTTTATTCAAAGTTTTTTGAAGGCGGCGGAAAGGAATTTCAGCCGTTTAAATTGGAAAATAAGTATTTGAAATCCATGGAGGTGGATTGATAATGGCAGCAATAGAATTAGGTGCAGGAGCAGCGATTGGAGCTGGAATAGCAATATTGGGAGGCGCAATTGGCACCGGTTGGGCTCAGGCTGCAATAGGCTCGAGCGCAATGGGAGTCATAGCTGAAAAGCCGGATCAGGCATCAAAGCTTTTGGTTTGGATTGCGATTCCTGAAACAATTGTTATATTCGGCTTTGTTGTGGCATTCCTGTTAATGGGAAAAATTCCCGTTGTAGAAGGATGATTCGGTAAAGCAAAAATTGTTGGAATTGGCGAATTGCAAATGCCGATTAATGCAATTCGCTTATTTAAAATAATCTGGGAGTAATTTGCATGGCAATAGAAAATTTGAAAAAAAGCATATTGCAGGAAGCTGAAAAAGAGGCCGAGCGAATAGTTTCTGAGGCAGAGGCTGAAGCTGAAAAAATAAAGGCTTCAAGCATGGAAAAAGCCAAGACTATTTTGGCTCAGGCAAAGAAAAAGGCTGAAGAAACAGGGCTTCAGCAGAGTAATGATAGGATAAGTTCTGCAAAACTTAAAGCCAAGAAAATGATGGCTGAAGCGAACGAGGCTTTCGTGGAAAATGCTTTGGAGGAAATTTGGAATTATTTTAAGAAAATTCCCGAAGAGAGCAGATATGAGAGTATAATGAAAAAATTGATTTTGAATGGGCAGTCCAGTATTGGAAAAAATTCGGTGGTGTTTACAAATTCTAAGGATGCTAAGATTGCCAAAAAGTATGCTGATAATGTTTCGCAGGACTATGTTGAAATAAGCGGCGGAGCAATAATAAAGTCAGGCGATGGTAAAATAATTGTTGATAATTCGCTTGAATCGATATTCCAATCAAAAAAGAATGAGCTTAGGCGCTTAATTTATTTGGAACTTCTTGGCTATGGAAAGGCTGGTAAAAAATGAAAAATCCGTTTGAATCAAGCATTTTATTCAGGGCTCTTGCTTTTGGTTATGCAAACAGCAGAGTAAAAGCAATGAAGACGTATTTGTTGTCTGATAAGGATTTGAAAGCAATGGCTTCCGCGAAAACTATTGAAGAGGTATATGCATTGCTTGAAAAAACTCCGTACAGGGATGACTTGGTGGCAGTGGCTTTAAGTGGAAAATCTTTGCCTGACAAGATAGAAATTGCCTGTACTAGGAATTTTTCAAGGACTCTTGCTAAAGTGCATAAAATAAGCCCAAAAGAGGCTAAGTCAAAGATTTCGGCTTGGTTTGAAAGGTATGATGCTAATAATATAAAGATAATTTTGCTTGGAAAACATCTTGGGCAAAAACCAGAGGAGATAAAGCAATTTATAATTGAGGGTGGTTCGCTTTCGCGTGGTTTGATTGAAAAAGCGATTGCGGCAAAATCTCTTAAAGATGCGATTATAGAGTTTGGCGGGACGGAATATGGGAGGTTGTTGGAAAAGGCTTATTTTGAGTATGAAAAGGAGAAACAGATAGGCGTAATAATAACTGCTATTGATAACTATTTTTTCAAGAGAATTCCGGAAACCGCGAAAAAATCTTTTGTTGATTCAAGGTTGCTTATTAATTTGATAAAAGCGCAAATCGATTCAAAAAATATTTCCAATTTATTGAGGCTTAAAAAAGAGAATGCTTCTGAAGATATTATAATGAAAAATTTGAATAAGGGTGGGAAAATAGGTAAATCCAGGTTGAAGCTGGCGGCTTCCGCAAAAAGTGTTGAAGAAGCTGCAAAATTTTTTGAAAAAGAGTTTCAAATTGGCAGGGCTTTGGAAGAATATAAAAAAACTGGAAGCATAATTCCTTTTGAAACCGCTGTTGAAAGAAGTATTGGAAGGAAAGCTCTTACGATGTTGAGGGTGAGTGTCCTTTCAATAGGCGCGATTATTGGTTTTTTGCTTTTGAAAGAGGAGGAAATTGCAAACATAAGAAAAATAGTTAGAGCCAAGGAATTCAATTTGCCTGTTGAAAAGCTTGAGGAATTGATGGGGATTGTATGAATCAGGATGAGGGGAAAATTGTTGTTATAGGGGATTCTTCAACTTGTACAGGTTTCAGGTTGGCTGGGCTTGAAATGGTTATGCCTTTGAGTGGGAAAGACGCTGAAACAAAGATAGAAGAGCTTTTGGAAAAGCAGGATATTTCAATAATAATTGTTAACGAGAAAATAATGAATTTTATTGATTGGAGGTTGAAAAGGAAAATAGAGAAAACAGCCAAGCCTGTGGTTATTGCAATTCCTGACAAGGAAGGTCCTTCTGAAGAAGTTGATTCTTTGAGGAATATGGTGAAAAAGGCGCTTGGTTTTGAGCTTATGAAGTGATGTTTAGGGGTGAATCAAAAATGGTTAATGGTGAGCTATTGAAAATATCTGGCCCTGTAGTAGTGGCAGAAAAGATGCTTGGGGCGAAAATGTATGATGTTGTAAAAGTCGGGGAGGAAAAGCTGATTGGTGAAATAATTAGGCTGGATAATGATAAGGCTACAATACAAGTGTATGAGGATACTTCTGGGCTCAAGCCTGGTGAAAAAGTTGAGAATACTGGTATGCCGCTTTCTGTTGAACTTGGTCCGGGTTTGTTGCAGTCGGTTTATGATGGAATTCAAAGGCCTCTTGAAATAATTAAAGAGTCAAGTGGTGCATTTATATCGAGAGGCGTAGTTGCAAATGCTCTTGATCGCAAGAGGAAATGGGTTTTCAATCCTGTTGTGAAAAAAGGGGATAAAGTGGTTGGTGGTGACATAATAGGCGAGGTTCAGGAGACTGAACTTGTTTTGCATAAAATAATGGTTCCTCATGGAGTCAAAGGCGAGGTAGTTGAAATAAAAAAAGGCGCTTTTACTGTTGAAGATATAATTGCAGTTGTAAAGGGTGAAAGTGGGAAAAAGTGTGATTTGCAATTAATGCAAAAGTGGGAAGTGAGAAAACCCAGGCCTTATTCGGAGAAGCTTCCTCCAATAACTCCTTTGGTTACTGGGCAAAGGATACTTGATACTTTTTTTCCTATTGCCAAAGGCGGTGTTGCAGCAATACCTGGGCCGTTTGGTTCTGGCAAAACAGTTACTCAGCAGAGTCTTGCAAAGTATAGTGATTCGCAAGTAATAATATATATTGGGTGCGGCGAGCGCGGTAATGAAATGACTGAAGTTCTTAAGGAGTTTCCTCATCTTCTTGACCCTAAAACAAAAAAGCCGTTGATGCAAAGAACGGTGTTGATAGCGAATACTTCTAACATGCCTGTTGCGGCTAGGGAAGCTTCGGTGTATACTGGTATTACGATAGCTGAGTATTATAGGGACATGGGTTATGATGTTGCGCTCATGGCTGATTCTACTTCTAGGTGGGCTGAAGCAATGAGGGAAATATCAGGAAGGCTTGAAGAAATGCCCGGCGAAGAAGGTTATCCTACTTATCTTTCGAGGAGGCTTGCAGAGTTTTATGAAAGGGCTGGCAGGGTAATTTGTGCTTCTCAAAGCGAAAGGAAGGGTTCTGTGTCGGTTATAGGCGCAGTATCTCCTCCTGGTGGTGACATTTCAGAGCCTGTTTCTCAAAACACTTTAAGGGTTACTAAAGTATTTTGGGCTTTGGACGCAAAGCTTGCTCAAAGAAGGCATTTTCCAGCCATAAACTGGCTTAAAAGCTATTCTTTGTATAGTGGCAGTCTTGATTCAAGTTATGCTGCAGTGGTTGCATCTGATTGGGCTGATAACAGGAAAAAGGCAATGTCTTTGCTTCAAAAAGAGGCCGAATTGCAGGAAATAGTTCAACTTGTTGGTCCTGATGCGTTGCCTGAAAAAGAGCAAGTGATTTTGGATGCTGCTAAAATGATTAGAGAGGATTTTCTCCAGCAATCGGCTTATTCTGATGTTGATGCTTCGGCATCTTTGTATAAGCAGTATAATATGTTGAAGATTATTCTCAAGTTTTATGAGAGGGCGACTGAGGCTGTAGAATTGGGTGTTCAACTCAAAAATATAATTGGTATAAAGGTTAAAGAGGATATAGCAAGGATGAAGGAGATTCCTGAAAGCGAGTTTGAAAAGCGTTCAGCAATGATTTCAAAGGAAATTGATTTGCAATTTGAAAAAGTTGTTAGGGAGGCAAAAAGATGAGTGAGATGAGAAAAGAATATCAGACAGTTACAAATGTAGAAGGTCCGCTTGTATTTGTCGATAAAGTGGAAAATGTAGGGTATAATGAAATAGTCGAGGTAAAGCTTCCTAATGGCGATATAAGAAAGGGGCAGGTTCTTGAAACTGCAAAAGGCAAGGCTGTTATACAAATATTTGGCGTGACAACTGGTTTGGATGTTAAAGAAACAAAAGTCAAGTTTCTTGGCGAAACAATGAAATTGGGTGTTTCGATTGATATGCTTGGAAGGGTTTTTACTGGGCTTGGAGAACCTAGGGACAAAGGTCCGCCGATAATTCCTGAAAAGGAAGTTGATATTACTGGTGCTGCTATAAATCCTGTTGCAAGGGAGCAGCCAAGCGATTTCATTCAAACGGGAATAAGCACTATAGATGGACTTAATACTCTTGTGAGGGGGCAAAAATTGCCGATATTTTCTGGGGCTGGTTTGCCGCATAATGATCTTGCAGTCCAAATCGCCAGGCAGGCGAAAGTAAGGAATCAGAGTGAAAAGTTTGCAGTTGTTTTTGCTGCAGTGGGAATAACTCATGAAGAGGCAAATTTTTTTATGAAAGATTTTGAAAGGACAGGGGCTCTTGAAAGAAGTGTGTTGTTTCTTAATCTGGCGGATGATCCAAGTGTTGAAAGATTGATTGCGCCAAGGATGGCTTTGACTACTGCTGAATATTTGGCGTTTGAAAAGGACATGCATGTTTTGGTCATAATAACCGACATGACAAATTATTGTGAATCATTGAGGGAAATAGCTGGTGCGAGAAAAGAGGTGCCGGGGCGCAGAGGTTATCCTGGGTATATGTATACTGATCTTTCAACAATATATGAAAGGGCTGGCGTAATCAAGGGAAAAAAAGGTTCTGTTACGCAAATTCCAATACTTTCAATGCCGTCTGATGACATAACTCACCCTATTCCTGACCTTACAGGGTATATTACTGAAGGGCAAATAGTTGTGGGGCGAGAGTTGCATAGAAAAGGCATATATCCGCCAATAGATGTGTTGCCTTGTCTTTCAAGGTTGATGAATTTGGGTATTGGTAAGGAAAAAACGAGGGAAGATCATAGGGGAATAGCTGACCAATTGTATTCCGCGTATGCTCAAGGGCGGGATTTAAGATCGTTAAGTGCTGTTGTTGGCGAGGAAGCTCTTTCAGAAACGGACAGGAAATACCTTAAATTTGCGGACGAGTTTGAAAAAAAATTTATAATGCAGTCAAAAGATGAAGATAGAAGCATTGAGCAGACTTTGGATCTTGGTTGGGAGTTGTTGGCAATACTGCCTGAAAGGGAACTCAAAAGGGTCAAGGTGGAATTTATAGAGAAATATGGGAAGAAGTTTAGGGAGCCGCAAAACGATAAGAAGGAAAAGGCTGAAGAGCCAAAAAAAGAGGAGAATAAGGTTGAAAAAAGCAGGAAAATAAAAAGGAAAAAAGTTAAAGCTAAGAAAAAGTGAAATCATGGCTGAGGAAATAAAGACAACAAGGCTTGAACTCATTGAGACGAGGAACAAAATAAGGCTTGCTGAAAACGGGCACAAACTGCTTAAACAAAAAAGGGATGTGCTTGTTCTTGAATTTTTTAAGATAATGAAGCAGGCTTCCGATTTGAGGAATATTTTGAATTCTCAAATGAAAAGCGCTTTTGAAGCATTGGCTATGGCACAGGCTTACCATGGTATAGTTGAAGTTGAAAGTATTGCGATGTCTGTTGGCAGGGTGCCGCTCATAGAGGTCAAAGCAAAAAATGTAATGGGTGTCAATATTCCTTCAATAAGAGGAGACTTGGTTGCGAAAAAGCCAGGGGAAAGGGGTTATACAATACAAGGGAGTTCTGCTAAAATAGATGAAGCGGCTCAAGCTTTTGGTAAGAGTCTTGAAATTATAATAAAGCTTGCCGAAACTGAAAATGCTTTAAAGAGGCTTATTAAAGAAATTGAAAAAACCAAGAGAAGGGTAAACGCACTTGATTATATTGTGATGCCAGGGCTTAGAGACAAGGCAAAGTATATTGTTATGAGACTTGAAGAAATGGAAAGGGAACAATTTATTTCTTTGAAAACCTTGAAGGCAAAAATAGAAAAACAGGAAAAGCAATATTCGTAGAATTTTTTTGTTCTGTTTTTTTACTTTGTAATATCAACTATTTTTATATCTTCTACATGGTTGATTATATCTTTTACTCTGATTTGCATCAGGTGTTCCGGTGTTCCTCCGCCGCAAACAATTTC
>CAZNZM010000003.1:74046-124914 GCA_964577555.1 uncultured archaeon
CGTCAAGACAAGCCACTTTTTTGTCAATAAATGTTTTTACTCCGTAGATTGAAATAGGCGGAACTCCGCCGACTTCATAACCAGTGATTTTTAGAACTTCTGATGGCGTGGCAAGGCGAACGTCTGTTACATTTAAAAGTTTTTTAATTTTTGCGAAATCTATTTTGTTTTTGCCGAGCAAAATAACCAACAAAGGCTCGGATTTTGAGTCTATAAGAAGTATTGATTTGGCAACAGGCAGTTTTGAGGATATAAAATTAGATGCTTGTTCGAAACTCCCGGCTTTTCCCGGCACAAAAAATATTTTGGCTGACAACTTATTAACTTCAATGAAATCTTCAAGCATGTGAAAACCTTTATTGAAATTTCTATGAAAGAAAATATAAATCTGATATTAAAATTTTCAATTTTTTTTATATTTTTGTCAGACGTTTTTTTTGCTAGGCGTTTTTTTTGTCATTTTTCTTTTTTTTTAATTCTTTTTTTTTGCGAGCCAGTTTTTTGTTATTTTTTTGTTCTATTTTTTTTGGCTTTGTTATGATTGTTGTTTTTTTTTGTTTTTGCGAGCCTTTTTTTTAGTTTTTTTTGAATTGTTTTTTTATTTAAAATAAATTTTTTTTGTGGCTTGGTTTTTTTTGGTAATTATTTGTAACTATTTTTTTAATTTGTTTTTTTTGAGCCAGTTTTTTTTACAATTTTTTTCATGATTTTTTTGAACGTTTTTTTAATTTTTTTTGTGATTTTGTTTTTTTTATTTTTTGGCTTCTTTTTGTAGGGTTTCAACCATGTCGGTTTTTTCCCATGTGAATTCAGGTTCGTTCCTGCCAAAGTGTCCATACGCTGAAGTTTTGCGATAAATTGGCCTTTTAAGATCTAATTTTTTTATTATTTCAGCCGGTCTGAAGTCAAAAATTTTTTTTATTATTTCTTCAAGTTTTTCATCAGGCAATTTTCCTGTATTATAAGTATTGACATAGATTGAAACAGGTTTTGAAATGCCTATTGCGTATGCTATTTGGATTTCGCATTTTTCCGCAAGCCCTGCAGCTACAACATTTTTTGCAACGTATCTTGCGAAATACGCTGCGCTTCTGTCTACTTTACTTGGGTCTTTTCCGGAAAAAGAGCCCCCTCCATGGTGTCCTATTCCTCCGTATGTGTCTACTATGATTTTTCTTCCTGTTAATCCTGAATCTCCTACTGGTCCGCCTATTACGAATCTTCCTGTCGGATTGATGTAATATTTTGTTTTTGAATCGATCCATGTTCCGCAAACAGGTTTTGCTATTTTTTCAATTATTGTTTTTTCTATTTCATCATGTTCCACTTCTGGCGAGTGTTGAGTGCTTATGACAATAGCATCGATTCTTTTTGGCTTGCCGTCAACATATTCGACAGTTACTTGGCTTTTTCCGTCTGGGCGCAGCCATTTTATTTCGTTTTTTTTTCTTGCTTCTGAAAGTCTTTTAGTGAGTTTGTGAGCCAAGTCTATTGGAAGAGGCATTAGTTCGGGGGTTTCGTTTGTTGCATAGCCGAACATCATTCCTTGGTCTCCTGCTCCTTGTTCCTTGTCAATGCCTGACCCTTCATTTACTCCCAATGCTATATCGTGGCTTTGTTCTGAAAGAGAAATAAGAACGGAACATGCATCCGCATCAAAACCATATTCGGGTTTATTGTATCCTATTTCTCTTATGGTGTTTCTGACTACGTTTTGAATATCAACATAAGTATTGGTTGTTACTTCGCCAAATACGAGTATTAATCCTGTTTTGGTTGAAACTTCCACTGCTACTCTTGAATTAGGGTCTCCTGCTATCATTTTGTCAAGAATTGCATCTGCTATTTGGTCGCACATTTTATCAGGGTGTCCTTCTGTTACCGATTCCGAAGTGAAAAAATATTTTCTTGCCATTCAAACCTCTCCTACTTAAAAAGCTTTGAAAAAATAAAATCAATTCATTTAATAATATTTTCTGTATGTTTAATTCAAATATGAATATTGTTTTTTTGGTGTTTGAATGTTGCCTGAAATTTCGGAAATTAAATCTTTGAGGAAAAAAGCCAAAATGACGCAGGCTTTTATTGCTGAAAAGACCGGTGTGAGCCAGTCGCTTATTGCAAAGATAGAAGCTCAGAAAGTTATGCCTGCTTATGACAAAGCCAAAAAATTGTTTGATTTTTTTGAAAGTGTTGTCCCAAATCAAGAAAAAGTTGCTTCGGATTTTATGACAAGAAAAGTTGTTTCAGTAAAGCCTTATAACAATGTAAAAGAGGCTGTTAAAATAATGAAAAAATATGCTGTTTCTCAATTACCAGTGATAGATGATGACAAAAATCTTGGGGTGGTGTCTGAAGAAAATTTGCTGAAAATAATTAATTCGGACAAGGATATGGATGCCGCTAAAAACATGCTTGTTCAGGATGTGATGTCCGAAGCCATGCCGATTGTGCAAAAAAACACGCCATATCATGTTCTTTCAAGCCTTTTGGAATATAATAAAGGTGTTTTGGTCGGGGAGAAAGGGCGTATTATAGGGATTATAACAAAATCTGATTTGTTGAATGCGGTTATTGAAAAAACAATGTAAATATAATTTAATAGAGAAATAATAATTTTTGTTTTGCAATATGTTGAATTAGAGGTATTTTTATGAAAGTATTAATAATAGGGGCTGGTGTGGGCGGCATGGCAACTGCCTGCAGGCTTGCGCGTCTTGGATGTGAAGTAGAGATATATGAAAAAAAAGAAAAGGTTGGTGGAAGGCTTTCGAATTTTGAAAAATCAAATTTTCGGGTTGATGCTGGGCCTACTTTGCTTTTGATGCCTTGGGTGTTGCGCAGAGTGTTTACAGACCTTGGTAAAAAAATAAATGACTATTTGGAGTTAACCAAACTCCATCCGGTATACAAAATATATTTTGAAGATGGCATGGTGATTTCTCCTTATTCTGAAAAGCAAAAGATGTTTGATGAAATCTCTAAATTTTCAAAAAAAGACGCAGAAGGATATTTGCGCTATCTTGCTGACTATAAAAAGTATTATGAAATTGCTTTGAAAGAATTTATTGAAAAGAATTTTAATTCTCCGTTGGATATGCTTACTCCAAAAGGCATAATTTCTTTGATCTCTGGCGGAGCTTTGCGTGATTTATATTCAAAGACTGGCGACTACTTTTCTGATCCGCGGGTTCGCATAGTTTTTTCTCTTCAGTCAGTATATATTGGCGCGGCGCCTACTAAACTTCCAGCGGTTTACGGATTAATACCTTACGTAGAATTTACTGAAGGAGTTTGGTATCCAAAAGGCGGGCTTTATTCGATAGCTGAAACTTTGGCATTGTTATGCAAGGAATTTGGAGTTAAGATACATACTAAAAAACCTGTAAAAAAAATAATTGTGGAGAATAGCGTTGCAAAAGGGTTACAGCTTGAAGATGGAAAAATAGTCCTTGCTGATGCTATAATTTCAAATGCAGATTTGCCTTATACTTATCTTCATCTTTTGGATGAAGAAGATCGTTTACATATGCCTGATTCAAAAGTAAAGTCGCTGAAAACTTCTTGCTCCGCATTTATGATGTATTTGGGGTTAAAAGGCAAAGTAGATTTGGCGCATCATTCTTTTATTTTGCCAAATGATTACTTGAAAACATTTGAGGATATATTTGAAAGAAAAGTAATGCCAAAAAAACCAGGGATTTATGTGGCCAATCCATGTTCACACGACAAGACATTGGCTCCACGCGACAAAAGCATTATTTATGTATTGGTTCCTGTTCCTAATTTGCTGTCGGGGATTGATTGGAAAATAGAGGCTCCAAGGCTTCGTAAGCAAATTATTCAAAAGCTTGAAAGTATTGGCGTAAAAGATTTAGAAAAGCGTATTGTTATGGAAAAGATATTTACCCCTTTGGATTGGAGGGACTCTTTTGGGCTTGAAAATGGAGCTACTTTTGGCCTTTCACCGGGACTTTTCCAGTCTGCGGCGTTTCGGCCTTCCAATAAAGACAAGAAAATAAAAGGACTTTATTTTGTCGGTGCCAGTACACATCCAGGTAGTGGCATTCCTATAGTTCTTTTATCAGCAGAGTTGATGGAAAAAAGATTCAAAGAAGATTTTGGGTTGAAAAATAAAGGAGATGAATGATTTGAAATGTGGTTTTATTATTCCGCTTATCTTGTTCTGGTTTTTTTTTCTTCTGTTTTGATCTCAAAAGTAGCTTGCTTGGAAATCAGTACTAAAAGATTTTTAAGAGCGCTTTTTCCTGTTTTTGTTATTTTTGTTCTTTGGGATGTAGTGGCTGTTGAGCGTGGGCATTGGAAATTCGGTTTACAATATATGACTGGAATTGTAATATGGAATCAGCCTTTGGAAGAATTATTTTTTTTTGTAGTAATTCCTTATTTTTATGTTGTGATATGGGAAGTGGTTAAAAGAAATTTATTTGGCGTAAAGAGTTGATTTTTATGGAATACACTGTTTTTTCTTTTGTTTCTGTTTTGATTTTCTTTTATATTTGTTTGATGGTTAAGCTTCCTGCAAAGTTGCTTCTCATTGCAGGTTTTATTGTTGTTTTTTTTCAACTTATTTTTGATAATATTATGACTGCTGTAGGTCTTTGGGTTTTTGACTTTTCGCATACAATTGGTTTAGCAGTTCCTTTTATTCCTGTTGAAAACCTTGTTTTCGGGCTTGCTTTGATGCTGGCTACAATAAGTTCTTGGGAAGCTAATAAGAATATTTAAAAAATCTAAGTTAAAGAATCAGAAATTTCAGGCTGACTAAAAACTTCAAATTTTGACTTTTCCACAAAATCTAAAATTCTGGAATATGTGCTGGCGGACATTGCTATTGCAAGTTGTAAATCTTTTGGAATGAGTGATATTCCTGAAAGAGAGAGGTGGTAATAATGGCGTGCTCTTTGGCATTGCAATGCAATTAGTTTTCGAAAAGAATCTTTCTTGTTTTCAGGCATATTTGGTTTTATGTGTGAAGGTGAAAGATTGTGGGCTTTGAGATCTTCAATGGGTAAGTATACTCTGCCAATCATGCTGTCTTCGGCAATGTCGCGTATTATGTTAGTTAGTTGCATTGCTATTCCAAGATAAATTGCATGTTGTTTTGCTTTTTGTGAATTTACATCCATTACTTTAAGTAGCATAATCCCTACAATTGAAGCAACCGAATAACAATAATCGCGCAATTCTTTGAAATTAAGCATGTTTTTATGATATATATCTGAAGATACTCCTCGTATTAAAGTTAAAGGATATGATTTAGGGATTCCGTATTTTATGGCTGTTTCAACAAAAGCTCTTATTATTGGGTCATTACTGTATGCGCCTTTATAGGAAAATAGTAATTCTTTTTTCCATTTAGCCATATTTTCAAGTCGCACATTTGGCGGATCGTTGCCTTCATCTGCAATGTCATCGGTTTTTCTGCAGAAGGCATAAACCGCCCAAAAAGCTTTTTCCTTGTCTTTTGGGAGTACTTTTGATGAAAAAAAGAAAGTTTTAGATTTCTTTTTTAATATTGACTTGCAGTGATGGAAATCTGAATCTGTTGCATGTGTTTCAATTGTTTGCTTTTTGGCATTTTCTTTTTTTATTTTTAATTCCAGCTCGTTGTTTTTTTGATTTTTCATGGTTTCACCAATTTTATAAAATCGGACAAACTTTCACTATCTAAAATTATGTATTTTTAGCAACCGTGGCCTTTATAAATTACTTTAAATATCTGATTTTTTTTTGCAGGTTATCTAAAATTTAAAGAGTTTTTTTTATATTTGTTTTCGGTTGTTTAGATATTGTTTTCCAAAAATTGAAAATTAAACAGTAAAAATTTATAAAAAGCAGGGCTTTTAAGCGCTTTTTTTTAGCAGAATCTAAAAAAAACAATATATTTAAATATGTAGAATATCACTATTTAATAGTAATGAATTAATAGGTGGGGGTAATGGAAAAGAAGTCACTTTTTACGGTAATTGCATTTATAATTTTTGGAGCGATTTTTAGCTCTAATAGTTTTGCAACAGTCAATAATCCTCCAACAATTTCTGGGCTTGAAACTGTAATAACTCTAATAAATGGCGGACAAGAACTAGGGATTTTTGACTTGTATGAACTTGCTTCTGATGTGGAAGACGCTGATTCTGATTTGATTTTTGCTATTTTATCTCAAACAAACCAGAGTCTGGTTAATTGCTATATTGACACTAATAGATATGTTAGTTGTGATGCCCCTGCAAGGAATCGTGTAGGAAAAAACACTGTCACAATATCTGTAACAGATAGTGATGGTGCAACGGTATCTGATTGGTTTGATTATTACGTGTTAGGCGTGCCGGAAAACAATAATCCTCCTGTGTTGGCAGGCATACCTGATTTTCAATTTCCAGTAAACACAGGTTCAAAGCCGAATCTTGTTGACCTTTGGAGTTATGCTGCAGACGTTGAAGATAGCGATGGCAATCTGACTTTTACAATATTGCAACAAACAAATTTTGAATTAATGCCGTGTATAATTAATTCTAATAGATATGTGTCGTGCAATCAGCCTGCCAGAAATCAGTCAGGCACAAACACAATCACAATATTGGTCAGGGATAGGAATGATGAATATTCCAGCGATACTTTTGAAATAAGAATAACAAGTAACAATAGCGACAATGCTAATGCCCCAATAATATCCAACCTTCCAAACATAAATATTAGAGAAAATTCAGGAAGCAGGGATAGGCTAGTGAATTTGTTTGATTATGTCAGCGACTCGCAAAACACTGATGAACAACTCAGGTATGAATTAATTAATCAAACCAATCAAAACCTGATAAACTGTTTTATACAATCAAACCAATACATTAGTTGTGATTCTCCAAGACCGAATCAAACAGGAATAAACACGTTGACTATCAAAGTAACAAATACCAACAATCAATTTGCCACTGCAACACTTGCAGTTTATGTAAATCCTTATACAGGTAACAGAACGCCGCCTTCAATTTCAGGTTTGGGAACATATGAAATACAAGAAAATTCTTCGGCACAAAATAGAATAATAGATTTGTATCGTTATTCAAGAGACAACGAAGACAGCGTTTCCCAACTAACTTATAGAATAGTCAGCCAAAGCAACACAAATCTGATTTATTGTAGAATAACCGACAACAGGTATGTAAGTTGTGATGCCCCAAGGTCAAATTCAAGAGGCACAAGCACCTTATTGATTGAAGTGGAAGACCAAGATGGGCAAAAAGATGATGATATACTTACCATAGAAGTAACATCTGACGGCATGGGAATTTGTTCAGACATAAGAATAATAACCGAAACAGTTTATATGAACGAAGATGACGTAGAAAATGTGACTTTCAAAATAATGAACAGGGGGCAAGCTGATTTTATTATTCAAGAAGTCCAAACAAGCGATGACAGCCAATACATGAGAATAACCGATACGCAATATGATGACATAGTTGAAGCCGACGACGAAATTGATTTGGATTTGGAAATAGAAACCGAGAGATCTACAATTAGCAGGGACGCTATAGGCTATATACAAATAAGTGGCAGGTTTGATAATGGGGCTACTTGTTCGTTCAATGACATAGGACAAGCAAGTTTCAGGGTAAGAATTAATTCTGGATCAAGCAACAGTTCAAGTGCGTGTTCAGACATAGAACTTGAAGTTATGGATGTGGAAATACCTGAAAACAGGGTAACTTCACAAGAATTCGTTATTTTTAACAATAGCACCAGAGACTTTGACATAACCAATGTAGAAGTAAGCGAATCAAGTTCATATTTTAGTGCAAACGTAATAGATGAACCAAGTTCGGTTGATTCCGATGAAAGCGAAAAAATAATAGTTTCATTTGACGCAAGGCAGGTTTCGGGCGATAGAACAGATACTGCAAGATTGAGGGTTTCAGGAAGGTTCAGCAATGGAAGAACATGTGTTCTCAGCAGCATAAGTGAATCATTTGATGTAACAATCAAAGATTCGTCTTCAACAACGCCACAAGAAAACATGGATGCTGTCTTATTCAGCACAACACCACAATTAGTTGCATTAAAGGTTGGCGAATCAAAATCGGTTTTAATCAATATAATTAACAACACCGGCCTGAATCAGTGTTTTTCATTCAGCGCTTCAGGCAATAATGTGTTTTCCGCGGAAAGCACTAAAACGACTTTCTGCTTGCAGAATAATCAAAGCGATTCAATAATAGTAAAATTGATTGGAAAAAAACAAGGAAATGGAACCTTGCTGACAACACTTGCTTACGCTGACAAAATAAAGGAAAAGCCTGTTTTGGTTGAAGTGCAAGGAACTACAAGCCAGGCTGAACAAATTTTGATAAATATTTCAGCACCTGCTGAAATATCCGGAAGTGGAAAAATAACAATTCAAAATACCGGCAAATCCCTAAAAAATGTTAAAATAACGGCTTATAATCTTCCAGAAGGCGTACAAGCTCAATCATTAACAAAAAATGCTTTTGCAACAGGCGAAAAATTGGAGGTTGAAGTAAAAACAAATTTCAACGGCAAAGCCGAAGGTGTAATAAGAATTGAATCGGATGAGGGAATAAAAAATATTCCTGTTTCATTTGAATCAAAAGCGTCACAAACAAGCGCAGGAACCGGTTTGCTGAATTTGGCAGTAATGGCAGGAACAGGAATTGTTCTGTTGGTAATACTTGGGCTTGCAATATTGGGAATAATAAATGTAATAAGAAGAAATTAAGGCGTAATTAAGGCGTTGATTAAAAATATTGAATCAAGTAATAAGTGATATTTTATGGGAATAAAGCCACTGATAGCAATAATGACGATATTGCTTGCAAGCATAGCAGCAAGCCAAATTGTTGGATTTCAAGATACAATCTCTATAGGTGAAACTCCTTACGAATACATATTTCATGTAATAAACAATTCTAATGAACAAAAACCATTATTGATTGAATATCATTTTCCTGTAAAATATGAAAAAATAAGCCAACCTGTTTTTATAGAGCCACAAACCCAAGAACAAATAAAAATCAAAATTTATCCTTCAAAAAAACTTGAAGGTTCAACATATGTAGGCACAATAAAAGTCCAAATAGGCAGCGAGTTCGCAGAAAAAAATCTTATAATGGAATTCAAAAAAGAAAACAAGTGCACGATAAAGCCAGAGGCAGAGTTTGATAGTTCAGGCAGCGTAAAACTAAAATTGGTAAATCCATCTTATAATCAAAAGTCAATTGAATTAAAATCCATTAAAGGCCCAAATGATTGGGAGATAATTGGTGACAAAAATTTTATAATAAACCCGAACGAAATCAAAGAAACAAGCACAAAAATAAAAATGAAAACAACTTATTCAGGTTCTGTTGTATTTGTATTCTCATGCCACAACGAAGAAATATTAGCAGAAGCCAAAATAGAGCACTTTGAAAAAGATGTTTTGCAACAAATTACTGGGTTGTTTACTGCAAGCCAATTCAAAATTGATGCCACGTCTCTTGCAATTAATTTGCTATTAGGCATAGTGGCTGCAATACTTTTATTGGCTTTCATAGCAAGGTTAACAAAGTTTTATATGGTGAAAAAATGAAAACCCTAAATGCAATCCTGTTAATAGTTTTGTCAATATTTTCCTGTAGCTTTGTGCAATCCTCGAATAATCCTATATTTGAAGGGATTCCTGATATTTCAATATATGAAAACTCCGGCAAATTGCAAAAAATAATTAATCTCAATCAATATGCGACAGGAGAAGAAATAAACCCTCTAAATTATGAAATAACAAGACAAACAAACAATAACCTTATAGATTGTTTTATTGAGGAAAACATATTCGTAACGTGCAATGCACCACAAAAAGATTCAATAGGAATGTCTTCAATAACCATAAAAGCCACTGATAGTAATGGAGCTTCAAAAGAGGATACTTTCAACATAGTAATATCAAAAAGATTGGAGCCTAAAGAAACAATTGTTGTTCTTGAAAGAAAAAAGGTAAGCTTGGCTCCAGGCACTTCAATAGCAATAATGTTTGAGGCTACAAACAATACTGGCGAAAAAGAATGCTATGAAATAAATTCAAAATTGCCTAATGAAGACTTGACAGAAGTAGAAATAAAACCTGCAAAAAATCAATTTTGCATTGAAGATAAACAAACAATCCAATTTTCAATTTTCATAAGCGCGTTTGAAAGCGCAAGAACAAAAACTTATTATCCTACTTTTAACATAATTTCTTCCAAAGGACCAACAATAACACAAAACCTTGAAGTGGATGTATCAAATACTAGCAACTTTTTAAGCATTGAAAGAGCAAGCGGTTATTTTGTATGTAAAAATCCGTATAAACAGAAAATACAATTGGATTTTCAAAACAACATTGGAAACGATGCAGGTTCAAGCCAGGAATTCAATTTGTCAGCAAGCAATCCTGTTCTTCTTCCTGAATTTGAGTATCCTAAAATAAGTTTAAGGCCAAGCGAACAAGTGGGAATTGGGCTTATGATAAACACAAATCCTGGAACTGCATTTGGAGAATATGCAATAAAAATAACTGCTGAAAACAAAGATTACAAAATAAAAAGGGAAATAAAAATCAATTTGATTGAATGCGAAGAAGACATAATTGATGTCTATATAAATCCTGAAATAATGGATTTGAAGAAAGGGCAACAAAAAACTGCAATAATAACCATTTTCAATAAAAGCAAAGAAGAACAGGAAGTATTTGTTAATTCGGAAGGGGATTTGGAAAATAAAGTTGAATCTGTTTTTATAAAATTAAAACCGCAAGAACAAAAGAAAATAAATTTGGATATAAAAGCAAGGGAACAGGACGAAAAAGGAGAGTATGATTTGATTGTTTATGTTTGGAATTCAAAAGAAAGTGAAAAGAAAAAAATACAAGTGAATGTTCGTGCAGAGCACAATATAGAATTGGAAATATCTGGCAATGACTATCAAAGAAATATGATTGTTCAAGGGGAAAACAAAGTATTTGAGTTGACAATTTACAATTATGGGGATTATGAAGAAACAATTAAAGCTTCAGTAAAAGAATTTGGCGGGATAAAAGCAAAACTCTCGGAAGAAAACTTTAAAATCAAAAAAAACAGCAGCAAAAAAATATATGTTGCAATTACCCCTGGTTATGAAGTTGTTCCAGGAAATTATGAAGTGCCAATAACAGCAAGGTCTGATAGTGATGGCGCCAGTCAAAATCTCAAAATAACGATTGTTAAAGCAATGCAAAAAATTGATTTGGATATTGTATCTTATCCTTTGCAAATAGAAGCGGTTCAAGGGCAAGAAAAGGAAATAAGCCTTGTAATAAAAAACAATTTGCCAAGCGAAGTAAAAAATGTAATAATTTCCATCGCAGAAAATGGAAAATATTTTATAATGCAGCCAGTGGCAATTGAAAGGCTTAATGGATTTGAATCAGTTGAAATTAAGGCTGGAATACAACCAATTGAAAGCCTTGAAGATGGAGTTTATCCTGTTAAAATAGAAATAATTTCAAATAATTTTAAAAAAAGCCAAGAAATGGTAATTAAAGTGGAAAGAGAAAAAATTTCGCAAAAATTGGCTACTCCTGCAACAGGGCTTTTCAGCCTGACAAGTGGTGGCATAATATTGTCGGCGATAATAGTTTTGATAATAGCAATCCTTGCAGGAATAGGCGCCAATAAACTTATGCAGGGAAAACCGAATACAACGTGAAAAATATGCGAAAAAATTTTTTTTCCTTGATAATAATGTTGCTTTTATTAGGGTTTGCTAATTCAGAATATTTTGAAGGAAATTGCACAATATCTTTGCAGCCATGTGAAATAACAAGCTTTAAAATTCAAATCTGCAATGATACAAAAGAAAGCAAGGAATACAATCCATTCATAATAGGTAATTCAAGTTGGGTTAAAACAGTGCCTGAATCTTTGAATGTGATGCCTGGTGCTTGCGGTAAAATAACAATATTTGCAACTCCAAGTTGTTTGGTAAAAAAAGGAGAATATGATTTTGAAGTTGGTGTTAAAGAAATTGAAAGTGTAAAAAAAACTTGTAAACTTAACATTTTAAGTAATTCTGCGCCAAAAATTTCAATTCAACCAAGTTACTTGTTTGCAAATAAATGTGGTAATGCGAACTTTTTGATTAACTTGAAAAACAACGAAAGCAAAATTTCAAGAGTATTGATTGTTTTGCAGACAAATCCTGAAAATATTGTTGGGTTTCCAAGCCAGGAAGTGCTTTTGCGTGGAAACGAAGAAAAAAGCATTCCTGTGAATTTGGCAATACCTTGTGAAACGCAATTGAAAGAGTTGAATTTTAATGCAACAGCGGTATTGCAGAACAATCAAAAGAGCATTGCTGTTTCATTGATAAAAATTTTGGAAGAACATCAAATTGACAGAGAACAAAGCGTTGAAAGCCGAAATATTAACAATGGTTTTGAAGAAGGGGAGTCATCATACAATATTAATGCCTTTGAAATCAATCAATTTTTTGAACCTGGAATTGAAATATCAAAAACAGATTTTGTGGAAAAAATTTGTTTAGGAGAAGATAACTTTGTGGATTTAATTGTGCATAATAAAACTTCTCAAACATTTGTTGGAAATGTTCGCATAAAAGGCGGCGAAGCTGTTGTGGCAAAAGACACTATTGAAATAAATCCTGGTTCTAATTCTGAAATAAGATTAATAGTAAATCCGAAAATCACTAGTCATAAAAAATTGCCGTTTAAGAAAAATTTGACAATTGTATTGTCTTCGGGTTATGTAAGAATAGAAAAGGATTTTACTTTTGATTTTTTGAATTGTTATGTGGGAAGTGAAGGCGTATCAGTTGAAAATTCCCGAGAAGAAGTAAATAAAATTGACTATGGGTTAATTAAAGATAATAACGGGCAATCAAACAATGTTGGTGACAAAAATTTGTTTGACGCTAACAAGTTGCAAGGCTTTGACAAAAACTCTAATGTACAAAAATTGTTGACTGATGCAATGGCTAATTTGGTAAATAAAACTTTTGGCTTTGCTTCAAAACCTGTTTATTTTTTTGCATTTCTCATTGTGATAACAATTGTGGTTATTTTTGTTTCAATTTATAGAAAAATCAATGAATAAATTATTTTGAAATCTTTTGGCAGACATGGTAAAATTAGTTAGATTGGCCGAATATTTTGTTTGCTTGTTTGTCTTGCCAAAAATTTGGCATTTTTGCACCCTAAAACAAGAAGTCATTTTCATAAAAAAGTTTTTTTTCATGGCTTGCGGCAATGAAAAGATATTTAAACAATAAGTATGATTTTAGTTAATTGTATTGGGAGTTAAGGGGGTAAGCTATACTGCCATGGGTTGTTGAAATCCAGCTCCGGACGGGAAACGGAGTCGGCAGATCCCTGGCTTACCTCTTGCATTTTTTTTGTTAATCGCTAATTTTTTGATTTATTAAATTTTTTGCATGTTTTTTTTATATGTGGTTTAAATTTGTTAAAAGCTTTTTGAGCGGAGATGGCTGAGTGGTCCAAAGCGCACGCCTGGAATGCAATTTTAAAAATTTGTGAGATTGCCTTGTCAGCGTGTTCCCGAAAGGGAGCATGGGTTCGAATCCCATTCTCCGCGTTTGTTTTTATATAAAAGCAAATTGTCGAATCATATATAATAGTTGTAGTGTCTGTTTTTTGTGGCATGAATGCTTTCAAAGATTTTTAAAGCTTGTAAGCAAAAAATGGTAAAGCTAATTAATTTCTGAGGTTTTGATTTTGGCAGGTCTTAGATTATTTTTTTGTTCGTATTTTGGAAAATATGCAAAACGAAATTATTAATAATAGTTAAATGATTTGGTTATTATGGTTGATAAAAAATCTCCTCAATTGTCTCCATTAAGTAGAATTACGTTGGGTCTTAATAGAGAAGGTCAGGGGTTGTTTGGCCCATTTTTAGGAAGGTTTACTAATAAAAAATATTCCGGTTCAGAGCCAAAAAATAGATTGCCTGGTGTTACACCTAAAAAGAGGGGGCGTCTTGGAAAATTTTTTTCAAGGCTTGCTAAATAATTAATTTATTTGAAACTTTTGTTTTTGTTGTTAAATGTAAAATTTTTTTATTCTGATACGCTATTTTTTGTTTTGTGTTTTTTTATTAGAGTAGCTTTAAGAGTTTTTAGTATTTGTCAAAGTAAAATCAAAATTGGCTTGTTTTTTTTGTAGGACAAATTGTTTGTTGAATGTTAATTTTAAAGGCACCCTGCTTTTGCAAAGTCTGTCGCTTTGAGGTCGTATAAATATTCAATGTATTGGGTTTTATCTAGCCATATAGTTAGTTTCAATTTGCCAGGCGAATTTCCGATGAACAAGTATGGTGCCTGTTCTCTTGCCATGTCTTTTTGGTAAATTTCAATTGGTTTTCCTGCTTTGACTGTGAATTTGTATGAATTTTTTGTTTGAACGCTGTCAGTGATTTCGCCTATTTCTGATTTCAAAGTGAGTGTTTTGGTATAGGAAAAATCTGTTGTGCCTGTGTTTTTCATGTTTATTATTTTAATTGCCAATCCTTGTTTTCCGTTAAAATTTGGTGCGCAGAAGAATACTAATGATTCTATTTTTATGTTTTCAAGTTTGGTTGCTGTTGGTTCTGGTTTTGGTTCGCAATTGCAATTTTTGCATATTTGGTTTGTTGAGCAATCGGAATCGGTTTCACATTGTTCTGAGTCGTCTTTTTTTCCGTCGCCGCATATTGGAGCGGTGGCTTTGTTTTTGTTTTCGGTTTGTGTTTGTTCTTCTTGTTTTTTTTCTTTTGGTTCGTTGTTTGATTTTATGTTTTCTTCTTGGTTTATTTTGTCTATTATAGGGGTTTCGTCAGTTATTGGTTTTATTTCAGTGGTTTGGTTTTTGTTTTCTGAATCCATGAAAAAAACAACAAAACCGGTAATTGCTATGACTCCTACAAGTGCAATGAATAAGAATACAAATGCGACAATTAAGCCAATCGCGATTAATTTGTCTTTGTTCATAATTAGAATATTGTAATATGTGATAGTATTTAATAGTTTTTATAATCCGGTTTTTTTACTATTTAATGCGTGTTGGCGCCCTTGTAGTATAGGCTGGATAGAATGCAAGGTTCCGGTCCGTTTTGGTTTTCGGGGGATTACCTTGAGACCCGGGTTCAAATCCCGGCAAGGGCTTTATTATTGTCATTAAAAATAAAATGATTCTATTTTTCCGGTTTCTGGAGAGTATGCTAAGAATCTGAAATTGTTGAATAAATTGTTTTCTTTTTTTGGCATTCCTGTGAATTCCAAATCGTAGGAAATTAACATTATTTTGGCTTTGTCATAATCTCCGCCGAATTGTTTTAAATATTCGCCTGCAGTAATTTTTCCTAATAATTCCATTGCATTCATTTCTCTTTTTCTAATTATTTTATATCCGACTCTTTGAAATAGATTAAGAAATCTTTCCAGAAAAACATCAGGAGCATATGCTTTTCCGTTATTGACAGCTATTGCGTGTTGAGTTGCTATTCGCAATAATGGAATGGCTAAACCGCGTTTTTCAAAAAGATTTAGTATAAGGTGAGCCATGTCATTAGGATCGCAATTGACAAAATTTGTTGTACTTTTTTCTTTTCCTGATTTGCCAAGTTTGAAAATTATTAATCTGTTTTTCATTGGGTCAAATCTAACAGTATATATTTCTCCATCTAAAATTACTGGCATTACTAATTTTTCTCCGCTTGGCAAAAAGTTTTCAAAAAAAATTGGTTTTTCGCCGAAATAAAACACCATTTTGCCTTTATTGAATGCCGCTTCCCTTTCTTTTATTGGCGCGATTTCCAAGAGTTGGGCTGGTGTGACAAATTGTAGGTATTTTCTTTTCAACCAAAGGCTTTTCAATATTCTGCGATTTTTTTGTCTTTCCTTAACATTACCCCCTTTTCCAAGGATTTGCCTTATTGTTTCGTCTGGCAAAAATCTTTTTTTTGGCATAAATAAACTACTTTCTATATTAAAAAATAATTATGGCTTTTTTTGGCTAAATTCTATTTTTTTATTAGAGCTTTTTGGCTGGTTTAATATTTTGTGTTTTATTTTTCTTTGAATTTGCCGTTTATTATTTCTTCTCTTATTTTTTTCAATTCTGCATTAACAAAGAATAGGTTGTGGTAACTCAGATATTTTCCAGCGTTTTCTTCTTTTGTTTTAAAAAGGTGGTGTAAATATGCTTTAGAATAATTTTTGCAAACCATGCATTCGCATTTTTTGTCTATCGGGTTTTTGTCGTTTTTGAAAACTGCCGAACCAATGTTTATGTTCCCTTTATGCGTGAAAGCTCTTCCATGTCTTGCTGTTCTTGTCGCAAAGCAAGAGTCGAAACAATCCACGCCTAGCGAAACTGCTTTTCTTATGTCTTCTATTGAACCTACTCCCATCAGGTATATTGGTTTGTCTTTTGGAAGCATTGGCAGTGCATTGTTTATTGCTTTGTACATGTTTTCTTTTGTTTCTCCTATTGCCAAACCGCCTATGGCGAAACCGTCAAAGCCGAGAGATGATATTTGTTTTGCGCTTTTTTCTCTTAATGGCTTGTGTGTTCCTCCTTGGCATATTCCGAAAAGCAGTTGGTTTTTTTTGTTGTGGGCTTCAATGCATCTTTTAGCCCAGCTTGTTGTTCTTTGTACTGCTTCTTCAATTCTCTTTAGTGGTTCTCCTGCTTTTGGAACATCGTCAAGGCACATTGCAACGTCTGAACCTATTTTTTCTTGTATTTTGATTGAGTATTCTGGCGTGAAAAGGTTTTTTTTTCCTGTAAATGGGTTTCTGAAAGTTACTCCTTCGTCGGAAAGCATTAGTCTGAATTCGTCGCTCAATACTTGGAATCCTCCTGAGTCTGTAAATATTGGTTTTTCCCATGAAATGAATTTGTGAAGTCCGCCAAAATCGTTTATAATTTCAACTCCTGGTTTTAATGAGAGTATGAATGCGTTGGATATTATGCATTTTGTGCCAATTGCTTTTAGTTCGTCCATTGAAACGTGTTTTACTGATCCTTTGGTTGCTACAGGCATGAAAAATGGTGTTTCAATGGTGCCGTGTTGTGTTTTTAGCAATCCGGCTCTGCCACTATTTTTGTCTGTTTCTGCTTCTATTTTGAAAGTTTGCATTTGTATTAAGCTGGTATTAATATAATTTAAAAATTTACTAGTCGTCTTTTGCCTAACGTGTTTGTTTTTCTTATAAAAAAATTTTCAAATACATTTGCAATTTTTTTGTGTAGGCTTTGCAAGTCGTTTTTTTAATTTTTGTCATTTTTTTTGATATTTTTATTTTAAAAGTTCAAATCTTTTTGTTTTGGCGAGCCGAGTTTTTTTGTCTTTTTTGGCAGGTGTTTTTTTGTCAATTTTTTTTGTAATTTTACTTTTTTTCTTAATTTATTTTTTTTAAATTTATTTTGTTTTTGTCTTTGTTTTGGCTGGTTGTTTTTTTTTGTTTCTTTTTTTTGAGTTGTTTTTTTAGATGTTTGTTTTTGTAAGCTGTTTTTTTGTTTTTTTGTGAGCCAATTTTTTTTGTCATTATTTTTTTTTGAATTCTTTTTTTTGTCAATTATTTTTTGTCAAGTTGTTTTTTTTATTTTTTTTTAATTTTTTTGCTTGTTTTCAAGTCGATTTATTTTTTAGATGTTTTTTTTGTCTTTGGCTTTGGTTTTGTCACGCCAGCTTTTTTGTTTTGTTTTTTTTTTTTGTATTTGGGATTTGGTTTGTACCCCCATCATTTTTTTTTTTTTTTTTTTGTTGTTTTTTTTGTGAACCGTTTTTTCTAATTTTTTTTGCTTTATTTTTTTTGTTATTTTCAGTGTTGTGTTTGTTTTTTATTTGCAATTTGTTTTTTTTGCTAACTGTTTTTTTTGACAATTTTTATTTTTTTTATGAGTTAATTTTTTTTGTTTGTTTTATTTGTAAAGCATGCCGTAGTACATGTTTTCTAATATTGCCCAATATTCTATTCTTTTTCCTGTTGAAGGATCTATTGGCATTTTTTCACTGACAAAATATTCTGGCGGAAAGGAGTAATATGCTACTCTTTCTCCTAGTCCTGTGGCAACTATTGCTGGGAATTCTCTTCCAAGTTGGTATTTTTTTTGTTCAAGCCAAAAGTATTCTTTTGGTGGTTCGGTTACGATGTTTGAACCGTAATCCAAAACTGCAAGGGTTTTTTGGTACGCGTCGGTGTTTATTTTTACAATGGAAAAATCGCCGTAAAGTTTTAGGTTTTGGGATATTCCAAGGGTAAGCCGGTCGTTTTGGTTTAAGACATTCAAAAACCCTGTGTAATCATCGTTGCATTCTTTTATTTCACAGTAATTTCCAATGTATTCAACGCCAAGAACGTAATCAAAAGAAACTTGTTTGTTGCCGCTTTTTCTTGCCCAAGGGCTTATGAATGATTCTGAACCTCCTTTTTTTCTTTCTGAATATTTTAAAAAGTAATTTTTGTCGGATTCGAATTCAGGAGCCGTTGTTCCTGCGTTTCCTATCCAAACAAGTTTTCCTCCATGATTGACGTATTCTTCAAACATTTTCAATTCGCTTATGCTCATTTCTCTTGCTTTTTCGACAATAACTAATTGGTGTTGTTGGAGCATAGGCAAGGTTACCAATTCTATGTCTTTTAAAGTTATGTCTGCCCTGAATTTTGGCGATCTCAATGTTTCGTAAAGAAAATCAGGGTCTCCTATTCCTTCTTCTCCGCTAACTATAAGTATTTTCGGTTTTCCGTTGGAAATTATTCCGTAATATAAGTCGCATAAGGTAGGGTTGTATGCTCCGCACGAAATAATGTTGAAATGTATGAAGATAAAAAACAGTGTGAATAGTAGTATTAAAAGTATTAAAATGTTGATTGCTATGTTGTTTTTTTTTGGTTGGGTTTTTAATTGTTCATTTGGATAAGTCATATTATAGGAACTACTGATGCTTAATTAATTTTTTCGTATTTTGGCGTTTTGCATGGATTTTTTGTTTTTGGTTTTTATAAAGTGTTTTGTTGCTTGAGCTAATACAAACCATTTTTTTTATTTTTTTTTATGTTTTTTTTTTAATTTTGTGTTTTGGTTGTTATGGTTGGTTAAGCTAGTTTTTTTTGTTGTTTTAAATCAAGGTTTGTTGGTCTTTTTATTTTTTTTTAATTTGAAAAGCATGTGTTGGCGTTGAATCCTTCGTTGGATAGGTTGTTTAGTTTGTCTCTGAAATTAGAGATTATTTCTTGTTCGTTCCAGTATATTCCTACGTTTAGAGGTGCTTTTGAGTATCCTTGTTCGATTGTTCCGTATGCTATGCATGTTTGTTCGTTTTCTATTTTGTTTAATGTATCGCTTATTGTCCATAATGCTTGGCTTGGGTTGTCGAGTGTGATTTCAGTATCTGTTCCTTTTATGTATCTTGCACCGCTGATATTTCCATTGTCATTTAATGTTGGAACGTATATTACTCCTTGGTTTTGGCAGGCGTTTTTTATTCTTATTTGGTCGCCTTTACTTGGGGCATAAAGTATTGTTTCAAGAGCAATGTCGTTTTTGGAAGTGCTTTCCCTTCCAAATACATATATTACGCGTGTGTTTTCCAATTCTTTGGCTATGTCGCATTTTGGGCCAGTGTATGAGCTTAGTTGTGAGTCTGTTCCTATTAGTTCTGGCAATGGTTTTCGAGTGTCAAGATCGTTGCATATCGGGGTTTCATCTTTTAGATATGCTATTTCCACTAGCCTTGCAAGACTTGGGCCTGCATCTATGCTTCCTTTGCTATCTTTTATAATGTATCCCATGGCGTTTTTTTTGCCATCGTTTTCTGCTTTGAAAATTATTGGTATTGGCAGCGAGGCAGCGAATGTCATGGAGTATTCTGGGGTTTGGTTGTTTGTTTCTTTTTTTGAGATTGAAAGTATTTTTCCTGGTTCGTTTTTGCTTAAACTTATAAAGTCGTTTTTGCGTTCTACTTCAATTATTGCAATTGGTTTGGAGTCGTTTGTTGTTGGAATTGTATAAACGTCAAAGTCGTGCCTTTCGTTCAATATAAAAAATGGGACTTGGCTGTTTTGGTTTTTTAGTTTGAAGCCAACTCCGTAGCCGTCTCTATGCAATACGTCTCCGGTTTTTCCAACGTAGGCGTCGATTGGCAGATAGTATAGCAGGTTTGCTGGGAATTCTTCGTCAGTTATTTTTGTGAATTTGACTAATATTTTTGCTTTTGGGTTTCCTTCATTATCAAATAATTTTTGGAATTTTGAATCGTCCAATTCAAACGAAATTGTAATCAAGTATTTTCCTGGTTGGAGTATTGGTTCTGGCGTTGAGAATACAAGCCTTGTTTGGTCTTTGAAATATTTGTCCCAGGACATTTGTTTGGCGTTTCCTGTAGTATAGTATTTGATTATTTGTGCTTGGTTGTCAAAAAATCGTTCACGCATAAAGGCGTCAAAGTCGTTTCTGAAGTCTTGAGAAAAGCCGTCTCGCATCATATAAACTGGGAAAGATAGTTTAGAATTGGCTTGTGCAATGTTTCCTTCAGATATTAAATCGTTTATTGTGTTGAGTTTTTTTATTAGCATTATTGAAAATTGTGTTGAATCGCATACGTTATAATTGCCTAAATTGTCTGGAGAACAAAAGTTTTCTGAAATGTTGTTGGGTCTCCATTCGTATTTTATTTTTGGTTTTACGTCTTTGCCTGTAAATGCAGTATTTCTGCCTGTTGAAATAATAGAGCCATCAAGTTCTCGGCATATGCCTGCTGAAACGGCTTTGATTTCAATCATGTATTTTTCCTTGTCAATCCAAGCCAAATTTGTATTTGTTATTATTGGCTCGTCAGTTATTACTTTTCTTGAAGATGTTCTTCCGTAAACTCTTGCACTGTTTGGGTTTTCTTGTATTATAAAAATTTCGGTGTCGTTGCTTGCTATTCTTTGTCCTAAAGTGTTAGTAGTGAATTTTTCTCTTGTTAATGTATTTGTGAAGCTGACTTTTCCGATTGTGAAAGAAACCATGCCGTGGTTGCCAATTGGAAGTTCAGGTGAGAACAAGCCAAGGTCTTTTGTACCTTCAAAAATATTGATTGTTGCTTTTTGTAATGGTGTTTCGGCTTTTGTATAGCTTTGAGGTCCAAAAGAGATGTCAATAATTCTGTCTTGAACTGTTTCTCCGTCAAAAGTTTTTCCTATGCGAAAGAAATCGCTTTTGTAATTGTTGCCTATACTTGGATCATTTACTCCTATTATGCCTTCCATTTTCCAAGTGTAATTTTTGAATGTTTTGCCTTCTGGGTCTATTTCCCCTGGAACAGTGAATTCTGCTAATAGTGATTCTTCTATGTCGCCTGTGTGTGAATTATTGTAATATTTGAGTGTTTCTGGTTTGTTGCATGCGTCGCCAGAATTTGGAACGGCTACGCTGTGAAAGCTTCTTGACACCACTAGTCTTCCTGTTTCGTCATAAATTTCAAAGAAATGAACTGGGACGCCGTATGATGTTGTTTCGGGGCTGTCGTTGCAGAATTGTGCGTAATATTTTTTTCCAGGTTCTACTTGGAAACTTCCTGTTTTTAAAAATGGGGTGATTGCAATTGCGTTTACCGTGAATTCCACGTCCATATTGATTGGCTCTATTTTTTTTCTTGAATCGGCTGTTTTTACCCCGTATATGTCTGAATATGTTATTTTTAGGGATAGTTGTTCTTGTTGTGGTGAAACGTTTGGTCTTTGAGCTGTTGCTTTCATTTTCAAAATATAACTTGCGTTTCTGCCTAATTCCAAACCTGGTTTGAAATCTGGAAAACTGCAATCTTTCAAATACCCTCGCGAACCTCCGGTGCTGCAAAAACCTTCTGCGGGTTCCACGCTGTCTATTTTTATATCTACGTTGCTTTCATTTTTTACTTCCCAGAAGAAATTCACTTCTTTTTCCGTTTCGTTTCCCCAAATGCTTTTAAGCAATCCTATTGTGTTGCTTTTTGCTGGTTTTATGCTTATTTGTCCTGGCACTACTATTATTTGTATATCCGCGTATTTTACCCAGTCATTAGGGTTTGTCGGATTTGCATTTATTTTTCTTGTGTATTCTATTCTGAAATCATATGTTCCGGCTTGGTTGAAAGGCAATGATTCCAAATAATCAGTTTTGATTCCATGCAATACGTTTCCTCCGTCGCATGCTTCGGCGTTTGTAATTTCATAGCCTTTTATCCATTCTTCTTCGGTTCCAAGCCCTGTTATTTTTACGACTTTTAAAGGCATTTTGACTTCTCTTCTTGCGCCATCCACGCATTGGTCTATGTATGTTGAAATGTTTGTCAGTTTTAGTTTTGTTCCTTCTGGCACAACAAATGTGCGTTTATTGTTGTTGGATGTTATTTCTTTGAATTCAGGTGTAAAAGTTATTGTCATGGATGGCGATGTATTGATTTCAAAGTAATGGCAGTGCCTGCCTGCAAAAACAGGTGAAGAAAATAGCGTTAGGATTATTGGCAATAATAATGCAATTGCTTCAAAGCGTTTCATTTTTTTGCCTCCTTGCAGACAAAGCAATTAGAACTAATAAGACAATTATGATTGCGGCAAGTATGATAAATTCAAATTGAACACTGAATTGTTCTTTGTAATTTTCAATTTGTGTGCTTGATTCTTCTTCACATGTTCCTTTACAGCAAATTCCTTTTTCTGATGCAATGTCAATTTTGTTTCCGTTGCATTTTGTGTTTGATTCGCAAAGCACTCCGCCAAGTTCGTTGCACGATTTTGGTTTTTCAACTGTTAAATCTATTTCTTTTGATATTTGTTTGTTGTTTTTGAAGTCGTTTACAAGCACTAAATATTTTTTTCTTTCAATTGGGTAATATTTTTCAAGGCAATTGCCGGAATCGAAAGATTCATAATATCTTTCTAGGGAATTTTCTGCTTCAACAACCGAAATTGACAAATTAATGTCTTCTTCGTTGCCGTTTGCTGCAAAGCCGCAAGCCTTTATTTTGAGTTCTGATGGCTCTGAAAAAATCGTTTCAAGCCTGATTTCTCCCTTTTTTCCGTTATAATCTGTTTCTATTGGAAATATTTCAAAGCAATACTTGTCGTGGGTTGTGTTGTCTTTTTCTATTGCGCTGCATACTGTGAATTTTTGGTATGCCAAATCAGGCGTGAAATTTGCGTTTATTTCTTTTTCAATTTCTTTGAATTTTAAAGCAGGTATGTGTTGTTTTCCTTCGAATATTTTTTTTGCGTCTTTTTCTATCCAAATTGAAACGTTGAAATCGTAAAAATCCGGTTTTGTGTAATGGTCCGGAGAAGAGCCTATTAATGCATAAATTTTGACTGGTTTGTTTGGTTTTAATTCATCTCCATAAAAAGCCATTTTTTTTATTTTTGCGGTGGGTCCTTCAACTATTGCTCTATTTCTGTAAAGCGAGATTGTTTTGCCGTCTTTGTCCATTAACTCTATTCTGATTGCGTATGCGCCTGGCATTGCTGGTGCTTTGAGTGTTAAATTGACTTGTTTTTCTTCGTTGGCTTCCAATTCAAGGTTTGTTTTTGCTTCTGTTAAAAATTTTTCGCATGCTGTGTCGTCCCAATCGCATAAACCAGTCCAAAGAACAAGGTTTTGTAATTTTTGATTTGACTGGTTTTTCAAGAAAATTTTACCTTCAATGTTTTGTTCTGGTTTAACCCAAGTTCCGATTGGTCCTGTGTCTCCGTTGAATTCTGTTTTTGTTCTTATTATGGTTGCGTTAGGGAAAGAGCCTGTTCCTTGTACTTTGAATTCTTTTTCAACAGGGTTGAGGAAAATATGAGGTATTCCGGTTATTGGGGATCTTTTTGTTTTGAAGTATGCTAAAATAGTGTAAGTTCCTTCTTTGATATCTTTTGGCAGTGGGATTTCAAATGGGATTTTTTTTTCTTGGTTGGGCAACAATGCTATTGGGAACTTTTTTTCAAGGAAAATGTTTCCATTGTCTGAGAGTTGGGATGGATAACTTATGCTGCCTTTTGGTCCTGAAGCGATTTCTACAATTATTTCAGAATCATAAAATCCTGCTGAATCAGAATTGCCTGCTCTAAAATATCCTTTTAAATTTTCTCCCGCCTTGAGATTGTCTTTTTCAAGGTTTATTTCTACAAATCCTGTAAAAAATATGCTGGCTGATTGGGTTGGCATTGCCGAGAGAATCAGGATTATAATGCACATTGTTTTTGCAAAATAGGTTGCCACTTAATCAACTCCTTTATAGTAATCTTCAATTGTAATTAAAAAGAATGGATCTTCTAGGTTGTTTGTCAGGCCTGTGTTGGAAAGTATCAGTATTTCTTCTCTTGAGTTTGGGGTTTTGTTTATTTGCAATGGTGTTATATTGAGTTTTCTTGTGAATTTGTTGGCAAGGTCATTGTAAGGGTATGATTTGTTCAGGTTGTTTTCAGCTGGATCTTCTAGGCCTGTGTATGCTTTGTTTATTATGGCTACTTTCTCTTTGCCGTTTAAGAAGTCAAGCGTGTATTTGTTGTTGAGTTCGTCGCCCGCAAGCATTTCTGGGTTAATGCGTGTTATTACTAGTCTTGCTGTTTCGTCGTTAATTATAACTTTTACTATTCCTGCTCTATAAATTTTTGTTTCGCCTTTGTATTTTGCCAAAACATAAATCGGGTGTATCCCTAATTGCTTATTGGATGATACGTTGAAAGTCGCTTTGTTTCCAGGTGTTAGCGTAATAGGTTCTGATTCGTTTAATGTTTCCGAAAGCCTTGTTATTGAATCTTTTATCACTATGTCGCTTTCCGTGTCTTTTGCAAGTTTTATTTCTATTTCTTTTTCGCATTCGTTTTGTATATTAAAATTGGTTGTATTTTTTCTTTGTATTTGAAGGATTAATTCATTTTCTATTTCTGGTGTTTCATTGTTTTCTTTTGAAAATTTTACGCATTGTATTGTTTCTTTTTGCGGCAAAGGGATTGACACGGTTTGCAATTCTGCGCTTGCGGTTTTATAATTTGGCAGTTTTTCAGCTTTAACAATTATTTTTTTGCCGCTTTCAAAAGGCGGCACCGTCAAATTTACTATTCCTGAATTGTTTGTCAGGTAATTTGTGTTTTTTGATATTTGCGTGTCCGGGTCTTGAGGGTTTTCATACATTTTTATTTCGGCTTCGTTTATTGGGTTGTTTCTTTCATCTTTTGCGGTGGCAAGAACCATTGTTGTTATTCCTGCAGTGATTGTAGTTGGTTGCAGTGTCAGTAAAATGTTTTTTAATCCTTCAACTGCTAAATTGGCTATAAATGTGTCTCCTTTGGTTCCAAGGTTCAAGCTTAAATTCAAGTCTGCTTCTTGCAAAGGTTTTTTTGCAACGAATTCAACTCTGTATTCTTGTCCTGTTATTTGTTGGTTTGCGCCGAATTCTCCTATTGTTCTCTCGTTTCCAACAGTTATTTCAAGGGGGTTTAAAGCGTTTTTGTTTTTTACTGTCATTTTGACGTTTGAATAGCTTTTTCCTGATAAATTCAAAAGCGAGTATGTTAACGTATATGTTTTTCCTTCAAGCAGCTTGTAAATTTTTTGTTCTTCCAGCGGAATGGTTCTTTCTTCATCAATCAAATTTACTGATGTGAAAACGATTCCGCAATTAGATTTGCATATTGGGGCATCAAGTCTTGCACTCCAAAAATATAATTCTCTTGGTTTTGGTTTAAATGTTTCAACACCGTTAATTGTTCCTTTTGCACCCCAGCGCATTTCTATGATTGTATCTGGTTTTTGTGTTTCTGGAATTTCTTTTATTTTTACTGCCGCTGAAATTATGTAAGTGGTTTTTTCGGATGTGCCTAATGAAATTACTGCTTGTTTAGCGTCGCCAGAGGTTATGGAACAATCAGCATAGTCGTTTTCAGGGTTGAAGCATCCTGAATAAACCACTTCTGTTGATGCCGCATTTATTCCTGTTATTACTATTTTGCTGTCATTGGAGTTTGTTTGGTTTTGAAGCCCGGCTCTGAAAACCGCTTTGAGGTTTTCTATTTTGTCTCCTGTTTGAAGCCTGAATTTGAAAACGTATTTTTTTCCTGATTCTATTTTGTCTGCAATTCTTCCATCTTCTTTGAAAACGTTTTCCAATTCTATTTTGAATTCTGGATTTGCTGGGGGTTCTGGCAGTTTGACAAGTGTTACTGTTTCTATTTTTTTTACGTCTGGTTCTATTGTTATTTGTCCTGTTTCAGTTTTCAAATACCCGTTTTTTTGTATTATTAGTTTTGGTTTTGCATCTACTTTGAATTTTACTGATTCTGTCAATCCGTTGTTTTGAGTGATTTTTTTGGCTAGTTCTTTTCCGTTTATTGAATCTATGAAACTGACGTTTGCACTTTGCACTGCTTTGCCGTCAACGTCAACTACTTTGACTGCCAATTCGCCGTTAGCCAGTACAATGGTTATTGGCAATTCTAGAGTTCTGCCTGGTCTGAGGTCTGCTTTTGCCGATTTGCCTGTGTTTTTTGCACCATCCACGTATTTCACTGCTTCTGCGTAATAATTGCCCGGTGGCATGTTGTTTGCTTCAAATATTCCGTTTGAATCGGTTTCGCCTTCAACGAAAATAATTGGGTTGGATTTTTCATAAATAGCCACGCTTGCGTTTGGTACGCTCTTTCTTGAATAGTCATTGACAATTACTTTGATTTTGCCCGAGTTAGATTGTTCAGCTTTTTCGATTTTGATTTCTTGCGGCTGTGTGCTGTCAATTGGTTTGAGATCTAAATGCGGTATTATTTTTCTGACATATTCTGGGTGGCTTGCTATTGCTGAATAGTTTTTGTCAGGTTCCAGGTTTATGAAAGAGACAATTCCGTCAGAGCCAGATGTTTTTAATACGCCTGAGTTTTGCAAGCCGATTATTAGGTTTGTATTGACTCCTTCTACTGCTGTTGAGGATTTTTTGTCAATAAATTTCAAGAGTGCCTTTTTTGCATTGTTTGGTTTTTCCAAGAGTATTTCTATTGTTTTTGTGTTTCCTTCTGAAAATTCAGCAGCTCCTATTGTGAATTCGTTGCTTTGTCCTATTGTATAACCTGTGTTTTCTGGAGGAATTGCTTCTGCAATATAAGTTCCGAGTGGGACGTTTGGAATTATTTTGGATCCGCTGTCGTCTGTGTAGCCTCCGTCAATTATTGTTATGCCGTTAGATTTTATTTTGATTTTTGTTCCGCCTATGCCTGTAAGCAGTGTTTTGTCTTTGACGCTGACTCTTAAAGTTGCATTGATTTTCTTTTTTGAAAGCCTGATTACTTTTGTCCCTTCAAATGATGCCAAGTCGATTAATTCTCTTGCATCGTTGAAACCGGTTGCAGAAACATTTATTGTGAGCATTCCGCAATTTGATTGCACTGAAATCCTGTGGTTTGGTCCGTTGCCTCTTATTGGCGAGGGTGAAATTCCTGAATTGTTGCATGAAAATGTAAGGCTTACATTGACGTTTGGCGCTATTAGATTGCGCTCCTCGTCCCTTAGCTCTATTCCTATTTGTTTCACTTTTGTTTCTTCGTATTTTTTGAGTTTTATGCGGTAAAGTTTTTCAGGTTGTATATCCAATACATCGGCGTATTTTTTGAATCTGTTGTCATCAACCGAAACATTGATTTTTTTTCCGTAAAATTCGGTTGTGAATTCCCCGCTTGCATTTGTTTTTTTTGTTTCAGTTTTTTTTCCAAGAGAAAAATTAACTGATATGTCTTTGACTGGCTTGTTTGCTTCATCGGTTACGATGAATTTTGCCGGGCTTTTTGTAAAACCGAAAAATTTCAATATTGGGTCAAAAATCGTTTTTAAGATGTTGCCAATGGGTTCAAGTGGCCCGCCTTTTTCGAATAATTTTATTATTGGCGAAAGTGTTTCTGCAATGAATTTTACAACTGGTTCAAGTGGTCCGCCGTGTCCGCCAAAAAATAGAAGCAGAAGCAAAGAAACTACGAAAAGAAAAAATAGGATTACTAGTATGAATGATGGAAAGTATTTGTCAATTGGGTCGATTATATTGTATATTGGGATTTTTTCGTTTGCTTTGTCAAGTAGTTCATAATACTTGTCTTCAAAAAAATAATAAACTTCTTTGATTTGTTGTATAAGGTCCTCCAATGCCACGAAAAAACCCCGCTTTTATTTTGGACTCTTAAATAAAGGGTTATAAAGTATTTAAAGTAATTTATGGTTGTTTAATAGCTTAAAAATCGTTTTTTCTTTGTTTTACGTTATTTAAGTCATTTTTTTCACTTTTAAAAAAATCAAAATTTTTGTTGTCTATTTTGGTAGTCGGCTTTTGGAATTTTTTTCGCCAAGCCAATTTTTGTATTTTTTTTGTCTTTGGTTTGGTTTTTTTTTGCGAGCCATTTTTTTTTAGTCATGTTTATTTTTTTTTTAATTAAAATTGTTTTGTTTTTTTTTGATTTTTTTTTATTTTGATATTTGCGGACTTTTTTTGTCATTTTTTTTGTTTTTGCCCTGTTTTTTTTGTTATCTGATTTTTTTATTTTTTAATTTTTGAATTTTTTTTTAGATACAGATTATTTTTTTGTCTTTGTCTTGCTTTTTTGTTGTTTTTCAAACTAAACTTTTTTATATTTTAATATCCTAGTTAATGAAATGAAAATTGAAAGTAAGTTGCTTGCGAAGCCGGAAGATGTTGTTCCAACCACGCCGAAGTTCAGGGTCAGGGGTGTTTTTAACCCTGCGGCTATAAGGTTGAAGAGTAAAAAAATACTTCTTTTGGCAAGAGTGGCTGAAACTCCTTTTCATGGTGAAAAATATTTTATTGCGCCAAGGTTTGCCGGCAAGTCAAAGACTAAAATTATAATGGAAAAAATTTTGAGAAAAGAAGGCAAATTCAAAGAAAATTATTTTCTCTTTGATTCTGAAATTGCTAGGTTGCCTACTATTTCTCATTTGAGAAAGATTTTGCTTGACGAGTCTGGCATGAATGTTGAAAAGATTTCCAACAAACCTGATTTTATGGGTTTGGAAAATGATGGGGATTTTGGCGTTGAAGATCCAAGGGTTACTTGTTTTAAAAAAGAGGGTTTTTGTGCAATGACTTATGTTTCTGTTTCAATGTACACTGGCGTCTCAACTTCTCTTGCAATTACAAAAGACCTTAAAAATTGGTCTCGTGAAGGAATAATTTTCAGGCAACAAAACAAGGATGTTGTGATTTATCCTGAGAAAATAAATGGTTATTATGTTGCTTTGCATAGGCCTGAAGGTACGATGATTTTTGACAAGCCGAGAATTTGGCTTTCTTATTCCAAGGACTTGGTGTTTTGGGGGCGGGACAAAGCAATTATGAGTCCGCGGAAAGGGTGTTGGGACGGTTTAAGGATAGGTAATGGGAGCGTTCCGCTTAAAATTGATGATGGTTGGCTCGAGTTTTATCATGGGGTAAGTCTTTCCGATCAAAACAATCCGGATTCTCAAAAAATTTATTGTGCAGGTGCGGTAGTATTTGACTATAAGGATCCTTCCAAGATTTTGGCTCGTTCTCCTGCAAAAAAGCCTTTGCTTTCGCCTGAACAAGATTATGAAAAATCAGGTTTTGTCAGCCATGTTGTTTTTCCTACTGCCGCTTTGCTTGACTCTGACAAAAAGCATGTTTTGGTTTTTGGCGGAGGCGGAGATTCTTCGATTTTTGTCAAGAGGCTTGCCCTCAATGACGTTTTGAACTCGTTGGAATGGAGTTAGCTATAAATACATCTTGTGCAACAAATTCTTATAGGTGAAAAATTACGTTGGTTTCATCTGCAAGAAAATATCTGATTTTATCATCTTATCCTCCTCGTGAGTGCGGGATTGCGACTTTCACTAAAGACCTCTCGGATTCTATACAAAAAAGGTTTGGCAATTCGCTTGTTTCTAAAATCGCGGCTATCAATGAATCAAATTATGTGCTTAGGACTTATCCTAAAAAAGTTTCAATTACTTTGACTGAAAATGATATTTCAAGTTATGAGGCTTTGGCAAAAAAAATAAATCGTATGAAGAATGTTGAAGTGGTGAATATTCAACATGAATTTGGTTTGTTTGGCGGTCTTTTTGGCAGTTATCTTTTGACTTTCATGGAGCTTTTGAATAAAAAAATAATCACGACGTTGCATACTGTTCTTGAAGATCCTAAACAGGAAATGAAAGAGGTTGTGAGGCGAATATTTGAATTAAGCGATAAAGTAGTTGTTATGACTGAAAATGCAAAGGAAATTCTTGCAGACCACTATCAAGTTGATGTTTCGAAGGTTGAGGTGATTCCTCATGGCGTGCCTGCAATTAGTTATGAAAAAAACGAGAATGCTAAAAAGAAGTATGGTTTAAAGGGCAAGACAGTTCTAATGACTTTCGGCATGCTTAGCAAAGGAAAGTCGCTTGAAACTGTAATAAACGCGTTGCCAAAAGTTGTCAAAAAATTTCCAAATGTGGTTTATTTGATAGTTGGGCAAACCCACCCTGTTGTAAGGCAAAAAGAGGGCGAGTCTTACAGAAACATGTTGAAAGAATTGGTTGCTCATCATAATTTGGGTGATAATGTCAAGTTTCTTGACAAATATTTGACTTTAAAAGAAATAATAGAGTGTTTGCAGATGGCTGATATTTATCTTGCGCCTTCTTCTGATGCAAGGCAAATATGCAGTGGCACGGTGAGTTATGCCATGGGCGCTGGAAGAGCCATAATAGCGTCAAAAACGAAGTATAATGGAGAGGTTTTGGCTTCAAAAAGGGGTATTATAATAAAAGAAAATGATCCTGATGCTTTTTCAAGAGCCATAATAAGGTTGCTTAAGAATCACGAGCTAAGGGCTGTATTGGAAAAGAATGCTTTTGAGTATAGCAGAAAAATGACTTGGCAGAATGTTTCTACTAAATATTTCAATGTGATTCGTTCTTTGAGCCAATTTTCAATAAGCGAATTTGGAAAATTGCCTAAGTTTAATTTTAAGCATTTTTTTAGAATAACTGATGATTTTGGCATGATACAATTTTGCAATTATACTACTCCGGACATTGAAAGCGGTTATACTCTTGATGACAATGCAAGAGCTTTGGTTGTTTCAAAGAAAGCGTTTGAATTGTTTGGCTACAAAAAATTTGTAAAAATGGCGGACAAGTTTTTGGATTTTGTTGATTATTGTTATGAAAGCGATGGAGTAATACACAATGTCGTGAATTATAAAAGAGAATATGCTGATGATATTGGAAGCGAAGATAGTTATGGTAGGGCTTTGTGGGGGCTTGCGGAAACGGTTGAGTCTAACATGCCGTTGCAAATCAAGGAAAAAGCCAAGGCAATACTTTCCAAGTATATAAAAAGCGGAATTGAAGTCAGTTCTCCGAGAGCCGAAGCCGATTCTCTTATTGGATTGACAAAAGTAATGGATCATTTTCCATCGGAAGCAGAAACACATGAAAAATTATTGGATTCTTTGATATGCAAATACAACGATTCAAAGGATGAAGATTGGAAATGGTTTGAAAGTTATTTGACGTATGCTAATGGCAGAATACCTGAAGCTCTTTTTGAAGCGCATAAATTTGACAAGTCTGGCGAAGCGAAAAATATTGCAATTGAATCAATGGATTTTTTGACTAAAATTCTTTTTATTGAAGACAAACTTTTTCCAGTTGGACAAGAAAAATGGTATCATCGCAAAAGCGAAAGGTCAATGTTTGATCAACAACCAATAGAGGCTTCAGTGATGACAACCGCTTATATTAAAGCTTTTGAATCCACTGGGAACCAAATTTATATGAAAAGAGCCCATGACGCGTTTGATTGGTTTTTAGGCAAAAATGCGCATCATTTGATGGTTTATGACGAAGCAAGTGGAGGATCGTTTGACGGAATAACGCGCAATGGTGTTAATGCAAATCAAGGTGCCGAATCAACAGTGTCTTATTTGCTTGCAAGGCTTTCTTTTTGAATTTGTTCAAGTTATTTAAAATTTTTTTAGCTGCTTTTTTGTCAATGATTATTCTGCAATTTTTATGGGTTTGAAGCAACGAAGCAGGTGTTTTTTCGCTTTTTTTTCCGAAGAAAACTTTGTAAATAGCGTCTGCTTTTTTTTCACCGCTTGCAACGAGCAGTGCTTTTTTTGAAAGCATTATTTGTTTAGGGCCTATTGTTATTGCGTGCCATTTTTGGTTTTTTGGAAAAGACACTTTGTTTGCTTTTAATGTCTGGTTTGACAATTTTGTCAAATGTGTTCCCAAATTGAATTTGGTTCCCGGCTCGTTAAAGGCTATGTGTCCGTTCTCTCCTATGCCGAGCAAAATCAGGTCTATTCCGAGTTTGTTGCAGATCAAATCAAATCTTTTGCATTCGTCTTTATAGTCATTTTCAAGTTTATTAATCAAATAAAGGTTTTTTTTGTTGAAATTTGCGTTTGAAAGAAAGTGTTTTTCAATATCGTGCAAGAGGGTTTTGTTTTTATTCAGTCCTATGTATTCGTCCATTTGTATGAAAGAAGCTTTTGAAAAATCCATTTTTTTGGTTTTGGCTAGTTTGCCGATTTTTTTGTATGCAATTCTTGGCGTCTTTCCTGAAGCAAAGCAAAAAACTGGGTTTGGTTTGTTATTCAAGGAAAATGTTATTTCTTCTACAATCCTGTTTGACATTGCTTCGTGGTTTTTTACTATTTCCAATTCAATCAAGTTTTGGGAGTTGGCAAAATTCCGAATATCTTGGCTTAGAGTATTGGCAAAGCCGTTCATGGAAATTTTTCTGAAAGCCACGTAGTTTCCTATTCTCAAACAATTCAAATCGCTGAAACCATTTATTAATCCGAATACAAAACCGGCGTTGAAGAAATCCCCTGCTCCTGTTGAATCTTTGGATTTTCCTTTGAATGCGGGAAAATAATATTTTTGGCCGTTGGAAAAAAGAACTGCGCCTTTTGGGCCTTTCTTCAGCACGATTTTTTTGAATCCAATTGATGCTAATTTTTTCAAAGCTTGGTTTTCTTCATTTGTTTTGGTTATATGCCTTAATTCCACTTCGTTGAGAAAAAACAAGTCAACGAATTTTGCAAAGTTTTTGACTTCCCATTTTCCATATTCGTCAAAAGTCGCGTCAAAAAAAACGAGGCCGCCTTTTTTTCTTATTTTTTTCAGCAAGTTTCTAAATCCTTTTTTCATACCTAAAAGGTGGAAAAATCCTCCAAAGTAAGTTATGTCATCTTGTGAAAGAGCTGGCAATAATTTTTTTGCAACTTTTTTTGAATCAAGTTCCAGCAAGCATCCTTTGTTTGAAAGTATTGCCCTTTCTCCAGATTTTGCAACCATTATGTTTGAAATTCCGTTTTGGTTGTTTGAATTGAATAGCATGCTTTTTACATTGAATTTTTCGAGTTCTGATTTCAAAAAATCTGTGTAAATGTCTTTTCCAATAATACTGATTAATCTTGTATCAACGCCGAGGTTGCCAAGTGCGCATGCAAAGTTTGCCGCGTTTCCGCCTAAGGTGATTTGGAAATTTTTTGAAAAATGTTCTTCTCCAAAAATTGGTTTGCATGATACTTGGCTGTGCAAATCAACGTTCAAATCGCCTATCGCAAAAACTTTTTGCATCAAACCATTCCTTGTTTTAGACAATTAATTTATACTTTTGCGTTGAAGTTATTAATAATGGTTAACGCTTTGGTTGTAGTTGCGCATCCTGACGATGAAACAATCTGGATGGGTGGAAAAATAATTCGTGAAAAGGATTGGAATTGGACTATTGTTTCTTTGTGCAGAAAAGATGATCCTGACAGGGCTCCAAAATTTTTTAAGGTTTGTCGCGAACTTAATGCGAAGGGTTTCATATCTGATTTGGATGATGAACATCCTGAACAATGGCTTCCAAGTATTGATGAAGTTGTAAAAAGGGTTGAACCTGTAGTTCATGACAAAAAATTTGATTATGTTTTTACTCATGGAGCTAATGGGGAATATGGACACAAAAGGCATATTGAGACTCACAAAGCTTTGGTTGAAATGGCTAAATCAAAAATGTTAGATTTTAAAGAATTAATTTGTTTTGATTATAAGAGGAGAGAAGTGCCTTTTATGGCTGTTCCCTCTGGCGATGCTCCGATAAAATTGGAGTTGTCTGATAATGAATTTAAAAAAAAATTTTGGCTTGTGAACGAGGTTTATGGATTTAGGCGGGATATTTTTGAGTGTCTTAGTTGTTCGAAAATTGAAGCTTTTAGGAAGGTTTTTTGAATGAAAAATGGAAAAAAGTTTTCTGCTGCCGTGTTATATCCTTATCCTCCTGAAATGGACGGCGTAAGTTTGCAAGGCTATTATCTTTCCAAAGGGTTGATTTATCATGGTTATGAAGTTTATCAGGCAAACAGGCGGGCAAGATTTGAAAAAGAATTTATTTATCGTCACTATAAACCTGATGTTGCAATAGGCATAGGTTTTTGGGGGGATTTGCCTCAACTTTCAATGTATACTCAAAAATATGGGGTTCAGCTTGTTCCTTGGCTTAATGCGGACGGCTGGGTTGCAAATTATCATGAAATGATTGAGTCTTTTCCGCTTTTATTTACTACGAGCAGGTGGGTGAAAGAAACTTATATGAGAGATGGGCTTTCGGGAAAAAACATGGTGCCAATGCCGATTGGCATAGACACTGATGAAATGAAACCTATTTTAAAGGACGATCCTCGTGTAGTTTCAATGAGAAAGATGCTTGGTGTAAAAGATGACGAGTTGATGATTCTTACTGTTGGCGGGGATGTTACAAGCAAAGGTTTTCAAGAAGTGCTTAAAGCTTTGGGAAAAATAGGTGATAAATTTGTAAAATGGCATTATGTGGGTAAGGCATGGGAAAATCACCAGCCAACATATCATTACAGGGACGAATTGGACATAATAAAAAAATTTGGTTTTGATGACAAGATAGAATATATTGATGGAAGCACTTCAAGGCAAACTTTGAATGTTTTGCTTAGCGCGGCGGACATTTATGCGGCTCCAAGTAGGATAGAAGGCTTTGGCATGATTCAAGTTGAAGCAATGGCGTGTGGAATTCCAGTAGTATCGGTTGATGCTGGCGGAATAAAAGATACAGTGGTTCATAATGAAACTGGCTTTCTTGCAAAAGTCGCGGAGACAATAGATTTGGATCAGGAATGGGTTTATCCTGAAATGGGTTTTGAAAAAAAGCAGATAATTAAGTTTGACAAGCCAAAAACATTTGCGGTAAGGGCTGATGTTGACGAATTGGCAGATTATCTTATTAGACTCATGGAGGATTCAGAACTCAGAAAAAAAATGGGTGAAAACGGAAGAAAGCACGCTGTTGAAAACTTTGATTATAGGGTGACTTCGTTAAAACTTGCCAAAACTGTTGAGGAAAAGCTTGGGCTTTGAAAATTTGATTTTAAAATTAAAATTATTTTGTCTTTTTTGGCTTGGTTTTTTTTGTCTTTTTTTGGCAGCCATTTTTTTTGTATGAGTTTTTGTTTAGCCAATTTGCTTATTTTTTTGAATTCTTTTTTTGTGGGCCATTTTGCCATTTTTTGTGAAGTTGTTTTTTTCTATTTTGTTTTCAATTATTTTTTTTGCAAGCCATTTTTTTAGTTATTTTTTTTGTTAATTTTTTTTTATTTTGTTTTAATTGTTTTGTTTTTGTCTTTGTTTTAGCTGGTTTTTTTTGTTTCTTTTTTTTGAGTTGTTTTTTTAGATGTTTTTTTGCAAGCCGTTTTTTTTGTCATCTTGTTTTTTGTTGTGCCAAATTTTTTTGTTATTTTTCTTTTTTTGTTAGTCTATTTAGAGAATTTTATTTTTTTTAATTTTAAAAAATTGGATTATTTTTTCGGCAAGGATTTTTTTAATTTTTTTTAAGTTTTTTTGAATAATTTTTTGCGTGTTTTAGATTTTTAATAAATTTTTTTTCTGATTTACGCATTCGTATGCTAGCAAATATCCTCCTGCGCTCCAAGCTTGGTGATATCCGCCAGCCGCTTTAATTGAAACAGGGTTTATCCATTCGTTGAAATCCCATTGGTTTTTTACTCCGAGTCTGTTTGCGCGTGCAAGCATTTCGAGTTCTGTTTTTGCTTTGTCAAATTGTTTCAATTCTACAAGTGCGGTAACATAAAGCCCTCCTACGAATGGCCAAATTCCGCCATTTAAATAACTGTGTGGTTCCCTTGCATCTGATGTTTCAAAATAGTCTTTCCATTCTTTTGACCCTATTTTTATTACTGGAAAAATTACTCTAATTGGGTATGGTCTTGCAAGTCCATTATAAGCTATGAAATCCATGATGCTTTTGGCTTGGTTTTTGTTTGCCAAACCAAAAACTATTGCAAGCAAATTTCCCAGAGAATCAAACCATGTTTCTTTTTCTTGAAATTCTTTTCCGTGGTCTTTCCAATGCCAAGGCAAAAAATATCCTAATGAGTCATCCCATAAATGTGAATGGACGTTTTCAACGTATTTTTTCAATTTTTTTTCTTCCAAAGCTCGCAAGCAAGCGTAATAAAGTGCTTGGGTGCTTATTACGTGTCCGTACTTGTGCGGGAAACAATCCTGCCAATCGGAAGTTGGCAGTTGTTCTGGCAATAAATCTTCTCCTGCGTCCTGGAAACGCACCCATTTTATCGCATTTTCAATATTTTTTTTATTCAGATTCCACAATTTTTTGCCGAATTTTTTTTTGTAAAAATAATGTCCTAGTACAAACCAAAGGCTTGAATCAATAGTTGCGTATGTAGCTGGTTTGTCAATAGAGCCTGTAAAATCCACTGCATTTGGGATTTGCCCGTTTTTTGATTGTTTTGCCGCAAGAGTCAAGAGGCTTCGCCTAAAAACCGATTCAAATTCATTAGTATGAAAACTGGCCCCTATCATGGAAAAATTAGAGTCCCTGGACCATACTTGCGTGTATCCGTGTTTTCCGCCTGAAGCATAAAGCCCATATTTGGTGGAGCAGTCTTTCAGGACTTCTACTGCCTTTATTGCCGCAATTTTTTGCAATTCTTCCATCGTGATATTAAGAATGCCTTTTGAGTTTTTATTAATTGCTGCAAATTGAATTTTTATTTTTGTGGGGCATGGAAAAAACAATTTGCTTACTTTTGTATTATGCTTGGATTGTTTGGGTTGTTTGGTTTTTTTCTTCGTTTTCCGTGTCGGTTTTCAGGCTTATGAAAATTTCGTCAAAGAATTTTTCTTGCCACATGACTATTTTTGCTTTGTTCATTAGAAAGAGGCAACAAATGAATGTTCTGACAATTGAAACCTTGTCTTTTTTGTCTTTTGTAAGTCGTGTGAAGGTTACCATGCCTTGAGAGTCAGCGTTTCTTTTTATTTTTTTGAATATTTTTTCCATGGCTATGTCTATTTTAAAGTTCATGTCTGGAAACACGAATTTTGTTCTTGCTCTTTTAAATTGTGAATTTTCAGCCAACTTTTTGGAGTTTCGCATCATGTTTTCTATTGCGTTTACAAGTTCGTCAAGGCTTACTTTTCCTTCCCTGATTTTTCTGATGTTTTTTAGGTCAGGTAGCATGGCTTCGAATTCTTTTAGTTCTTCTGGCGTCATTTTTCTTTTTTCTTCTTCAAGTTCTTTTTCATCTATTTGGCTGACTCTTAAAAAATTCGATTTGAATTTTAGCAAAAGGGCGCAAGCCAGTATTGCGTTGGCTGGTACTTTCAAATTGTTTTCTGAAATTGCTTTGATTTTTTCAAGGTATTTGCCAACTAATTCTGATATGTCTATTTCCCACGGGTTCATTCTTTCTTTTTTAACCAATTCTATAAGTATTGTCTTCCAAGCAGGTTGTTCTATGAGGTCTACAAGATCGACTTTTTCAGGCAAGTCTGAAATTGAGCCTTCGCTTTCGTTGGCTTCGCTTTCTTCTAAAATATCCTTTTGCAACAAATCCATAGCAGAAATACTGCGCCAGTATTATTATATATATCATAAACAGATTTATTTGGTTATGAATCTTAGACCTTCAATAACTAAAATGGCTGTTTGTTTTGCCGGTTCTTTGTTTGTGGGTTTTTTATTAATGACTTTTGGTGATAGAGCCAAGGATTTTGTCGGTTCTATTAGTACTTTGTATATGGGTCTTTTTGTAGCAGGTTATGTAAGTTCTTATGTGTATTTTTATCTCATGGCTAGTCTGGTTTTTGATTTTTCAAATGAAAAAGTTGAGAAAAATTATTTTGCTTTGCGTTCTTTGCTTATAATTTTAGTCACTATACTTGTTTTTTTCTTGAGCGATTTTATTTTCTTTCAATTAAGGCATTATAGTTTTATTCATTTGCTTTTGACGTAGCTTGAAAATTTTATGTTCCTTCTTTCCAGCTTGAAAGGTATTTTTTTTGTTCTTTTGTCAAGCTTCCTGTTTTGATTCCCATTGCAGCCAATTGGAGTCTTGCAATATTATCATCTATTTCTGTTGGTAATCTGTGCAATCCTGGCTTGAGTTTGTTTTTAAATCCGTATTCCAATGCAAGTGCCTGGCCGCAAAAGCTTAGTGACATTACTGTTGATGGGTGTCCTTCTGCGGCTCCAAGATTCACGAGCCTTCCTTCCGCGCACAAATAAATTTTTTTTCCGTTTTTTAAAGTGTATTCGTCCAATTGCCATCTTATCCTTCTCTTTGATGAAGAAATTTTTTCAAGCGATTTGACGTCTATTTCCACGTCAAAATGTCCGGAATTTGCAAGAATTGCTCCATTTTTCATTTTTGCAAAGTGTTCTTGTGCAATTACATGTTTGTTGCCTGTAACCGTAATAAAAACATCGCCTATTGGCAAAGCCTCTTCAATTGGCATTACCCAATAACCGTCCATTTTGGCTTGCAACGCTTTTACAGGATCAACTTCTACTACTATTACGTTGCTTCCTAATCCCCGGGCTCTTAAAGCAACTCCTTTGCCGCAATCTCCGTAGCCAATGACAATAACCGTTTTGCCTGCAAAAAGTATGTTGGTTGCCCTTAATATTCCGTCAATAGTGCTTTGTCCCGTGCCATAAAAATTGTCAAACAAATGTTTGGTTTTATTGTCATTCACTGCAATTACGGGGTATTTTAATGCTCCTTCCCTTTCCATTGCTTTTAGCCTTATTACTCCTGTAGTTGTTTCTTCTGTGCCGACTTTTATTTCATCCAACAATTCCTTTCTTTTTGTGTGTATTTCTGTGACAAGGTCGAGACCGTCATCAATCGTTGCGGTTGGCTTGAAATCCAGGACTTTGTTCAGGTACTCGTAGTACTCTTCTTTTGATTCGCCTTTTTTTGCATAAACTTTTACGCCTTCTTCTGCCAAAGCTGCGGCAACGTCGTCTTGTGTACTCAAAGGATTGCATCCGGTGATTGCCACTTTGGCTCCGCCTGCAACAAGCGTTCTTACAAGCACTGCGGTTTCTTTGGTGACATGCAAAGCCATTCCGATTCTTTCGCCTTTAAATGGCTTTTCTTTTTCAAATCTTTTTTTTACTTCCAAAAGGGCGCTCATTTGGGATTCGGCCCATTCAATGTTCATTTTTCCTTGTCCTGCCAATTTCGCGTCTTTTACAATGCTATCCGACACCTAATCACCTAACTATTCAAACCTGAAAAACAATATAAATGTGGCTTGTTTAATAAATTGTTATTGTTTTTTTACAAGTATTTAACGAATTTGTTATTTTCGTCAACCAAAACGATTTTTGGTTTGATTGTTTTATCAGTTAATTCAAAACCCATTATGATTATTTCCTCTCCAGTTTTAATCAAGTGGGCTGCCGCGCCATTCATGCAAATTATTCCTGAATTTTTTTTGCCTGAAATAACATAAGTTTCCAATCTTGCACCAGAAGTATTGCTGACCACCAAAACTTTTTCGCCTTGTAAAAAACCTGCTTTTTCTATCAAGTTTTCATCAATCGTGATGCTGCCAATATAGTTCAAGTTGGCTTCTGTAACTGTTGCTTTATGAATTTTTGAACGCAACAACCATCTCATATTATGGCTTTCTATTAAGATGTTGTAATAAATTTTTATGGTTTGAAAGCAGATTTGTTTAAAATTTCACAAATTTTGAGAATTCTGCATATCTTTTTTTTACGTCCTTTATTGTTATTTCTTTGAGGCGGTTTATTGAAAAGCCTTCGGCGTTGTAGGATGCCACGCTTGAACCGTATACTATTGCTTTTCTCATGTTTTTTTCGGAAAAATCCTTTGTTTTGGACAAGTATCCTATGATGGCTCCGCCGAAACAATCGCCTGAGCCTGTTGGGTCTATTACATTTTCAAGCGGATATCCCGAACAAGCAAAATAAGTTTTTTTGGTGAATGCAACGCAACCATGTTCACCTTTTTTGATAATCGCTATTTTTGAATCAAGTTTTAGGATTTCTTCAGCGGCTTTTTTCAGGTTTGAGGTTTTGAACAATTGCCTGGCTTCTGCATCATTTATTAAAGCAATGTCAACTTCTTTTACAACTTCCAGCACTTTATTTCTTGAATTGGTTATCCACAAGTTCATGGTGTCTGCTATGGCAAGCTTTGGTCTTTTTTTGAATTGTGATAAAACTTGAAGTTGTGTTTCAGGGCTTAAGTTTCCAAGAAAAAGGAAATCAGTTTTTTTGTATTCTTCCGGGAGTTTTGGCTTGAAATCTTCAAGCACGTTTAAATCTGTTTTTAGCGTAATTGCTGTGTTGATGTCAAGCCCGTATTCTCCTGCCCAGTGAAATGTGTTTCCTTCTGCAACTTCAAGTCCTTTCAAGTCTATTTTTTTGCTTTTCAGCAAATTTAATCCTTGCTCTGGATAATTTTTTCCAATTATGCTGACAATTCCGGGTTTTGCGAACAAAGAACATGCGATGGCTGCATATATTGCCGAGCCGCCAAGAACGTTTTTTGCTTCGCCAAAAGGTGTTTTTATGTCGTCAATGGCTGCAGAGCCGACTATTACTACTTCAGGTTTCATTTTTTGTCCTCGTATTTTGAAAGAATTTTTTCCACTTCTTGGAATATTTCGTGCAGTGTCCTGTTGCCGTCAACTTTGACAAGTATTTTTTTCTTTTTGTAGAATTCTATGAGCGGTTTTGTTGTTTCATTATAAATTTTCAACCTTTTTCTGACTGTTTCAGGTTTGTCGTCTTCCCTGAGAATTGTTTCTGAATTGCAATCGTCGCATTTGCCTTCGATTTTTGAAGGCACGTCCAATCCGTAGATTCTTTTGCATTTTATGCATTGTCTTCTTGCTGAAAGTCTTTTCACAATGACTTCGTCTCTTGAATCTATTTCTAAAACAATGTCTATTTGAATTTTCAATTCTGCAAGCAAATGGTCAAGCAATTCCGCTTGGTTTAAATTTCTTGGGAATCCGTCAAGTACAAAATTTGTTTTGAGTTTTGACAATTTGTCAATTAGTATTTTCAGCACTATTTCGTCTTCAACTAATTTTCCTTCAGCCATTATCGGCCCTATTTTTTTTCCAAGTTCTGTTTGCATTGCAACTTCTTCCCTTAAAAGGTCGCCGGTGGAAACGTGGATGCAATTAAATCTTGTTTCAATGAATTTTGAAATGGTTCCTTTGCCTGTGCCAGGAGGCCCTAAAACAATTAAATTCATAAAAAACCCAAACGACAAAGAACGAAAAGAATTATAAAAGAATTATCAAAAGTGGCATAAAATCATTTTATAAAAACAAGATAATCAATATTAGAATAATATTTTCATGCTGTGAGTGGTTGGAAAATGGTTAATGATTTTTTTTATGAGTATTTGTGCAGGCCGATGATTGACCCAAACGTTTCGCCGTATAATTTGGTTAATTATGCGGTTTATATTGGTGTTTTGGCTGTAATAGTTGTTTTTTTTCTTTATCCTTTTTTAGATCGCAAGGGGATAAAGTTTGATTTCAAATTTGTTGTAGCGCTTTTGCCTTTTGTTTTGTTTGGCTCTTCTTTCAGGGTGCTTAATGATATTGGCATTTTTAAGGACACTTGTGATCCTTTTTCATTCGATTTTTATACTTTTACTCCTGGAATTTGGTTTCTTACCGCTGCCTTGGCTTTGATTTCTCTGTTCGTTGCTAAAAAGTTTTCACATACTGAAGAAGGTTTTGAGAAGCTTTTTGCAGCTATTGGAGTGGCATTTTGCATACCTTTACTGTTGTTTGAATTTCAAATATTTAGATCGTGGAATGAGTTTGTTTTGGTAATAGTGTTTGTTGTTTTAATCACTCTTGCAACAAGGTTTTTTGTTACTATTTTAAACAAAAAATTTTTTTCCGACGGCTTGAATTTTCTTGCTATTACCGGCCAAGTTTTGGACGGTTCTGCAACTTTTGTTGCGACAAAAGTTTTGAGGTGTGAGGAGCAACATCCGCTTAGCGATGCAATCCTTGGAATAAACCCGTTGTTTTTTGTTTTGATTAAAATTATTTTGGCTTTGCTTATAATTTATTATCTTGACAAAGAAATACCTGACAAAAACCAACGCGGTTTCATAAAAATGGTTGTCATCATATTTGGTTTTGCCCCGGGTTTAAGGGACCTTATGACTATCGGTGCAGGTACTTGCATTTAGGCAACAAAATTGTTTTTGTCAGCAAAAATAAAAAATAGGGTTTAATGGTTTTGCTTGTTGCAAATGGAAATTTAAATATTAATGCCTATTTGTTGATTATGCTTTGTCTTGTGGGGCTTGGTTTAAAACCTTCTCATGTTACTAAAGAGGCTATTGAAGCCTTGAAGAATTCGTCGGAAGTGTTTGTAGAGGATTATACTTCGAATTATTCTGATGGGGATCTTAAATGGCTGGAGGGTGAAATAGGCAAGTCTATTACAATGCTTGGCCGCCAAGAAGTTGAAAGCGGGAAAATTTTGTTGCAAAAAGCAATGCAAAAAAAATCCGTTGTGTCGCTTGCAGTGTTTGGCAACCCAATGAATGCAACTACTCATTTGCAACTTGTATTGGATGCTTGCGAGCAAAAAATTCCTGTTAAAGTAATACCCGGCATAAGCATATTCGAGTATGTTGCTTTTACAGGGCTTGACAGGTACAAATTTGGCAGGACAACTACAATTGTTTTTCATGAACATGATTACGAGCCTGAAAGTTTTTATGATGTCATTGTGTCAAACAAAAAAGCAGGTTTGCATACTCTTTGCCTGCTTGATATAAAGCGAGAAGAGAACAAGCTTATGGAAATAAAGCATGCTTTGTCAACTCTTGAAATGATTGAAGAAAGAAGGGAATTGAATATTTTGGGGGATAGTATAATCGTCGGAATTGCTGGTGCTGGTTCCGAAGGTCAACAATTTAAGGCAGGGACTTTAGAAAGCTTGAAAAAATTTGATTTTTCAAAATTCCCGCAATCAATTATTGTTTGCGGCAAGCTGAATGAAAAGGAAATGGAAGGCTTGAAGGCTTTGTGTGGTTTGTAATGAAAAAGGAAAATTTAAAGCAAAAAATTGAAAAATACCGAAACTTGACAAGAGAGGCTCTTGAAAAGGCGTCGGTGCAAAAGCATGCTACAAAAAAAGAAGCCTTGCTGGCGAATAAATTGCTTGAAATGGCCAGGGCATATTTTGAAGACGCTAAATATTTCGAGTCAAAAAAAATGTTTTTAACCGCGCTTGCAGCTTATAGTTATGCACACGCTTGGCTTGATGCAGGCGTAATGCTTGGGTTGCTTGACGGCAAAAATGATGACAAATTGTTTATATTGCCTTGAAACAAGCAAAATGGCAATGATTAATAATATTTTCCAAATTATATTGCAATGCCATGGGGATTTATGAACCTAATTTGTATTTGGATTTTTCAAGCAAGGAATGGAAATTTATACTAATATTTATCGCATTAATTTTTATTAGTCTGATTCTTTATTTTGTTTTTTTTCAATCAACCAAATATGCTACGGATTTGATTACAATAAAATTCGACAAAAACCCGTTGAAATCTTCTGAAATAGGCAAGGCCACTGTAATAGTGAGCAACAATACTGATTATGATGCACAAAACGTTGCAATATCATTGATTTCAAAGGCAAAATCCGATTTTGACATATACCCTGCAAATCCTGCATTCAAAGGTTCGATAGATGAACTTTCAAAAGGCACTTCAAGGGAAATCACTTTTATAATAAACCCGTCAAAAAAAATATTGCCTGGCACATATACTTTTGTTGCCACAGCTACTTTGAATGGAAAAACAATTACAAACGAATCAATGCTTACAATAAAAGACTAGAAAAAAGTAATTCAAAATTTAATATTTGATTGAAAAATTTTGAAATTCATTTTTTGGCTTGCTCCACGAAACTTTTACATTTTCAACGAATGCTGTTGGCGGGCCTTTTTCAATCGCTTTTAAAAATTTTTTCAAATTTTTCGAATTGCCTTCAGCAACAACTTCAACGCTTTTGTCTGGAAGGTTTTTAACATACCCTGAAACTCCATGCATTAATGCTTCGGCTTTTGCAAAATATCTGAAACCAACTCCTTGAACCCTGCCAAAAACAATTGCGTGAAGCCTTTCCATGAAAAATTTCACCTTTTGAGAATTCCAAGGGCTTCCCTGAAAACTTTTTTGTTGTCTTCATGGGTGAGCATTGATTCTACTTTTTCCTCTTCCACCCATTGAAACGAATCGTGTTCTATTATTTCTTGTGTAAGGTCGATTGGTTCTGACATGTCAGCCTTGACCAAAAAAGGCGTGTAGTGGTATTCCAAATTTTTTGCAGTCCATGAAATCCTGGCTTGCAACCTTGAAAAAATCCTGGCTTTTAAAAGTCCTGTTTCTTCGCATATTTCCCGCAACACTGCTTGTTCCGGGTTTTCGCCTTCATCAATTCCGCCTTTGCAAAACTCCCACCCAACCCAATTTAATACTCTGTGCAAAAGCAGAAAATATCTTTTTCCGTTCTTTTCGTCAAATATAATTGCTGTTACACCGTATTTTTTCATATTCAAAAAAATATGTGTTGTATTATATAAATCATAATGTAAAACTTGTAAAATAATGTAAAATACGCTTTCAACTTTGAAATTTATTTTTTTTCTCTTTTTTTTGGCATAATTCATTCGTTTTAGCTTTTTTAGTTATTTGGTTTGAATTTGCTGGTTTTTTGCTTGTTTTTCTTGTTCAATTTTTTTTACAAATTTTATTTTTTTTTTAATTCAAATTGTTTTGTGGGTTGTTTTTTTATTTTTTCTTGGCATTTTTTTTGTTTTGTTTTAATTATTTTTTTTGTCTTTGTTGGCTTGGTTTTTTTGGGGTTTTGTTTTTTTTGTTGAGCCAATGTTGTTTTTTTATTAGTATATTTTTTTGGCTAACTAATTTTTTTGCCAAGTTTTTTTTGTAAGCCGATTTTTTTGTGTTGTTTTTTTTGTGATTTTATTTTTTTTTAATTTTAAATTGTTTTGTCTTTTTTTTGTCTTGTTTTTTTTGTTTGTTTTTGGCGAGCCGTTTTATTTTTTTATTTTTTTTGTTTGAAATTTTGTTTTTTTTCGGGCTATTTTTTTGTTGAGCCAATGTTGTTTTTTTATTAGTATATTTTTTTGGCTAACTAATTTTTTTGCCAAGTTTTTTTTGTAAACTGTTTTTTTCAGTTATTTTTTGTGAATTTGTTTTTTTAGCCTTGTTTTTTTGTTTTTGTCTAGGCTATTTTTTGGGTCATTTTTTTGTTTTTGTTTTTTAAATGGTTTTCATCTGTCTAATATTATGGAATCATTCGGGGTTGTGATAGAGGAGAAAAAAGCTCAGGATTTGCTTGTTTTTCTTTCTTCTGAAGGATTGTTGAATCATTCTTTAAAGCCAAAAAAAGAAGATAAGAAGATAGTTTTTCCTGTTTGTGAAGATGCAAAAAAATTTTTTGAAAAATTGTCTGAAAATTTTCCAAGTGTGAAAGCCGGTGTTTTTGATTTTGAAGAAAGGCGCAGAAAGCCGCATAGTCTTAAAGATGCTTTGAAAGGCGTTTTGAATGATTCTGAATTGAAGTTTTGCCCTTCTTCTTTTGATACTATTGGCGATTGCGCCATACTTGAGCTTGAAGAGGAAATAAAGTCAAAGGCGAAAATAATTGGCGAGGCTTTGCTTGGTTTTAATCCTTCAATAAAAACGGTTTATTTAAAGACCGGTGCGCATCAAGGAGTTTTTCGCGAGGAACCTGTCAAGTATGTTTGTGGTGAAAAAAAAGATTATGCTTTTTATAAGGAGCATGGTTGTGTTTTCAGGGTTTCTGTTGGAAAGGTTTTTTTTACTCCGAGGCTTTCAACCGAAAGAAAAAGGATTGCCGGTTTGATTAAGCCTGGTGAAAGGGTTGCTTGTCTTTTTGCCGGTGTCGGTCCTTTTCCAATTGTTTTTGCAAAAAACTCGAAAATGTTTGAAGCTGTTGCAATAGAACTTAATCCTGTTGCTTTTGAGGATTTGAAAGAAAATATAAAGTTGAACAAGGTTGAGGGCAAGATAAGGCCTTTTCTTGGTAATGTCAAGGATTTTTCTTTTGACAAGGATTTTTTAGGAAAGTTTGACAGGGTTGTAATGCCTTTGCCTAAAGGCGGAGAAGATTTTCTTGATGATGCGATAAGGTTTGTCAAGCCTGAAGGCGGTGTTATTCATTATTATCAATTTGTTTCGGTTGATGCTCCTTTTGTTGTTCCAAGGAGACAGATTGCCAATGCGTGTGCTAAGGCAAATAAAAAATTTGAGGTTGTTGGAGAGAAAAAAGTCAGGGATTATTCTCCAGAAATGATTCAGGTTGTTGTTGATTTTAAGGTTTGGAGTGTTTAGTTTTTGTTTTATGTTTTTTGTTGTGTAACAAGTCCTGCTTTTTCAAGCAAGTTTTGGTAATTCAAATCTGCTTGTTTTTGGATGTGTTCTATTTGTTCTGGATTCAAGTGTTTGAATCTTTTTTGCAATTCTAATGCTTCTTTGACGGGTTTTGGGTTTGCAGGGTTGAAATTTAGTTTGTATTTGCCGTCTTCTATTTCGTATAAAAACCAGAGTCTGGATTGGACGTTAAGTTTTGCGACTTTCATTGTTATTCCGCCTTCAAATCCAGCGCCTAGACAGCATGGGCTGTCAATTACTATGAATGTTGGACCATTGATTTCTTTTGCTTTTTTCAATTTCATTTGCAAGTCTGCATAATAAGCGATTGATGCTGATGCCACGTATTTTATTCCGTGTGCTGCCGCTATTTCAGCTATTGGTTTTCTTTCGGTTTCTTTTCCTTTGTGCAATTTTCCGACTTGTGTTGTTGTAGTGGCTGCGCCGTATGGTGTTGCGCCTGATTTTTGCACTCCTGTGTTTGCGTAAAGTTGATTGTCATAGCAAACGTATAGTACATTGTCGTTTCTTTCAAACATTCCGCTCATTGCTCCGAAGCCAATATCGTATGTGGCGCCGTCTCCTGCAATTACTACTACTTTGGTGTGGTTGTTTCCTTGTGCTTTTAGTGCTCTGGCTACGCCTGATGCGACTGCTGGGGCGTTTTGGAAGAGCGAGTGTATATATGGGACTCTCCAGGAACTTTGAGGGTATTGTGAGGATGTGATTTCCATGCATCCTGTTGCTTGTACAATAATTATGTCTTTGCCGAGTGTATCGGTTACTTGTATTAGTGCGTTGCTTGGACCGCAACCTGGGCAACCAGAGTGCCCTGGCGAGTATAAGTGCATTTCGCTTTGTTTGCTCATTTTTTCACCCTTTCATTGAAGCTCTTGGAGCTTCTGTTGCAATCCATTGTTTTGTAGGATTTCCTTTCAATTTTTCAAATATTTCTTTTATGTGGCTTCTTTTTACTCCTCTTCCGCCTAATCCTCCGTAAAAGCTTGAAACCAAGCTGTTTGTTCCGTTTAGTGCTTCAAGAACTTCTAAATATACTGGTGCTTGTCCGCCTATGCTTAAATCCCTGTCAATGACTCCTACTCTTTTTCCTGAAAGCGTTTTTCTTAGTTCTTCTCTTGGAAATGGTCTAAAGACTCTCAAATGTAATGCTCCGACTTTTTCGCCGTTTGCTCTTAGTTCGTCAACCACGTTCATTACGTTATCCATTACTGAACCAAGTCCTACAATGACTCTTTCAGCGTCTTCCACTTTGTATTCTCTTATGAGTCCATATTCTCTGCCTGTGAGTTCGCCCCATTTTTTTCCGGCTTCTTCTAAAAGTTTTTTTGCTTCTTGCATGTCTTTTACCAAGTCTTCTCTGAATATTTGATAGTGTGTCGGATTGGCATAGACTCCGAGGCTTATTGGGTTTTCAGGGTCAAGTTTCAATGGGTATTTGTATGGAGGCAAAAATTTTTGGATTGTTTCTTCATCAGGAACGTCCACTTGTTCAACTGCGTGTGTTAGGTAGTGTCCGTCAACACACACCATTGTTGGCAAAAGGATTTTTTCTGCAACGTAATATGCTTGCGGTATGGAATCAACCGCTTCTTGGTTGTTTTTGCAATAAATCTGTATCCAGCCTGTGTCCCGTTGGCTTATCGAGTCTTGTTCATCGTTCCAAATGTTTAAAGGCGAACTAACTGCCCTGTTGCCATTTAATATTACGATTGGCAGCCTCATTCCTGATGCGCTGAAAAGCGGTTCATGCATGTATAGTAGTCCTTGTCCTCCTGTTGTTGTAAATGTTCTTGCGCCCGCGGCACTGGCTCCTATGAGAGCGGAAATTGCTGAAAATTCTGCTTCTACTGTAATATATTCTGGTATTTTTCCGTCTGCGTGGTATTGGCTGAGTTCCGCAGTGAGTGAGGTTGTGGGTGTTATTGGGTAGCATGCAACTACTTGGGGTTTGCAATTAACAACCACTTCTGCAATTGCTTTTGTGCCTTCTTTGGTTTTTATCATTAATTATCACTTGTTTTTTTTAACTTTCCTCGATTCTTTTCATTTCAATGCATTTTACTGGGCATTCGTTTGCGCATATGCTGCATCCTTTGCAATATTCATAATCTATTTCTGGAATTTTTTTTACTTCTCCCATTATTCCTTCTGGGCAGAAGTTTTGGCAGATTCCGCATTTGATGCATTTGTCTCCATTAACTATTGGCATGTATGCTTTCCATTCACCTGTCAGGTTTGTGACACTTGAACCTGGTTTTGCGTGCGGTATTATCATTTTGCCACCGCCTTTTCGACTTTTGTGAGATCGTATGTTTCTTGTACTGCATTTATATTTGCTGTAATGATTGATTCTGGAAGTTTGCCTGTGAAATTGGCTTGTATTGCTTTTTTTATTGAATCCAATTTGACAATGCCTGTTACTTTGCAAAATGCTCCAAGCATGACTGTGTTAAGTATCAATTTTTTAAAATTTTTAAGTGCGACTTCGGTTCCGTCTACTGTAAAAATTCTTTTTGCTTTTAGCCCGAGTTCTTCGGGTTTTTTTGGCGAATTCACTATCAGTATTCCGTTTGGTTTCAGGCCTGCACATACGTCTACTGATTCCAATATTGATGGGTCTCCAACTACAACAACGTCCGGTTCAGCGATTTCTTCATGGATTGTTATAGGTTTATCGTCAATCCTGCAATATGCTTCAACTGGCGGTCCTCTTTTTTCCGAGCCAAAAAAAGGAAAAGCTTGGCTGTATTTGCCTTCCAAATTGGCGGCGTATGCAATAAGTTCCGCGCCTGTAACCATACCTTGTCCGGCTCTTCCATGTAATCTGATTTCTTTCATGTAAATTATCAAACGCAAGAAACTATATAAAGATTACGTTAAATGTACAACAAAAAATCGTCAATCAACTTATAACCCAGTTGTAGAATTTTTTGTTTGCTTCTGTTTGAAAAACAAGAATGCATGGGGTTTCATATGGGTGGAGTTGTATTAGTTTTTTTTTCATGTTTTTTGTTTTTTTTTGTGAAACCTTGAATATTGCCACGATTTCTTTGGCAGAGGTTTTTTTGCCTTTCCATTTGTAATAGGAATTGCTTTGAATGATATTGGCGCATGCTATGAGGTTGTTAGCCAATAGGTAATTTATTACTTTTTCGGCGGTTTTTTTGTCTGGGAAAGGACAGTAAACCAAATTGATTTTACCCATTCAAATCACTTTAATTTTTTGGAAAATTGATGTTAAATATGGTTGTCAAAACGTAATAAATCAGCAGTGCAAAGACTATTATTCCAAAGACAATGGCTATTATGCTCAATATATTCAAAAAAAGGCTTTCTCCTTTGCGTAACACGACTTTTTCTTCCAAGTTTTTGGCGTTGTCAAGTATTTCTTTGGCTTTCACAGATTCAGAGTCTTCGTCAAGCTCTGGCTTGTCTTCTATCTCACCTTCTATATAAATTTCCTTGGAATTTGTTTCGTTTTTCGTTTCTTCTTTTTCAGCCATTTTAAAAATTACAATAATGTTTAATATAAATTTACTCATTAGGTTTGTTTGTTTTTTTGCGAGGGTTTTTTCTTTTTTTGTTTTTTTAATGTTTTTTTGTTTGTTTATTTTTTAGACATTTTTTAATTTAAAATTGTTTTGTCTTTTTTTGTGGCTTGGTTTTTTTATGGAATTTGTTTTTTTTTTAGCAAGCCAAATTTTTTTGAGACTTTTTTTAATTCTTTTTTTGATTTTTGTTTTTTTTGTTTGAAATTATTTTTTGCGAGCCGTTTTTTTTTGGCGTATTTTTCATTTTTTTGTTGTATTTCTGCTTTTTTGCAAGCCAATTTTTTTATTTTTGAAATTTAATTTGTTTTTTTTTGTTTGGTGTTTTTTTTTGAATTTGTTTTTTTGTGTTGTTTTTTTTTGTGATTTTATTTTTTTAATTCCAAATTGTTTTGTCTTTTTTTGTGGCTTGGTTTTTTTATGGAATTTGTTTTTTTTT
>CAZNZM010000003.1:125014-147078 GCA_964577555.1 uncultured archaeon
GGCGTATTTTTCATTTTTTTGTTGTATTTCTGCTTTTTTGCAAGCCAATTTTTTTTCAGTCATTTTTTTTGATTTTTTTTATTTTGTTTTTAATTTAAAATTTTCAATTATTTTTTTGTCTTTTGTCAGGCGTGTTTTTTTTAATAAATTTATTTTTTTCCAATTCAATTTTATTTTTTTAGCGGTAAAGACTTTTTTTGAATTATTTTTTTGTGAGCCAAATTTTTTTGTTTTTGTGAACTGTTTTTTGTTGTTTTTTTTGGCGAAACATTTTTTTTGTTATTTATTTTTTTTGAATTATTTTTTAGTTATCTTTCCAAGCAACCATGCGGTTTCGCCGTTTTTTTTCAAAAATTCAATTGTTGCGTTTGCATCTGTTTTTTTGACAACAAGCACAAGTCCCACTCCCATATTGAATGTTTTGAACATTTCTTCGTTTGAAACATTTCCTTTTTCTTGTATTAATTTAAAAATTTTTGGAGTATGAATGGAGTTCAAGTCAAAGTCTGGGGTGAGGTTTTTTGGAATTATGCGCGGCACGTTTTCTCCAAGGCCGCCGCCTGTTATGTGTGCTATGCCTTTTACTTCAATTTTTTTCATTAGCGAAAGCACTGGTTTTGAGTAGCTTTTATGCGGTTCCAACAATGCTTCTCCGATTGTGCGACCCAAATAATCTGAAAAATCGTTTACTCCCAAGCCAGCTTCATTGAAAAGTACTTTTCTTGCAAGGCTGTAACCGTTGGTGTGAAGCCCTGTTGAAGCCAAACCTATTAATACATCTCCTTCTTTTATTTTTGAGCCGTCAATCATTTTTTTTCTTTCAACAATTCCAACCATCATGCCTACCACATCATGTTCATCTTCAAGATAAACTCCTGGCATTTCTGCTGTTTCCCCGCCTATAAGCGAACAATCAAGTTCTTTGCAAGCTTTTGCCATGCCTTTAACTATTTCTGCAATTCTTGAAGGATTGATTTTTTCAGCGGCAATATAATCCATGAAAAAAAGAGGTTTTGCGCCCATTGCAAGTATGTCGTTGGAGCAATGGTTTACAATGTCTTGGCCTATAGTGTCCCATTTTTTCATTAGTGCTGCAACTTTAAGTTTTGTTCCTACTCCGTCAACTGTTGAAACAATTACCGGTTCTTTCATTTTGAAGGCGTCTTTCAAGGAAAAGGCCGCGCCGAAAGCTCCTACTCCTGCAATCACGTTTTTATTGTAAGTTGACTTGACAACTTTGCCAATAAGCTCTTCGGCTTCGTTTCCTGCATTAATGTCAACGCCTGCTTCTTTATAGCTAATCATTATTTCAACCTTTTTTTCCAGTAATCGCAAATTTTTTCCGTCTTTCTTTCGGCTATGCCTGTGTAATTTTTCGGGTTTTTTATTATTTCTATTTCTTTTTTTGAAAATTTTTTTATAAAGCCATGCAACTCTGGGTCTTTCATTGCAATTTCTAATATTCCGATTCCGCTTTTCTTTGACTCAATAGTCAATTTTCTTACGCATTCGTGTGCATTTGTGTGTCCGTATTTTGCAAGCAAAATGTAAAGGGGCTCGGCGACTATTTTTTCCCTGCTCATTTCAAAATTTTTTGTCATGGAGTCTTTGTCAACAATCATTTTTTTTGAGACATTTGCAAGTCTTTTTGATGTGACAATTAATGCGAGGAAAAATTCTGGTATGAATCTTGCGCTTGCGCTATTGGTTAAATCACGTTGGTGTTCTGAAATTGCATCAAGGTGGAAAGTGACAATCCTTGGCATGAATGCTTTCCAAAGGCTTTTGGCGTTTTCAAAATTAATGGGGTTTCGTTTGTGTGGCATTGTGCTTGAACCTACTTGTTCTTCTTCAAAGCTTTCCGCGATTTCCGATATTTCGGTTCTTTGCAAATGCCTCATGTCGTCGGAGAAATTTGCAAGTACTGCAAATGCTTCCGATGTTGAGTGAAGAAGGTCAAGCATTGGTTCTGGTTCAACTATTTGAGTTGAGTGCATTGGTTGGCAAAGTCCGAGTTCGTCCATAATATCTTTTTCGAGTTTTTCAGGGTTGCTTACTAAAATTGAACTGGCGTTGAAACAACCTACTGCTCCTGAAAATTTTCCTTCCAATTTTTTTGCGCACCAATCCATTGAGGAAATGGCTCTGCCAAGCCTGTTTATATAACCAGCCATTGCAAAGCCGAATGTTATTGGTTCGGCGTGTTGTCCGTGTGTTCTGCCTATTTGCAAAGTGCTCTTTTCTCTTAAGGCGATTTCTATCCACACGTCAAGAAGTTCTTTCAATTCAGGTATGACAAATTCGATAACCGCGTCTTTATACCTTGCAGCAGATGCGGTATCAACAATATCGTATGATGTTGCGGAAAAATGGACAAACGGCTTGGCTTCATCCGAAATTTTTGCTCTGATAACATTGACAAGAGCCCTTACATCGTGCTTGATTTTTTTTTCTTCTGCATAAACTTCTTCCGCAGTGATTTTTTCTGCTGCGTTGGCAATTTCCTCATATGCTTTTTTCGTGCAAACCCCTTGTTTGTAAAGCGCTTTGGCTAGCGCGACTTCAACTTTTGCTTGATATTTTATTCTGGCGTTTTCCGAAAAATATTTTCCAGCCTTGGCAGCCAATGTTTCATCAATATAGCGATAATCTAGAGGGGAGAAAAAATCGAATTTATTCAATGCATCACCAATAAAAATTTGATATTTATGGTTTTTTAAAGGCTGATGAAAACATTACCAACTTAATAATTAGTGCATTAAATTTATCAATGCCGAAAAAATCGCCGAAAAGCATAATTCAATTTTTTTCAAATAGTACTGGAAAATTTTACCAATTGATTCCAACCAAAACTTTGCCTGCCTTGAGAATAAATGCCGTGCCAATGCACAAATTTGCAAAACTTGACCCGCTTGAAGATGTCAAAAGAAAAATATCGGTTTTAAGGCCGCATGGAAGGATTTTGGATACTTGCATGGGTCTTGGGTATACTGCAATTTATTCTGCTAAACTTAATGAAGTCAAGCAAGTCACAACGATAGAAAAAGACCAAGAAGTAATAAAGATTTGCAAGTTCAACCACGCAAGTTCAAATTTGTTCGTCAACAGCAAAATAAAAATAATTGAAGGTGATGTGTCCGAAATAGTTTCAGGTTTTCATGATAATTTTTTTGATTGCATTATTCATGATCCGCCAACGTATGTTGTGGCGCCGGAGCTTTATTCAAAAAATTTTTACTTGGAATTGTTTCGTGTGTTGAAGTTTGGGGGAAGGCTTTGGCATTATGCGGCAATGCCTGGAAAATCCAGTGGCAAAAGTTCAAGCTTGCCGAATAAAATAATTTCTGGACTTGAATCTGTTGGCTTTGTAGGAATTGAACACGATTTGTATTCAGACGGAATAATTTGCTCCAAGCCTTCCGGCATCAAAAATTTTTAGCAATATTTGCCTTTTTAGGTGTTATCAATTGCTTTTTTCAAGAAAGGCTTTGTATTTGTTCATTACTTCTTCAAGTGGCGGTGCCTTGAATATTTTTTCTCCGGTCCAGGCATCGCATACGCTCTTGTACATTTCTGAAACAATCTGGACAAGTTCTGTTGGAAGTTTTGGAGGCTCTGGCCAAGCGGCTTTTTCAAGTCCTTTGTTTTTGGCTTCTTCCAATTCTGCGTACCATGGCAATTTTTTGTAGTAATCCCTGCAAACTTGTTTGCTTACATGGATTCCGTTCCACAAAAACCTGTTTTCGTCCAAAGTGCCGCATACATCCACAAGCATAAGTTCGTTTTTTGGGGTTATGGCAAATTCTACTTTTCCGTCCGCGTGTTCGAGCCCTATTTGAGCTGCTTTTTCGGTGATAAAGTCGTTGATGTTAAGGACTGCTTCTTTTAATTCGTACATTTGGTCTTCAGTTATTTGTGAAAGTTCAAGTGCTTCATCCCATGAAAGATACCTGTCGGTTGGTTCTAATTTGGTGCTTACATCGAGAAAGGCTTTTTCGAATTTGTGGCCGGGTTGTGGTTCAATAGAAAGTCCGAGGTCATCTAATGTTAATTCGCCTGTTTGCAGTCTTTTGAATACAGAGCTGCCGGGAGGCAAAGTGTTTCTAAAAATTATTTCCAAAGGAATCAAGTAATTTGTGGTTTCTTCGTAAATTTTTACTTTTTGCGGGTCGAGTACTCTTACCAAGTTTATTTGCATTTTGTTTCCTGAAATTAGTTTTCTGAAATGTGTTTTTATGTCAAATCTTTTTTCTATTTCTTTGAAATTGTAAGCTGCTTGTCTGCAAAGCGCTTCGCCTTTGCCTGGGATTTTGTCCGGCATCTTGCCATAATCAAAAACCGAGTAATCATCAGTGAATTCAAAAATTCCTATTCCCATTGAATCTTCAGTAGCTTCTTTTTCAATTATCAAGTTTTTTACGGAACCCATCCAACCACCTAAAAAATCTACTTGACTAATCTTTAAAAATGGATTATTTTTGAAAAATATTAAAAAAATTATTCAGCAGATCTTGAAATCAAGGTTGATTGCTTGTTGCTTTCAATGACTTTTTGTGCTTCGCTTCTTCTCAATTCCAAGAGGACTTTTGAATAATTTCCGTTTAGATTGGCTAGTTGAATTGCTGCAATAACTGCGTTTTTGTAGTTGTTCAATCCTACGCAATATGATGATTGAAGAGTGTCAAAGAATTTGATTGCGTCTTTTTTTGAATTTTTTTTTGCAACTGGGCAAATAATTGTCGAGTTTTGCGTTGCAGTAGGCTTTTTTCCAAGTTTTACGAAATCAACGAAGATTTTTGAGTGTTCAAGTTTTTTTGTGTTGGGTGATTCGGAAAAAGGTATTTTATTTGTTTCCAGGAATTTTTTTGCTTTTTCGTAGTATTCTTTTTCAATGTTGGCGGTTTTTTTTACCAACGCAATTTCGGTAAATCCGTGTAAAAAATTTCCGCAAAGGCTTACCGCTTTTTCCACTTTTCCCACGCCAACTGCAATGACTGGGACTCCGGGTGGCATTTGGGTGCAACTTAGAAAGGAATCAAGTCCGTTGAAGGCGCCTTCGCATGGAATTCCTATGACTGGCTTGATTTTTTTTGATGCTATGACTCCTGGCAAAGCCGCAGCTAACCCTGCTCCTGCAATAAAAATTTCTGCAGCCGAGTCGTTTATTTCGAATTCAAGTTCTTTCGGGGTTTTGTGCGCGCTTAACACTCTGAAATCAAATGAAATGCCTGACCTTTTCAGCCTTGCGTTGAGGTCGTTATAAGTTTTTTCATCTGTTGAAGAGCCAAAAACAACCATTACTTCTGCCATTTTAAACACCAAAAAAATCATGATTGGAAGATTTAATATTTTTAGTGGTTCGGTTTCAAAATTTTGTTTTTTTGGTGTTTTGTTTGCTTGTTTTTTCAACGATTCTTTTAAAATATCCGTGTTATTTTATCAGTTGGTGGATTATAATGGTTGGCACTGTTATTATTGGTTCGCAATTTGGTGATGAAGGAAAGGGCAAGGTCACTGATTTTTATGCCGCCAAAACTGATTGTGTTGTAAGGTATCAAGGCGGTAATAATGCAGGCCATACTGTGGTTGTCAGGGATAAGACTATAAAATTTCATTTGTTGCCAAGCGGGGTTGTTCAAGGAAAAAGAATATTGATTGGCGCTGGAGTTGTTTTGGATCCAAGGGTTTTGAGAAATGAGATTGAGCATTTGAAGGAACTTAAATTGTTTGTTGATTTGGGCATAGACCCGCGTACTCACATAATAATGCCTTGGCATAATCTTTTTGATGAGGGCAGGGAGGAAAGCAGGAGTAAGACTAAAATAGGGACTACTAAAAGAGGCATCGGGCCTTGCTATGCTGACAAGGCTGAAAGGATAGGATTAAGATTTGAGGATTTGGTTGATGAAAAGAGGTTGAAAGAAAAAATTGATGAAGTTTTTCCAATAAAAAAGGCTATTCTTGAAAAGGCTTATAAAATAAAAGTGCCTTTTACAAAGGAAGATGTTTATGCCGAGTATTCGGTTCTTGGAGCTGAATTCAGAAATTTCTTGTGTGATGTGAGCCTTGAAGTGTGTGAAAAGCTTGAATCTGGAAAAGATGTTTTGTTTGAAGGTGCTCAAGGAACTTTTTTGGATAATGATTTTGGGACTTATCCTTTTGTGACTAGTTCTCATCCTATTTCTGGCGGCGTGGCGACTGGTGTTGGAATGCCTTTTTCAAAAATTAAGAGGATAGTTGGCATTGTCAAAGCATATACTACTAGAGTCGGTTTTGGGCCTTTTCCAACAGAGCTTAAGGATGAAATTGGCGATTTTTTGACTCAAAAGGGGAACGAGTTTGGCACTACTACTGGAAGAAAAAGGCGTGTTGGTTGGCTTGATCTTCCGATGCTCAGGACTTCTCATCGCTTGAATGGTTTTACTGAATTGGCGATAACAAAGTTAGATGTTTTGAGCGGGCTTGATAAAGTAAAAATTTGTTTGAATTATAAAATAGGCGGAAAGGAAATAAGGTATTTTCCTTATAGCAACAAGGGTCTTGAAAGCGCCGAGCCTGTTTATAAGGAATTTGACGGTTTTGAGGTTACTGGAAAGGAAAAGGAGTATGATGATTTGGATTCTAATGCGAAAAAATATTTGGAGTTTATTGAAAAGGAAATAGGCGTGCCAATAAGGCTTGTTTCTGTTGGGCCAGAAAGAGAAGAAACAATAATAAAAATACTTTGAAGCGCGTTTGAATTATTTTTGTGTTTTTGTCTTTTGCAAGGCTTTTTTTTAGTTTTGGTTTTTTTTGTCTTTTTTTTGTTTGTTTTGTGAGCCAATTTTTTGTTTTTTTTTGGGGAGCCAAATTTTTTTGTCATTTTTTTGAATTTGTTTTTTTTTATTTAAATTGTTTTGTTTTTTTTGCTTGTTTTTTTAGATGTTTTTTTTGAATTGTTTTTTTTTGGTTTTGTTTTGGCAAGCCGTTTTATTTTTTTTGTTTTTTTTGTTTGAATTTTTGTTTTTTTTGCAAGCCGAATTTTTTTTGTTGTTTTTTTGATCTGTTCTTTTGTTTTTTTTGGTGAGCCAATTTTTTTTGTAATTTTTTTGTGAATTTGTTTTTTTTTATTTAAATTGTTTTGTCTTTTTTTTGTCTTGTTTTTTTTGTTTGTTTTTGGCGAGCCGTTTTATTTTTTTATTTTTTTTGTTTGAAATTTTGTTTTTTTTCGGGCTATTTTTTTGTTGAGCCAATGTTGTTTTTTTGGTGTTTTTTTTATTTTTTTTAGTTTTGGTTTTTTTTTGAAGTTTTTTAGTTTATGTTTTTTTTGGCGAGCCGTTTTATTTTTTTTATTTTTTTTGATCTGTTCTTTTGTTTTTTTTGGTGAGCCAATTTTTTTTGTAATTTTTTTTGTCTTGTTGTTTTTTAGCCAAGGTCGTTTTTTGTTGTTTGTTTTTGCTAGCCTTTTTTTTTCAATTTTTAATTTTGTCATTTTTTTGGTATTTTTATTTTAAAAATTAAAATTGTTTTGTTTTGGCGAACAGATTTTTTGTATTTTTTTGAATTTATTTTTTTTTAATTTTGTTTATTTTTTGTTTTTTTTGCAATCCTTTTTTTGTCGATTTTTTGTTTTTTTAATATATTTTCGTGTTTTAATTTGTTGTTTAATTTGCTGTTGGTTTTTCAAGGTAAGAAAGAAGTTCGCGTTGCATTTTGTCAAAAGTATTTTGAAATTCGTTAATAAATTTTTTTGAGTTATTTCCGAAAAGCGGTTTGAGGATTTGAATGGCTTTGCCTTTGTTTTCGCCTGTAAAGAAGAGCAGGTTTATTGCGTCTTTTTGCTCTTTAAGTATTTCCAAAAACGCTTTTTTTTGTGTTGCCGAAACCCATTGTTTTGAAAGAACGTGTTGAAGCGCGTATCGCATGCTTTCATTGGTAATTTCTTTTATGGATTTTTCAATGTCCAGGTTTTCAACATTTGAAAATATTTTTGATTTTATTTCTTTTGCTTTTTTTTCAAAGTCTGTGTCTTTTTTTGCCATGCTTTTAATAAAAGCATAGAAAGGGTTAATAATCAATAATTTAAATCTATTTTAGTTTGAATGGTGTAGGGTGTGCTGATGGTTGGCAAGCCGTTGAAAAAGTCTGACAGGGAAGTTTTTGATTTGATTCAATCTGAAACCAAGAGGCAGGAAAATGGGCTTGAAATGATTCCTTCTGAAAATAATTGTAGTATTGCAGTTAGGGAGGCGCTTGGCTCAGTTTTTACTGACAAATACTCTGAAGGCTATCCTAAAAAAAGATATTATGGCGGACAAGAATTTGTGGACAAATTGGAGTTGCTTGCAATTGAACGTGCAAAAAAATTGTTTGGAGTTGAACATGTCAATGTTCAGCCTTACTCTGGAAGTCCTGCAAATCAGGCTGTTTATTTTGCGTTGCTTAATGCTGGAGATGTGGTGATGGGTCAGAGCCTTACGGCAGGAGGGCATTTGACTCATGGTTGGAAGGTGAATTTTTCGGGAAAAACATATAAAAGCGTGCAATACAATGTCAAGCCTGATGGCTATATTGATATTGAGGAAGTGAAAAGACTTGCACATGAACACAAACCTAAATTGATTTGGGTTGGGGCAACTGCTTATCCGAGACAACTTCCTTTTAAGGAATTTTCAGAAATAGCGGAAGGGGTTGGAGCTTATCTTGCCGCTGACATTTCGCATATTTCAGGGCTTGTTGCAGGCGGAGTTCATGAAAGTCCTGTCAAGTACGTGCATATTGTAACCACTACAACTCACAAGACATTGCGTGGCCCCAGAGGAGCAATGATAATGGTTACTAAAAAGGGAATTGAAAAGGATTTTGAATTGCCTTCAAAAATAGACAAGGCTGTGTTTCCGGGTTTGCAAGGGGGGCCTCATGACCATCAAACCGCGGCAATAGCAGTTGCTTTGGGTGAAGCATTAAAACCACAGTTTAAAGAGTATGCTGCCCAAATAGTCAATAATACTAAGGCTTTGGCGGAATCGCTTAAAAAAAATGGGGTTAAGCTTGTTACTGGCGGTTCGGACAATCACTTGATTTTGATAGACTTGACTCCTTTTGGAAAGGGAAAAGGGCTTTATTGTCAACAAGGACTTGAAAAAGCCGGAATAACAGTTAATAAAAACACTATTCCTTTTGATCCGAGTTCTCCATTCTATCCTAGTGGCATAAGGCTTGGGACTCCTGCTTTGACAACAAGAGGCATGAAAGAAAAGGAAATGAAAATAATAGGTGAATTGATAGCAAGAGTAATAAAAAAAGTGGCAGTATATGATTTTTATGAAGACAAGGATGAAAGGGAAAAGGTTATACAAGAGGTAATGGAAAGAATTGAAAATGATGCTGAAATAAAAGAGATTCATAAAGAAGTTCTGAAACTTTGCAAAAAATTCCCGTTGCATTCCAAGTGAAAACATGTCTGCAAAGATAATAGATGGAACAAAAATTGCAAAAAAAATACTTGATAATGCAAAAACAAGAGTAAAAGAGTTGAAGGATAGAGGAATAGTCCCGAATTTGGTTGTAATTCAAGTTGGCAATGATCCTGCATCAACAATTTATGTGAAAAAAAAACATCAAACCTGTCTTGAAATAGGTATGAGTTCTGAAATAAAAAAGTTGCCTGAAAAAATTTCATATGAAGAGCTTTCCAAAATAATAAAATCGCTTAATTATGATTCAAAAGTTCATGGGGTGTTGTTGCAACTTCCATTGCCAAAACATTTGGTGGAAAAGCAGGTTTTGGAATTGATTGACGTGCGCAAAGACGTGGATGGCTTTCACCCTTATAATCAAGGCAGGAACTTGTTAGGTAAGGAATGCATGCCACCTGCAACTCCAAAAGGAATAGTGGCTTTGTTAAAAACAGTTTCTCAAAATATTGAAGGAAAACATGCTGTCATAATTGGAAGGAGCAATATTGTAGGCAAGCCTTTGGCTTTAATGCTTTTGCATGAAGGTTGCACAGTCACTGTTTGCCACAGTAAAACCGTTGATCTTGCAAAACACACAAAAATGGCGGACATACTTGTGAGTGCCGCTGGAAAGGAAAAACTGGTTACTGCAAAAATGGTGAAAAAAGGTGCAATAGTGGTTGATGTTGGAACAAACCGAACAAAAGAAGGAAAACTTGTCGGGGACGTCGATTTTGAAGCTGTTAAAAAAAAGGCAAGCTGGATTACGCCTGTGCCTGGCGGGGTAGGGCCAATGACAATTGCGTCTTTGATTGAAAACACTTTAAAAGCGTGTGAAGAAATAGAAAATTCAAGCAATGCGAGAAAATGATTTTTGTTGGTTGAAATTTTTGTTTACAATTCAATTTTAAAAACCAAACAAAAGTAATTTTATTGCATGAAAAAAGAATTGAAAATAGGAGTATTGGGTTCAACCAGGGGAACTGATTTACAAGCCATAATAGACGAAATTGAGGCAGGAAAACTCAATGCAAAAATTTCTTTGGTTGTTTCTGACAAAAAAGATGCGTTTATATTGGAAAGAGCCAGGATGCATGGCATAAAAAATTTTTTTGTTGATTATAAGAAATTCCGAGACAGGGAAATGGCTGAAAAGGAAATAATAAAAAAATTGAAGGAAGAAAAAACTGAACTTGTTATTTTGATAGGTTTTATGAAAATACTTACTCCTTATTTTGTGTCTGAATTTAGGGGCAGGATTTGGAATGTACATCCAAGCTTGTTGCCAAAATATGCTGGCGGGATGAATCTTGATGTTCATAAGCAAGTAATAAATAATAAGGATGAAGAGACAGGTTGTACTTTGCACGAGGTAATTGAAAGAGTAGACGCGGGAAAAATAATAATGCAGAAAAAAATCAAGGTTTTGCCAAACGACACGCCTGAAACTCTTAAGGAAAAAGTTCAAAAGCTTGAACAGGAATGTATATTGAAAGCAATTAAAATGGTTATTGACAAAAAGTTAGCAATAGGGGAAAAAGATAAAAATGCACAGAATTGAAACAGCCTTGATATCGGTTTCTGACAAGACCGGGCTTATTGAATTTGCAAAAATTCTTGAAAAGCATGGAGTGAAAATCATTTCTTCTGGCGGAACATACAATACTTTGAGTCTTGCAAGTATCAACACAACAAAAGTGGAAGATTTCACTGGGTTTCCGGAAATTCTTGACGGAAGAGTGAAAACTTTGCATCCGAAGATTCATGCAGGAATACTTGCAAAGAGAACAAATGAACATTTGGCTCAGCTTTCAAGTCATGGGTTTGAAAAAATTGATTTGGTTGTTGTGAATCTTTATCCTTTCAAAAAAGTTGCTTCAAAAGAAAAATCAGATATTGAAGAGGCAATTGAAAATATTGATATAGGCGGTCCTGCGTTAATAAGGGCTGCGGCAAAAAATCATAAAAATGTCGGAGTAATTGTCGAGCCAAGTCAGTATACTAAAGTGGTTGAGGACTTAGAAAAAAATAATGGTTGTCTTTCAGATTCGGTGAAAAAGGCTTTGATGGTTGATGCTTATAGACACACTGCTTTTTATGATTCAATTATATCAAACTATTTTGCAGAAAAATATGGGGTGGCTGATTTTTCGGAAAAATTGGTTTTGGGTTATGAAAAGGTTTCGGAATTGAGGTATGGTGAAAATCCGCATCAAAAAGCGGCTGTTTATTCAAAACCAGCTTATTTTGGGATTAATATTTCAAATGCAAAGCAGTTCAACGGAAAAGAACTTTCATTCAATAATTATTTGGATGTAAATTCTGCTTTGCAGGCAATATTGGAATTTAGAGAGCCAAGTGTAGTAATAGTTAAGCATGGTAATCCTTGCGGCGTGGCTTCTGCTGAAAAAATTGACGAGGCTTTTTCAAAAGCATATGCTTGCGATCCGCTTAGTGCTTTTGGCGGCATTATTGCTTTGAACAGGGAATGTGACAAGGCTTCTGCGGAAAAAATAGTTTCATTTTTTAATGAAGTTGTAGTGGCTCCGGAATATTCCGAGGAGGCGCTTGAAATTTTGAAATCCAAAAAGAATTTGAGAGTCTTGCAAATTGACTTTGTTTCAAAAACTGAGAAAAAGGATTTTAGGCAAATTGAAGGCGGCTTGCTTTTGCAGGAAAAGGATTTTTTAGGCAGGTTTGAATTGGATGACAAAACAGGCATAAAAATTTCAAATGAGATTATTTCAGATCTTGAATTTGCATGGAAAGTCGTAAAAAACGTGAAAAGCAATGCGATAGTTGTTGCAAAATCAAAAGCAACAGTTGGTATAGGCGGTGGTCTTACTTCAAGAGTTGATGCAACCGAACTTGCATTAAAAAAAGCCGGTGAAAGGGCAAAAGGCGCTGTTTTGGCGTCTGATGCTTTTTTTCCGTTCAAAGATAGTGTGGAAATCGCTGAAAAGGCCGGAATTGTCGCGATTGCAGAGCCAGGGGGAAGTATTAATGATGAACAAGTAATAGACGCCGCGAAAAAGGCAAAAATAGCGCTTTATTTTACTGGTGAAAGGCATTTTAAGCATTGAAAATAATTTTTTTGGAATTTTAATGGCTGAACTTGTTTTTTTTGTCAATTTTTTTAACCATTTTTTTGTATTAGCTTTTTTTAGGGTTGTTTTTTTGCCAGATGTTTTTTTTGTTTTTTATTATTTTTTTAATTTTCTAAATCAATTTTTGTATCTAATCAGTTTTTTAGCCAATTTATTTTTTTAAATTCTTTTTTTTGTCAAGTTTTTTGCAAGCATTTTTTTGAATTTTGATTTTTTTTTCAATTTAGTTTTTTTTGGTGAGCCATTTTTTCATGAAATTATTTTTTTATTTGTTTTTTGCCTGTTTTTTTGAACATTTTTTAACCAAAAACCCTATCAAAAAACTTTATTAATATAGATTAATTAATTTTACTTAAATGCCTAAACCTGTTTGTTTGGTAACGAATGTAACTAAATCTTTTGGGCTTCATAAGGCGTTGGATAATATTAATCTTGTGCTTATGGAGCGTGAAATTTATGGTTTATTAGGCAGTAATGGCGCTGGCAAAAGCACTTTGATTAAAATAGTTACTGGGATTATGATGCAAGACTTGGGCAATGTGCAATATTTCGGGCAAGAACTTGACAAAAATTATTCTAAAATAAAAACTTTGTTTTCAGTCGTGCCTCAAGACATAAGTTGTTATCATGGGTTTAGCGTTTATCATAATTTAAGGTTTTTTGGATTAATGTATGGACTTAAAGGTGAAAAATTGGATGAAAAAATAGAGTATTTGCTTGACTGGTTTCAGCTTAAAGAATTTGAAAAAAAGACTGTGGCTGATTTAAGTGGTGGTTATAAGAGGTTGGTTAATATTGCATGTTCTTTGTTGCATGATCCGCAAATAATTTTTTTGGATGAGCCAACCGTTGGTTTGGATCCTACAATGAGAAGATTGATTTGGAAGAAAATAAAGGAACTCAAAAACCAGGGCAAAACAATTTGTTTAACAACCCATTACCTTGATGAAGCACAGCAATTGTGTGACCGAGTTGGTTTGTTGGTGAATGGAAAGTTGCTTGTCAGCGGAACTCCAAACGAATTAATAGAAAAATTCGGTGGAGTAAGAATATTGATAATGAAGCTTGACAAAATTATAGATGAAGCACATGCCGAACTAATAAAAAATTCATTTCCTGATTCCCGTGTTGAAATAACCGGCTCTGTGATAGTTATTTCTTTTTCACAGGAGCATTCCCTTGAAAAAATATCAATTCTTACCCAATGGTTGAACGATCAAGGCTATGAAGTTGCAAGTTCGGTTATCAAAGAGCCTGAACTTGAAGATGTATTCCTTAATGTTACAGGCGAGAGGTTGAGAAACTGATGCCAAAGAGCATTTTGTCAATAATTGAATATTTTCCAGGTTATAAAATATTGGCAATTGCGTCAAAGGAAATAAATTTGATAAAAAACCAAAAAGTGGCTCTTGCGTTGCTCATAATTTATCCTTTAATAGTCATACTTACCCTTGGGACAGCATATTCTGGCGACACGTCAATTGGCAAAATAGAAGTTGCATTATATGCGCCTAATGAAATTTCAAAATTTGAAACCTCAAAACTTATTGAAAAACTCAAAAAATCCGAATCTATAAACATAATCAAAGTAGACGACGAAAACCAAGTAAGGGAAATGGTGATGAAAAGAAAAGCCAAGGTTGGAATAATAATTAGGGAACCAGAGCCAACACAAGGACGCTTTGTGGTGGATATTATTAATGACAATTCAAATATAATAAATTCAGTTTTCTTTTTCCAAGTTGCTTCAGATTCAATAAGAGCCATAGGCTTTCAAACGTCCCAGGAGATGCTTTCAGAAATTTGGACTGGCCTTGATACGATCAAGCAAAAACTTCAATTGGAATCTGAAAAAATAAACGAATTCACAAAAAAACTTGGTGAAGTGGAAAGCCAAATAATTGATTTGAATAATACAGTAAACAGCATTGATGTTGAGGAAATGCGTACAAAGCTTCAAAGCCAAAAAAGAATGATTGATGAACTTGAACCAAAAATAACCGTGTTTCAACAAAAAATAAGTTCATTCAGAGAACTCAAACAAAAAAATTCCAAAAGAATAAAGAATGCAAAAATGAAAATTTCAGAATATAAAGAAATAATAAATTCTATTGATAGGCAATCCAAGGAAGCAAAAGAATATTGTACTTCAGAAAAATACGCAAACGCAGTAAAAAACACTCCAGAGTTAAAGGAATTGTGTGACCAAATAATTTCTTCATTTAATGATCTTCAAAAAATTATTAATGAATTTAATTCATTGGAAAGAGAATTGACTGAAGCCGAAAAGGAATTTGATTCAATAGAAATAGAACTTAACAATGCTTCAAGGGATCTTCAAATAATCAAGCAGCGTTTTTCGCAAGTTCAAGGTGATATAAATTATTTTAACAGTCAATTGTCAAGTTTGCAGGGAACTATAAACAAAGTTAATGGGCTTATAAGCAACGCTGTTGAAACTGAAAAATCTATAAGAAACGATTTGAAAGACGCAGCAAAAATCCTTGATTCGTTCATATATAATATAAAGCAATTGTCAATGGTGAGTCCCGAATTTCTTTCTAATCCTGTCATAATAAACAAAAACAGTATTTATAAAGCATCAAAACTTGAAATAATAACTCCTATTGCACTTGTATTGGTTATAATGCTTACATCTATACTTTTGACTGGTGTCTCTTTTGTAAATGAGAGAAATGAGGGGGCTTATTCAAGGCTTATTTTGTCTCCTACAAGTAAATTGGAGCTTTTCCTTGGAAAAGTATTTGGACAACTAATGATTTCAATTTTTGAGGCCGGCGTTATAATGTTTGTTGCAATATTTTTCTTTGGGGTAAGGATATCTGGAATATCCATAACAATTTTTGATATTTTCGACGCGGTTTCTGGCAAGTCCAATTTAATGCAAATATTTTCCAATTTTTTCAGTTTGAATTTTATCCTTGGTTTGTTTAACCTTTTAGCAGTAACCATCGTAATAGGATTTGCGTTCATTTGTTTGGGTTTGTTCATATCTAATTATACAAAAATGCAATCAACCACTATTCTTGCAGGTCTTTTGGCAGTCATTCCAATGATATTTATAAGTGGTATAATAATTCCAATGGAATTTATGAGTGAAATTGTTCAAAAAATAAGCATTATCCAACCTTTGAACCTTGGAATAGTACTTGCAACCGAGGTAATAATCAAAAATACAATGATTGCAAATTTGGTTTCTGAATGTATAAAATTGATAGTTCCTGGCATAATTTTCTTTTTGTTTACGATTTTAAACAGGAATCTTTAAATTTTGGCTTTTGCAAAAAACAAGATTGCTAATATTAACAAAGGCACGCCAATATAAAAAATCAGCAAGATTATTGATTGCAAATTTGAGATGTTAAAAAATTTTTCAAAAACCTCGTTAGTGAAATAAAGATAAAGAGCCATGCTTATTGTAATAAAAACTGCTCCTGCAAATTCTGCAAAAGGGATCATGACAACAAAAGCCAATATACAGGCAGAAGCTGCAAGAAAATAGTTTATTGCAATTAGTTTTGGCAGTTCTCCTTTGGATGAAAAAATTCTTGATATGAAAAAAATTATTAAAGAACTTAAAGGTATTTCAACAAGCAGTGATATGAATATTCCAAGAAAAATCCAGCTTTTTGTTAGAATGTTTTCTAAAAAGTTGGAATTATATGTTATTACTGAGAATGCTGAGGAAATTGCCCAATAAAGAAAAGTAACTACTGCAAGAAGCAATATTGACATGAAAATGCTGCGGTTTTCTTCAACAACTGTTCCGATTGGTTTGTAAAAAGTCATTACATCAAACATTTCTCTGATATTTTCGGACATTTTAACACTAATGAAATCTACAAAGTCCGAGAATTTAAACTTTTCTGAAAATTCGCAAGACTGTGCTGTGTTGTCATAGCGCCAATGTTTTTTATTGTTTTGTTTTTTGCGGGCCTTTTTTTTGAAATTATTTTTTATTTAAAATAAATTTTTTTGTCATTGGCTTGGTTTTTTTTGAATTGTTTTTCTGATTTTTGTTTTTTGTTGATTTTTTTTACAAGCCAAATTTTTTTTTCAGTCATTTTTTTGTGAATTTGTTTTTATTTCGTTTTAAATTATTTTTTTGTTTTTTTAGTTTATTTTATTTTTTTTGTCTTTGTTGGCTTGATTTTTTTTGTTTGAAATTTGTTTTTTTTGAATCAATTTTTTGGCGTATTGTTTTTGTTTTTTGTTTATTTTTGCAAGCCAATTTTTTTTTCAGTCATTTTTTTGATTTTTTTTGTTTTGTTTTAATTATTTTTTTTGTCTTTGTTGGCTTGGTTTTTTTGGGTTTTGTTTTTTTTGTTTTTGTGAGCCAATTTTTTGCAACCCATTTTTTACCACTTTTATTTTTTTTAAAGTAAAATTTTGTTTTTGGTCTTTAGTTTGTTTTTTTCCGAGCCGTTCTTTTGACAATTTTTATTTTTTTTAGTTTTATTTTTTGTGTTGTCTTTTTGCTGTTTGTTTTTTTTGAGACGTGTTTTTTATTTGAATTATTTTTTTGAATTCGCTTGTTTCTTTTCTTTTCCGTATGAATTTTATTTTTTTAAGTATTCAAATGCGTTTTCAAAAATTTTTCTTCCTTCGCCTTCTTCTTTTATTTTTCCGTATTCTGAATTTGGAGCATTTATTCCGAAAAGATTTCTTTCTGGGTGAGGCATTAATCCAAAGACCCTGCCTGTTTGGTCGCAAATTCCAGCTATTGAATCAGTAGAGCCGTTTGGGTTTTCTTCGTACTTGAATACTATTTGTTTGTTTTCATATAGTTTTTCCAATGTTTTTTTGTCTTTTGTTATGAATTGTCCTTCTCCGTGGGCTATTGGAACTTCAAGTGTTTCTATTTCTTTTGTGAAAACGCATTTGCTGTTTTGTCCTTTAAGTTTTACCCATTTACATTGAAAACCTATTGGATCGTTAAGGGTAAGCGTTGTGAGTTGTTCTGAATATTTTTTTTCAAAGCCTGGAAGTATGCCTGCTTTTACCATTACTTGGAATCCATTGCATATGCCTATTGCTAGGTTGCCTTCGTTTATAAATTCTGGGATTTGCTGTCCCAATTTGAATATTATTTTGTTGGCAAATACTTTTCCTGATCCTAAATAATCTCCTGCTGCAAAGCCTCCTGGCAATGCCAAGAGCCTGAAATTTTCGAGGTTTTTTGTTCCTTTAATAAGTTCGTTAATATGGACGTTTTCTATTTCAAATCCTGCGCATTTTAATGCAAAGCCTAATTCGTAGTCGCAATTTGTTCCAGCGGCTCGCAAAATCATTGCCTTCATTTTACCACCATAAAGTTTTTTTCCATGCTTTTTTAAGTTCTGCAAGGCTTTCTTCAATCAATTTTTTTTCTTTGAAATTTATTATTAATTTTTTTTGTTTTGTCACTTCTCCTATTTTTGAAAACTCTGCACCTTCCAAGGCTTTTTCAAATTCTTTTTCTTTTCCTTTCGCGACTTCAACAAGCATTCTTGAATTTGATTCGGAGAAAAGCAAAATGTCTGGTCTTTCTATTTTTTCTCCTGTAATTATTTTTTCACATTTTATTTTAGCTCCAAATCCTGAACCAAAAGACATTTCAGACAAGGCAACTGCAATCCCGCCTTCAGAACAATCGTGGCAGGCAGTTATGATTTTTTCATTTGTGTCTTGGCTTGCAATTAATTTACTTAATATTGAATATGTTTTTTTTGCTGACTTGAATCTTACTTTAGGCACTTTGCCGGACTTTGTTTTTGTTAGTTTGTAATAATGGCTTCCTCCAAGTTCATCATATGTTTGCCCTAAAATATAAATGCTGTTTCCTTCCCTTTTAAATGGCATTGAAATTTTTTTTCTTGAGTCTTCAATTATTCCTATTGCAGAAATTAAGAGTGTGCCTGGTATTGAAATGTTTTTGTCGTTTGCTTTGTATTCATTGTATAAGCTGTCTTTTCCTGAAATGAATGGCGTGTTGAATTCGATTGATGCGTCGTGGCATCCTTTGCAAGCTCTTACAAGTTCTCCTAATGTTTCTTTTTTTTCAGGGTTGCCCCATGAAAAGTTGTCTAGCAATGCGATTTTTTCAAAATCCGCTCCAACGCATATAGCGTTTCTTATTGCTTCATCTATTGTGGAGCAAGCCATCCAATAAGGATCTATGTCGGTGTAGAAGGGATTTATTCCGTTGGCAATGACAACTCCTTTCCAGCAATCAAGTAATGGTCTGACTATTGCAGCGTCGCTTGGTGCATCAGATTCTGGCCCAACAAATGGTTTTAGGACTGTTCCGCCTCTGACTTCATGATCATACTTTCTTACTGTTTTTTCTTTGCTGCAAATGTTTGGCATTGATAAAATGCTTTTTAGAATTTTGCCATAATCTTCTGGTTCTTTTGGTTTTGCTGTTTTTTCTTTTTTTTCAATCCATTCAGCTTCAAGTTCTTTTTTTGGGTTTCCGTTGTGCAGGAAATCCATGTCCAGTTCTCCTACAAGTTCTTGTTTGTAATAAAGCTCCAATTTTTTTGTGTCTGTAAATTCGCCTATGATAGTGGCCTCTGTTCCTTCTATTTCGCATATTTCCTTGATTTTTTGGAAATTATTTTTTGGCACTGCAAGTATCATTCTTTCTTGTGCTTCTGACAACCATATTTCCCATGGTTGTAGGCCTTCGTATTTTAAAGGCGCTTTTTCTAAATATACTTTTGCACCTGTTTTTGAACCCATTTCGCCAATTGCTGATGAAAAGCCTCCTGCACCGCAATCGGTTATTGCGGTGTAAAGCTTTAAATCCCTGGCTTTTAGTATTGCTTCAATCATTTTTTTTTCTTCAATAGGATTGCCTATTTGGACTACGCTTGAAGAAATTTCTGAAGTGAGTTCGGTTGATGAAAATGTTGCTCCATGAAGCCCGTCTCTTCCTGTCCTTCCGCCTATAACAACTATTAGTTCTCCTGGGGATGCTTTTTTTTGTGTCATTTCTTTTGGTATTATGCCAATTGTTCCACAATAAACAAGCGGGTTTCCAAGGTAGCGTGGCTCGAAAAGTATTGCTCCATTGACTGTGGGTATTCCGAGTTTGTTGCCGTAATCCATTATTCCTGCTCTTACTCCTTTGAATATTCTTTTAGGATGCAATACTCCTTTAGGGATTTTTTGCAATTCAGTGTCGTGGTTGCCAAAACATAGTACATCCGTGCAGGCAAAAGGCCTTGCTCCAAGCCCTGCTCCAAGAACGTCTCTTATTACTCCTCCAACTCCGGTGTTTGCTCCGCCGAATGGGTCTAATGCGCTTGGATGGTTGTGGGTTTCCACTTTTATAGCAATGTCATAATTTTCGTTGAATTGTATTATGCCAGCATTGTCTGAAAATACTGATGCTAACCATTTTTTTTCGGATTTGTATGTTGGTTCGCGAATGTATGTTTTGAATAGGCTGTCTATTTTTTCTTGCTTCCCGTTTTCTTTGTAATTTATCAATGCGTTGAATGTTTTGTGTTTGCAGTGTTCGCTCCAGGTTTGCGCAATTGTTTCAAGTTCTATGTGGGTTGGTTCGCGCCCTATTTTTTTGTAATATTTTTGTATTTGAAGCATTTCAGTTTGGTTAAGGGATAATAGCATTTTTTTGCTTAATTCTATCAATTCTTTTTCATTCATTTTTGAAATCTTGATTTCACTCATTTTTTTCGCCTATTTCATAGGTTTCAATTACTGAATTTGCAAGCAATTCTTTGGTTATGCGTTTTATGTCATTTTTTGTTATTTTTCCATAAAAATAGTATTTTTTTCCTGTTCTTATTTTTGCTTCTAATTTTTTTCCCGTAAAATCCTCTATTGCTTCTGCCATGACTATGCCTAAGTTGTCTGTAACTCCTTCGTGCAGTTTTACTTCCACCCAATAGTTGCTGTCTTTGTAAAAATTTTCGTCTATTGAAAATTTTTGAATTAAAGGATCAATAATGGCTTTTTCGCAAATTATAGAGAGTGTTTCTTTTTCCAAGTTTGATTCTATGTGGTATGTTTCGCAGAATCTTATTGATTCAATTCCTTTTATTAGCAAATCTTCTTCTATGTCGTTTTTTGTTGAAATTCCTACTGCATCAAGCCTTTTTTCGGTAATCGCTGTTTCGATTCTGTGTTTTTGTTTCACAATCAAAATTAAGACTGAAACTTTTAAATTTCAATTGATGTCATTGGCTACGTTGTTTTATTGTAACTTTGCAAGACTTTTTGGCATATTATACTTATTGTTTTTTATTGATTTTTTTTGCAATCGTGCTATTTTTTTGTGAGAGTTGTTGCGGTAACTTTTAAATTTGTTCTTATAAGTAATCTAGTTTATGGTTGGCGAGGTAAAGGATGAGTGTGGTGTTGCCGCGGTTTACTTGCCAAAGCCTCTTAAAAATTATCCTTTTGGCGGAGCCGCTTTTTATCTTTATAAAATGCTTTTGCAAATGCAGAACAGAGGGCAACTTTCTGCAGGAATAACGACTTATAATTCTAATAGGCAGCAGCTTATTGATACTCATAAAAAAGTAGGTTCGGTTTCTGAAGTTTTTTCAACGAGAAAGAAGCATGAAGCTGTTTCAATAATGGAGCGTTATGTTGGAGACCGTGGAATAGGGCATACTAGGTATAGTACTTCTGGTGGTGATGATGATGGTTCTGCCCAGCCTTTTGAAAGGCATCATGGCAGAAAGTGGAAGTGGTTTTCTTTTGCGTTTAATGGCAATATAGCTAATTTTTCCGAGTTGAAGACCCAGCTTGAAAAAAAGCAGTATCATTTGGTGAGAAATCTTGATACTGAACTTATTTTGCATTTTCTTGAAAAGAACCAGATTGGCGAGAAGAAAAAGCCTATTGACCACGTGTTTTCTGATATTTCTTCTATTTTTGATGGCGCTTATAATATTGTTTATATAAATGCCGAAGGTGTTGTTGCTGCAATGCGGGATCCTTATGGCATAAGGCCTATGTGTTATTCGGTTTCTGATAATTTTGTTGGCGCCGCTTCGGAAACTGTTGCTCTTGAAAATGTTACTGACAATCATACGAAAAGTTTGAAGCCTGGGGAAATACTGATTGTGCAGGACAATTCTGTCGAGGTAAAGCGTTATGCTAAAAGTCCAAGGTCGGCTCATTGCATGTTTGAATGGGTTTATTTTGCGAATGCCGCTTCGGTTATAGATGGAAAATCTGTTTATCAAGTCAGGTGGAATCTTGGTGTTGAACTTGCAAAACAGGAAAAATTGAGTATAAATTCTTCTGAGTGGGTTGTTGCTGCTGTTCCTGATACTGCCAGGCCTGCTGCTGATGCTTATGCCCATGAAATAGGTGTTCCTGCCATGGAAGCTTTTATAAGAAACAGGTATGTTGGCAGGACTTTTATTGAGAGTACTGATAGGCTTGATAAAGTAAAAGAAAAATTTTATGTTAATAAGTCGGTTATAAAAGACAAAAAAGTTATTTTGATTGACGATTCAATTGTCAGAGGCAATACTTC